>PABS01000100.1 GCA_002699325.1 Ponticaulis sp. | reverse complement strand
TGCCATTGGTTACATTATTGGCTTCGCTCTTATGACGACGGTCGGCGAACCAATTATCAGTTTCTATGGCGCCCAGCATCATTGGGATCGATTCGTGGCACTCGCCGAGATATGGGGCGTTTGGTTTCTTGCTGCAGCGGCATTCACTCCTATTCCCTTCAAAGTCGCTACGATCGCTTCTGGGGCAATCCAGATGCCGTTTGGATGGTTTCTCGGCATCAGCTTACTTGGACGAGCAGCAAGATTTTTTCTGGTCGCTGGCGCCCTACTTGCGACGCTTGCGCTCGGGCTTGTTGTCTCCGTGAAGTTCATTCGGCGTCCGGGTCTGCGGCTACTGGCCTGTGTCGCGGTTGTCTTGATCGTCGGACTGATCTGGGCTGAAGGCGCAGTCGGTATTTTTGACTAGCTTAAAAGAAAAGAGCGGGCCGGAGCCCGCTCAGATCAAATTGCCTACTGTATCAATAGCCGTTCAGCAGCGATGTAATCAGCTGGGTAGCCGCAAGGACGAGTACGATGTCGCCATTGGGTTGCTGGGCGTAATACTGGCCATTTGGCGGTGATTGAAGTCCGTAGCGACCATAATCGTAAATCCGCTGATTGCCGGAATAATAGCGGTCATTCTGCGAATATCGGCCAGACCGGACGCCATCCTCATAGCCGCGTTGATAAGCGCGAGAGTTGTGTCGGTAGTCACGGCGCTGGTCTCTGTATCGGCTGCGCTCATAGCGCTCGCGCGCCTTGCGAACATCGCGCTGATACTTCTCGTACGCCTTGTCCGTGTGCGAATAGCGCGGCGCATGACGATATCTGTCATTGTCTGCGTAGGCTGAGCCTGCAAAGGCGCCTGCCATTGAAAGGGCCAGACCGGCAGCAGCTGACTTGGTCAGAAAGCGTTTCATCTGTTGTCTCCTTTTCTACCGGCTGGGCCGGCGTTCAGGCAGAACAGGGCGCTCACCCTGCTTTACCAATCACAACCAGCATACAGAAGACCGATGGCCTTAGCCTGACTGGGCCATTCATGTGTCAGTCATGTTCGCGAGCTGTTTTTTGGCGGACCGGCGTGAAACCATGGGCCGCATCGCCTACATGTGAGAGCGGTCCACAACGTCTTCAGGGGAATGCCATGAGTCAGGATACGCCGTTCCGTCCGTTATCATTCAAGCGCGGGCCAGACTGGAAGAACCGTTTCGGCCTTGCGCCGCTGACCAATCAGCAAAGCCATGATGATGGCGTGCTTTCTGACGAAGAGTTTCACTGGCTCACCATGCGCGCCAAAGGTGGTTTCGGTATGACGATGACCTGCGCCTCTCACGTGCAGAAAGTCGGGCAGGGATTTCCCGGCCAGCTCGGTATCTGGGGCGACCATCAGCTCGAAGGCCTCACGCGTCTGGCGTCGGCGATCAAGGCGGAAGGCTCTGTGGCCGCCGTCCAGCTTCACCATGCCGGCAATCGNTCGCCNCAGGATCTGGTTGGAACACCTGTCGGGGCNTCNGATGATGAGAAGACCGGCACNCGCGNCCTGACGACGGAAGAAGTCTATCAACTGCGNGANGATTTCATCGCNNCCGCNGTCCGGGCNGAAAAGGCCGGGTTTGANGGCGCCGAAATCCATGGCGCGCATGGCTATATTCTCGCGCAATTCCTCTCGCCGACCATCAATCAGCGATCAGATGAATATGGTGGTTCGCTAGAGAACCGCTGGAAACTCATCATGGAGATCATTGATGGTATTCGGGCGCAGTGCCGACCCGATTTCCAACTGGGTGTCCGCTTCTCGCCAGAGCGTTTCGGTCAGCGTCTTAATGAGATGAAGGCCTTTTTCAGAGCACTCGTTGAGACGGGGCAGGTAGATTATATCGACCTCTCACTCTGGGATGTCTTCAAAGAGCCGCATGAAGAAGAGCATCAGGGAAAGAGCCTTCTGAAACATTTCATGGACCTTCCGCGCGGCGATGTCCGTGTCGGCGCAGCAGGAAAAATCATGAGCGCCGATGATGTCCGTAAGGTGATCGATGCTGGATGTGACTTCGTTCTGATTGGACGCGCGGCAATTCTGAGACATGACTTTCCCAAACGCGTGCAGGCAGATCCGGACTATATCTCTCCTGAAACACCCGTGCCCGCAGAGCATCTGGCCGCAGAGGGCATCAGTCCGGACTTCATCGACTATTTGCGCAAGACATTCAAAATGGTGGCATGATGCCATCCAGGACTGAGACGTTGGGAACCGAATATGGGGTCCGGCGTCCTCTAACCGGAGGTAAGCTATGATGGGATTTCTAGTCAGACTGCTGATTGCTGCAGCAGGCCTGTGGGCGGCGTCTGAAATCGTGCCGGGTGTCGAAATTGATGACACGCGCACGCTGCTTCTTGCGGCTCTGATTTTTGGCGTGGTCAACGCCTTCGTGAAGCCGGTTCTGTTCTGGCTGACCTTGCCTCTCACAATTGTGACGCTCGGCCTCTTCCTGCTCGTGCTGAACGGCGCCATGATTGGTCTGACAGCATGGTTCCTGTCTGACATGGTTGTCACGGGCCTGATCCCGGCNGTGCTTGCGGCGATTGTTGTGTCCATCGTCAGCTGGATTGGTGCCAAACTCTTCGATGAAGACGGCAAGATGAAGTCGTAATCCTGCGCGACAGAAGCGAAGCGGCCTGCCTATGGAAACTTTGATTATCGTTCTGGTAGGCGCCGTCGCGCTCTATTTCGTCTGGAAAGTCGTGCTGAAGCCGCTGCTGAAGATCGTGCTGGTGGTGGCAATCATCGCTGGCATCTATTTCCTCATCACAGACGGCTTGCCTGACTTCGTCTCTGACATTCTGGCGCAAGTTTCACTGCCGCTCACCTATTCCGCAGGCTGACATGGCTTCCTAAGTATCTTGCGTACCGTTCAAACCTTCTGTGAGACACTCGCCGGATGCCTATTTTGAACCATACGAAAACCTTCATGCTACTGGCCGCGATGACAGCGCTATTCGGCGGCGTTGGTTATCTCGTTGGTGGTGTCACCGGCATGATGATCGCCTTCGTGATTGCAATCGGGCTCAATGTTTTCAGCTATTGGAATTCCGACAGTATCGTTCTCAAAGCCTACCGCGCCAAACCCGCCGCGGACTTTCAGAACAACACCAAAGTCTCTGCCTATCTGGCGGATACGCGCAAACTGGCAGAGCGCGCCGGGCTGCCAGAGCCAAAAATCTATATCATCGAGATGGACCAGCCCAACGCCTTTGCCACGGGCCGCAACCCGGACAATGCTGCCGTGGTCGCAACGACCGGGCTTCTCAATATGCTTGAGCGCGATGAAGTGGCTGGCGTGATGGCGCACGAGCTGGCGCATATCAAAAACCGCGACACGCTGACCATGACGGTCACAGCAACAATCGCCGGTGCCATTGGTCTTCTGGCAAATTTCGCGCTGTTCTTTGGCGGCGGCAGGGACCGGGGCGGGCTCATTGCCAGTCTGGCGATTGCGTTTCTGGCGCCGATTGCCGCCAGTGTCGTTCAGATGGCCATTAGTCGAGCTCGAGAATACGAGGCCGATAAAAGCGGTGCTGAAATTCTTGGCGACCCGGAGCCGCTCGCC
The DNA here is from genome assembly GCA_002699325.1 of Ponticaulis sp. Taxonomy (GTDB): domain Bacteria; phylum Pseudomonadota; class Alphaproteobacteria; order Caulobacterales; family Hyphomonadaceae; genus Ponticaulis. The sequence goes on along the minus strand of PABS01000100.1, from coordinate 6,930 downwards.
CGCGCGCTGGCTAAGATCTCCGGCAAAGCCGAGCTAATGCCCGACAGAACCACTGAAGCGAACCAATCCATGGCGCACATGTTCATCGTGAACCCGCTGGCGGGGCAGAAAGGTGACAGTTTGTTCTCAACTCACCCGGCCACGCAAAACCGGATTGAAGCCCTGATGTCGTTAAAGGGTATGGGCGCCGGAGCGTTCCAGCCTGCTCAGAGTTCGCCTCAGCCGAGGCCTGATGATGGGCAGGTCTCACCATGGGTAGCGGCACGGCGCAAAGGCAAGCGGAGTTCCGGGCCCTGGGGCTAGCCTCTGACTGGTAGGCAAAAGGAAGTTCAGCTGAGTTTCCTGTGGAACGCGGGGTGTTCGGGAGCGGTTCATCTTGAGTGTGACACACTCTTCGAAAGGAGACTTTCCATGATGAAACGCACTCTTATGGCGTCGTTCGCTCTTGGTGCCCTCAGCCTTGCGTCCCAGCCTGCCATGGCGCAGTCCGGTGACGAGCTGCTCGGCGGACCTGTGGCCACTCAGTCTGCTCAGCAAGACCCGCGCGGATATCAGGCGCGTGGCTACAATCCGTATGATCCGCGCCACACAGATCAAGGCTATCAGTCGCCGCGCGATATGAATGGCTATGAATATTATCCACCCCAGCCGTCTCAGTATGGCTCGCGGGACGGTGAGTGGCGCCGCTATGATAACCAGCGCGTTTATCCTGAGCGCGGCTATGATGGTTACGGCTATCGCGAAGAAACCCGGCAGGATCGCTGGGAAGATCGCCAGACCGCGGGTCTGAACGCGGCAGAAGCTCGTCGGCAGGAAGGCTTTATCCGCTTTCAGCAAAACGTCGAGCGCCGTGCAGCCCAGCGCGACTATGAATATCAGATGGAGCGCGCTGCGTGGGAACGCGAGCGGGCGAACAATTACCAGCGCCAGCGTTATGGAAAACGTGGCTGGTAAAACCTCTTGATTTAATCAGAACNAGCCTTCGCGACATCCGTTGCGAAGGCTTCGTTTATCTGGGGCTCTTCGACCGCAAGATAGCTGAATTCGCGGCCCGGCTTTCCGGCTAGCATCGTCATTGCCGCTACGCGTCCCATACCCAGAAACCGGGTATCTGGCAGCACAGTTGAGATTGGATCCGCATAGGCTTCATCTGCTGTGACAATATCCCAGCCATCCGCTTCCAGCGCTTCCACAAGATCTGTCACGAAATGGGCCGCAATATCATTTTCGTGCAGCAGCAGGACCTGTGCGGGGACATCATCCAGATAGGTGCGGGCGGCTTCATCATAGAAGTTGGCGGCATCGACCAGCATGCTGGTGTAGAGCTCGCCAAGCGCTGCCATGCATACAGGTTGGCCCTCTTTCNATGCGGTCTGGAACAGGCCGTCGAGATGCCAGTCATAGGTGTCGACCGTGACATAGGCTGAAAACAGACCGCGTTCGGCAAGGCCTTCGCGGACCGCATCGCGCTTTTCCAGATCAGGAGCTTCATTCAGGTAGGGGAACCGAAACCATGTGCGCCGATTCTCGAACACCTGAAGGATCGTCTCCGCCAGGTCGATTTCATCTAGATAGTCTTCGACAGACACATCCCGAAGCCAGGGGTGCGTATGCGTGTGATTGGCGATGACATGTCCCGCAGCCGCGTAACGCTGGACGCTGGCGAGACGCGCGGGTGAATTAACGTTTGAGGTCACCACGAAGAATGCAGCCTGATCGACACCGGCTGCTTCGAGACCGGAAAGCAGCATCGCGGCGCGATCGTCGCCCGTCATAGCGGTATCTGCTCGCGGCGCATCATCATAGGTGAGCGCAATGCGCTTGGAGGTATCAGCATGTGCCGAGAGCCCTGCGAGGCAAGCTGCAGAGATCAGCGCGAACGCATGAAATTTGAGGCGGCACAGGTTCATTCCAGGCTCCTGCTTCGAAAGCGCAGGAGGCTATGTGCAGCCGGGAAAATCCACAATCCCTTTCTGGCGCGAAGCCGCCAGAAGTCTTCGTGGATTCCGCGTCATGATCTATCTGGCGATATCTGAGGCGTCGGTGAGTGGCGCTGGCTGCGCATAGGCCGCGCCAGTACCGAAGTAACCGGCGGCAATTCCGAATGCAAAAGTCGCTGTCACAACAGCCAGATTGATCAGTCTTCTTGTCATGGCTCATGCCTCCTTCTGGAGGACATAACTATCTTTGTACGGACTGGTTCCCTTCATGCTTTTGGCCGCAGATGGGCGAGTAAAATTCCCTCTTGCCAAGCGCATCTTGCCAGCATATCTGGCGCGGCCGCGGACCGATGCGATTATCAAAACCGCGCGGCGGAGCCATGCTCAGAAAGATGAGCGAACAGGGCTATGACTGCGTGTCATGCGGTGCCTGCTGTTTCAGCCGGAACCCGAATTATCTCGTTCTTCTTCCATGGGATATTAGCCGGACATTGCCTGCCGATAGCGTGTTCAGTGCAAACGGCCAGAGCTATGTTCGCTTTGACTGCGGGTATTGTGTCCATCTGGACCTTTCCGAGGGTAGAGTGGTGTGCGGCGTTTATGAGGACCGCCCTGAGGCCTGCAGGGCATTTCGGGCAGGCAGTTTCGAGTGCATCAAGGCGAGGCGTGCCAACGGCATAATGGGAGAGAAGGTGAGGGTGCCAGTCGCCCCGTTACCAGTCTCTGTCATGTTCGATCAGCTGGAAGATACCGCTCAGTTATTCCCCACAATGGATGGGTCTGTATCGTCGCCGTCTGCGGGATCGTCCTGATCATGGACCAGCGGGAGCGGGTCGAAACCAAATGATTGATCACAGGCCGCAACAGCATCAGCCAGTTGAGCGCGCGTCCGCTTTCCAGCGTTGACCTGCGCCAGGATGATTTCCGCGTCGGCTCTGGCTTTGTCAGCTTTTTCCAACTGAGCCTGAGACTGTTCTGCGGGCGTGTTGTTCCGAATGATCTCGGTCGCGCGACTATGAAGGGTGTCGCGTGTCTGGTTTTCGTGAGGACCGGCGAGGTTTCCGAGTGCCGTATAATAACTCACGCATTCCAGGGCGGGCATGGCGACAACTGCGCCNGGCGTATCCGCATGCTGATTCTGGGCGACGGCAGGTCCACATAGGAANGAAAGCCCTGCGATCAGACCTGGAACAGTTCGCTGAAGTGATGTGCGGGTCATTACTCCCTCCCTTATGGCCAGCCTGTTTGTCTGTCTGGCTTCTTGAAACAATCCGTACATTGATGACGAGATGTGAGTAGAGAATGCATGGCGCGCCAGGAAGCTGCGTTTGGCAAGGCGTGCAGAAGTTTCTGACTGATCTGGCTTTCCAACGCGGCAAAGTTTTGAAACCTTAGCGCCGAACGGTTCAAGGGAGTGCTCCATGCGGTTTGTTTCAGCAATTTCGGCTCTGGCNATGATGGGCGCGATGGGCGCTGCCAGCGCACAGACAGCTCCACCTGCAGAATTTCTCCAGACCCATGATATGGTCGATGCCGTCTCAGCGGACAGAATTCAGGCGGATATTGAAAAGCTCGTCAGCTTTGGAACGCGCCACACTCTGTCTGAGACCGAGAGCGAGACGCGCGGCATTGGGGCTGCGCGGCGCTGGATTGAGGACGAGTTCAACCGGATCTCCGAAGGCTGCGCAGTGCCGCTCGAGGTGATTACGGTATCGAGCATGGCTGGCGGATTTGGGCGCATTCCGGAACCTGTCGAAGTGGTCAATGTGCTGGCGATCCAGCGCGGCAGCCTCGACCCGGATCGTGTGGTGATCATGTCTGGCGATATCGATAGCCGCGTCAGTGACGTGATGAACTCAACCGATGACTCGCCCGGCGCGAACGACAATGCCTCAGGCATGGCCGGCACGATCGAGGCCGCCCGGGTGCTCTGCCAGCATGAGTTTGCCGGAACGATTATCTATGCGGGCCTGTCGGGTGAGGAGCAGGGCCTGTTCGGCGGTGAGATTGTTGCGGACTACGCTCTGGAGCAGGGCTGGCGTGTGAAAGCTGTTCTGAACAACGATATGATCGGCAATATTGAGGGCGTGGACGGTATTATTGATAATGCAACAGCCCGGGTTTTCTCCGAGGCGACATGGAGCAATGAAACCTCTGCCGAAGCGCGCGACCGGCGGTTCCGGGGCGGTGAGGTGGACGGCGCGTCGCGAAACCTGGCGCGCTATGTCGACAAAATGGCCGACATGTATCTGTCAGACCTAGATGTGATGATGGTCTATCGTCTCGATCGCTTCCGCCGTGGCGGCCACCATCGCCCCTTCACCGAAAAGCGCATTCCGGGTGTCCGGATCATGGAAACCCATGAGAATTATAATCGCCAGCACCAGGANATCCGCACNGAAGANGGCGTTGAATATGGCGATGTTCTGTCTGGCGTCGACTTCAATTACGCCCGTAAGCTGACAGCGCTTAATGTGGCGACGCTGGCCAATATGGCTGCCGCGCCACCATTCCCGGCAGGAGTTGAGATCGCGGGAGCGGTTCAGCCCGACACAACACTCAGCTGGCAGGTGCCAGAAGGCGAAATGGCTGAAAATCTGGCGGGTTACAAAATTTACTGGCGCCTGACGGCAGAGCCGCAATGGCAGTGGTCACGCTTCGTTGGCAAAACGGATAGCCATGTGCTCGAAGGTCTTGTGGTCGATAACTACTTCTTCGGCGTGGCGTCTGTTTCGACCGACGGCGCGGAAAGTCCGGTGGTGTTCCCCGGCCATGCTGGCAGTTTTGGAAGCTACGAGCCGCGAGACATGAGCGAAGCGGAAGACGAAGAGGCTGAAGACGAATAGCTCCGCCCGTCAGGCGCCTGCCGCTCATGGCATGGGGATCGGCACTGTGCTGACTGGCGCGTCTGTCCGGATCAGCCATTNGCCGTCCNGTTCCACCCAGTGGACGAGATAATGCCCTTCATCGNGAAAAGCNGGGATAGGTGAGCCCTCGACCGTTGGTGTGAAATCGAGCGTAAACGCGCCGCGCTCGACAGCCGATGTGCCGCATACATGGACGTCCAGCGCTTCAAGATTGAACTGCATTGTGCCGAACTGCGTCATCTGGGTGAAGGCGTCGAAGATTTCCTCCCGGCCTTTGCTGACCGGGCTATTGGGCGGCATGGACCAGGCATCTTCGGTAAACAGGCTGGTATAGGTTTCAAAATCGCCTTCGGCGACGGCCGCCTGAGCGGTCGCATTGGCCTTTTCAATGGCCTGAAAGGCGGCTTCGGCGTCAGTTTCTGGTGAACAGGCGGCGATGTTCGCCGCGAAAAGAACAGCTGCAATTGATGACATAGCGTCCCCCATTTCAGGGGGAGGAGTGTCTCAGCACTCAAGCTCTCGCGCAAGATGGGCTGTGTTCACGCGCCATAGCGCATTAGCAGCTTTAAATCGCGCTAGGCCGCAGCGGCAGCTTTCTTCGCAGCTTTCTTTGCCGGATCAATCCGGGAGTCCTGCGTGAATGCCTTCTGAAGCGCCTTGGGATCAATATCGATCATCCGTTCCTCAGCGTGGCCGTTTGTGCCCGCCTTCACAACAAGCTGGGTTGCAATCGTGCGATAGCTTCGGTGAGCAGGCTCATTGAGCGATTCAATCACCGTCTGGATGATGTATTCGCCAGGCGGGAAGGTTTCTTCAATGCCATCCAGGGTGAAGGGGCGGCGAAACGTGACCGGTCGGTCGTTGGTATGTGTGTACATAAAATAGCCTGTCAGTCTGAAGAAATATGAATGCGCCCATGCGAACCGCTGCGATCAGAAGAGGCTGAGCGTCGCGCGGATTCTGGTTTTGGTGGGCATGGTTGGCGTGCCGGTTTTTTGCGAAGGCACGCTGGTGTGGGGAACCACATCGTCGACCGCTGGTTTGCGATCCATACTGTCTTTGTTTCGGGTTTTTCTTATTGATGTCTGAAACATTATTTAGTCTTTCAAAAGTGCAGAAAATAAACTGCCCTTCTGATATAGTGTTTATTTTAGCGAAAACATCACCAACTCCAGTTTATTTCCCGGTCCGGTCACGAAGCGCGTGCAACTCCGGTCGCCTTATCAGGACACCGTATCCAATACCCCTACAAAAAATGTCATAATTAGCGTATAGTCTGGTCAATGTTGAATATTCATGGACCGGGAGGGGCGTTCTCATGTTTCTGCGTTCTGCAATTCTGCCAGCGCTTTTTGTCACGCTGTCGGCGTGCGATATGTCGCCGGATTCAGCTTATGGCTTCCGCCTGCCAGAGGGCGATGCGGAAGTTGGCAAGGCCGTCTTCGAGGAAAAGCAATGCGCGACATGCCATATCATCGGCGCTTTTCCGGAGCTGCGTGACAACATGACAGACCCGGAAATGAATGTCGCAATTGGCGGCCTCCAGACCCGGATTGCCACCCATGGCGAGCTTGTCTCTGCGGTGATCAACCCCAGCCACAAGATTGCGCGCGGCTATAAACGCGAACCCTATGTCGAAGACGGCCAGTCTGCGATGCGCACCGTGAATGAACAGCTCACAGTTGCCGAACTGATCGACCTGGTCGCCTTTCTTCAGGACCAGTACGAAGAGTTTCCCGACTACTGATCTGCGCCAAAACGCGCTTTTGAGTTTCACACCCGCTTGGTGGCATCCGTGTTCGTTCCCGCGAACCTGGGGTTCGCATAGAACAGGCTTAAGGCTGTTGCGGGCTGACCGCCCGTCGCCCGGTCGGGCTCTGTGAGCGCCGATCTCAAAGTTCAGGCGTGTCTGGCTCGGATGCTGATCCTTCACCTCAGGCTCTGGCGAGCTGCGCTCGGTTGTTTTGAACAAGCATCAATCTCTCCTCCGATACCCGTGGAAACGGGTATCCACACCTCTGACCGCTCAGGTGTTGAGCCGTTAGAGGCTTGGACACCCGCCTGCGCGCGTGTCTGCGGTGTGGAGAGGATTTCCGTTTCCGTGGAAGATGGTGGCCGCTGCT
>PABS01000099.1 GCA_002699325.1 Ponticaulis sp. | reverse complement strand
CGTCTCGGAGATTGAGGCAATGGGCCGCAAAGCCGTCGCGCTCCAGCTCGACACCGGCAAGCTCGCAGACTTTGACGCGTTTGCCGCGACACTGAAGTCTCAGCTGAACAAGGTCTGGGGACGCGACGATTTTGATCACCTCGTCAATAATGCCGGGCATGGCGATTGTGCATCGATTGGCAACGTAAGCGAAGGTATGTTCGACTCTCTGATGAATGTGCACTTCAAAGGCGTCGTCTTCCTGACCCAGACGCTTCTGCCATTGCTCGCAGATGGCGGGCGTATCGTGAACATCTCATCAGGACTGACACGGTTCTCATTTCCAGGTTACGCCGCCTATGCGTCGGCCAAGGGCGCTGTTGAGGTATTCACCCACTATCTGGCGACAGAACTCGGTCCGCGCGGCATTACAGCCAACACCATTGCGCCCGGCGCAATCGAGACAGACTTCCGAGGCGGCGCGGTGCGCGATAATGCTGAACTCAATCAGCAGATCGCAGGCGGCACGGCGCTCGGCCGCGTCGGGCTTCCGGATGACATCGGGCCTGTCGTGGCCAGTCTTCTGGACGAGAGCAGCCGATGGGTCACCGGCCAGCGGATTGAAGTCTCTGGCGGCTATCTCAGCTAATTGAGGGTCAGGGCCGGTAGCCTTTCGCGATCCGGCCCGCCTCAATCATGCGGTCGGCATGGTGGACGAAATCGACGAGTCTTGGACGTGTATCGCGCGGGTCGATAATGTCTTCGGCCAGAAACGCCTCAGCCGTCCGGAAAGGCGAGCGCATGGCTTCGAACTTGGCATAGAGCTCATCCAGAAATGCCTGCCGGTCTTCAGCTTCAGACAGTTCCTTCCGGTAAGCCGCCTCAATCCCGCCAGACATGGGCAGTGAGCCCCAGTCACCCGATGGCCAGGCATAGCGCCATTTGGTTTTGGTCGGGTTCATCATGGCCGAGCCCGCCAGCCCGAAGGCTTTGCGAATCACAATCGAACAGATCGGCACATTCGCCTGATAAACGGCCGCCATGGCGCGGACGCCCTTTCGCGTCACGCCTGCGGTTTCATGCTTCACGCCCACGGCAAACCCGGCGCAATCGACAAAGTGGATGATCGGCAGATGGAAAGTGTCGCACAGATCCACATGCCGGGTGACCTTATCGCAGGTATCAGCTGTCCAGGCGCCATCAAGGAAGAAGGGATCGCCCGCCATGATACCAACGGGGAAGCCGTCAATCCGCGCAAATCCGGTGGCGATGCCGCGGCCCCAATGCTTACCGATCTCGAAAAAGCTGCCCGCATCCACACAGGCCTCGACAATCCTGCGCGGCTTGTAGGGCGTCTTGCCATCTGTGGGCACGATGTCGATCAGGCTTTCCTCGCGCCGGTCTGGGTCATCTGTCGGCTCGGTGCGCGCGGGTCTCTCATGCACTGAAGATGGCAGATAGGAGAGGAAGTCGCGGGTCTTCTGGAAAGCCTCGGCTTCGGTCTCCACGGCCTCGTCCACCGTGCCGTTTCGCGCCTGTATCTGCCAGCCGCCAAGTTCTTCCTTGGTGACCTCTTCGCCAATGGCGCGCGCCCCCGGCGGGCCGGCCACAAACACCTGAGACAGCTCTTTCACCATAACCGAATAATGGCTCGCGCCGACGCGACCCGCCCCCAGCCCGGCGCACGGGCCGAGCGCCAATGCGACGACAGGCACTTCGGACAGATTGTCCACGACCAGCTCCCAGCCGGGCGTTTCGGGAATATAGGTGCGCGGATCCTTATCCAGCATCTTGATGGAGCCGCCGCCGCCCGTGCCATCGACCAGCCGGATCAGCGGCATGCGGTATTCTCCGGCCATTTTCTCAGCCATCAGCATTTTGCCGCGAATGCTGGCATCAGCGGCCCCGCCCCGCACCGTGAAGTCATCGCCGAGCAACACCACAGGTCGCCCGCCCACTTTTGCCCTGCCGATCACCATATTCGCTGGTAGGAAGTCTTCGAGCTCGTGATTCTCGTCATACACAGCCCGGCCGGAAATCTTGCCGATTTCCTGAAAGCTGCCGGGGTCTGCCATAAAGGCCACGCGCTCGCGTACGGTCAGCTTTCCGCGCCCTCGCTGGCGCGAGACCGGCTCTTCGCCGCCCATCTTCTCAGCCAGCCTTTCACGCTGGCGAAGTTCCTCAATTGATGGCTTCCAGCTCATCGCACTCCCCGTATGCTTTAATATTGATCTTTTAGGCACTGACGTTCCGCTGGGGAAGCCTTCCATAGTGGCGCTTTCCTTGCCATATGCTGGTCTCAGGGCCATAGAAAGGCTCAACCATGAAGGAGAATTTTATGGATCTTGCAACTGTTACATCGAAGGCAGATGACGCTCTCCAACCGGGTGGCGACTTCGACAAAAAAGTTAAGTTCGATTTCGGCGACGACGGAAAACTGTTCCTGGACGGCGTGAACGGTAAAGCCTCCAATGAAGATGCAGACGCAGATGCGGTCATCACTGTCGACTGGGAAGATTTCCAGAAGCTCCTGGCTGGCCAGCTCGACCCGACCATGGCCTTCATGCAGGGCAAGCTGAAAGTCGCTGGCGACATGTCAGTGGCCATGAAACTCCAAAGCGTGCTGTCGAAGCTCACCTGATCGCAATGTCCTCGTCAGATCTTGTCATCGTCGAGGGCAATCCAGCCCCGAAAGGGGCTGAAGTCAGATGGCTGAATGGTCTTGAAGGGCGCAAACTCCGCATGTGCGTTGCGCCCTCAACCGCAGAAGCCCCGCGCGGCACAGCGATTGTCTGCCCCGGGCGCACAGAATTCATCGAAAAATACTTCGAAACGGCGCGCGAACTCCAGNATATGGGGTTTGCGATCGTGATCCTGGACTGGCCAGGCCAGGGGCTTTCATCTCGCCTGCTGCCCGACTCGAAAAAAGGCCATATCGACCGTTTCGCCACTTTCATGAACGCACTGCGCGTTGCGCTGGAGGAGATGGGGAGCGAGCTTCCCCGGCCTTATATCTCCATCGCCCATTCCATGGGGGGCGCGATCGCGCTGGCAGCGATTACCCAGAAATATGTCGAGGTCGATGCGGCCGCTTTTTCGGCGCCTATGTGGGGTCTGAAAAGCCGGTTTATGGGTATGAAGTATCTGGCATGGGCTATGAAGACACTTGGCCAGGGCGCCAGCTTCATCCCCGTCAAAAACATGCCAACGACGTTCGAAGACAACATTGTCACGCATGATCGTCGGCGCTGGGATATTCAGGAAAANCTGATCAGCACTCTGCCAGCTCTTGAACTGGGCCAGGTCACCTGGAGCTGGGTCGGCGCATCGCTTGATGTGATTGACGCCTTTGCCCGCCCCGATGCGCTCAAAGACGTCACCTGCCCTGTACTCATCGCCACCGCTGGCGAGGAAGAGCTGGTCGATAATGCCAGCCATGAGCGGATCGCCGCACAGCTGGCTGATGCTGAACACATCTATCTACCGACAGCGCGACATGAAATTCTGATGGAAACGGACGATATTCGCGCAGAGTTCTGGTCGGCCTTTGTGCGGCTGCTGGATCGCGCAAACATCTGAACATCCTCATCACCAGACGACCTGAAAGCCCGTAGAAACCACGTCTTAGAANAGCAATGTAAAAATTACAGTCCGACTGGTTTTTTCTACTTTACCGTTTATCGATACCTGCTAAACATGTTTGAATATAAACAGGGAGAATAGTATGCGCACCCTTATCGCTTCTACAGTTATCGTCGCAGCTCTTGCGACACCAGCCTTCGCCGAAGACAAATCCACCCTCGATCACGTTGTCGCTCATGGCGTCGTGCTCTCAACTCAGGGCATGGATATTCCCGTCACTTACAACGAAGACGGCACCTACACAGCCGAAGCTATGGGCATGACGATTGATGGCTCCTGGCGCATTGACGGCACATCACTCTGCACAGAATCCAGCATGCAGCCCGGCGAAAACTGCACAGAATATCCAGAAGGCAAAGGTCCTGGCGACACTTTCGAAGTGAACGGCGCCATGGGCCCTGCGACGATCACGATCAACGAATAGTTTTCTTTTCAGAAGACCTTCAGACGGCCCGGTTCATCCGGGCCGTTTTCGTATCAGCCGTTTATCGGTGACGATCAGCCATGCGCACAGCGCTCATGAATGCTTCGAGCTTTTTCGGGTCGAGATGCCCGTTTGTCCGCACACCGGTGCACACATCCACGCCAAACGGTTTCACCCGCGAAATCGCCTCGCCGACATTCTCAGGCGTTAGTCCACCTGCCAGAAACACCGGCTTGCGGCTCTTCTCAACAAAAGCACGGCTCAGATCCCAGTTGTGGACCCGTCCGGTGCCGCCCAGTTCAGGCACATCCGCAGACGGCTTGCCTGAATCGAGAAGGAACGCATGCACATAAGGCTCGTACTTCTCGATCAGTTCCAGCGCGTCCGGGCCTTCCATATGAATCACCTGAACACGGCGCGTCGACAGCAAAACCCGGTCCAGNGACAGGGTTTCAGCCAGAGACAAATGCTGGACCAGCTGAACAGTCGCCACCCCGGTCCGCAGCAGATGCTCGGCAATGCCAGAGGCGGAGGTTTCAGATGTCAGAAGAAAACAACTCGCAGCAGGCGGCACACATCGTGCGATTTCCGCGATNTTGCGATCTGAGATCGGGCCCGGCCCGGAGGGCATCTGGCCAACAAGCCCAACCGCATCGGCGCCCGCNCTTACGGCAAGCTCGGCCTCATCTGTTGAATGGATACAGCAGATTTTAACTCGGGTACGGGTCAAGACGCCTACTCCGGTACGAAATCCATGAGCCGGTCCTGACGATAGCTCGCCCAGCCAACCTCGCCTTTCCGTGCATCCATAGCGCGTTCGCTTTGCGGCTTCAGGCGAACGCGGCGNCCGTCAATCAGTTCGATAAAAACAAAATCGGTACCGGCATCAGAGGCATCGTACTGACGGTCAACGACCAGAGCTGCGACCCAGCCTGAATTCGATGTGCCGGCCTTTTTCAGCTGATGACGGCGCAGCGCGTATGCGCCCAGCGCCGAAAGGCAGAAGATGATGCCACAGATCAGCACGCCAATCGTGCCCAGCACCAGAATGTCACCGGCAAAGCTGTCCCCGCCGATCAGACGCACGACAAGCATGAAGATCAGAGCGATGCCGACAAGACCAGCGCCCCAATAGATTGTGCCTTGCGTAATGGGCGGCACAGTCTTGCCCTGAATGCCCTTCGACCGTGGCGGCCTGTTGTCTTCCGCAAAGGCATGGAGGCGCTCATAGTTGGCATCGGTCATGTCACCTGTCCTCTTCGAATCGATCTNCCCGGCCGCTGCTCAGACGATCTGACGTCCGACCGGGTTCAACGCTCTCAGCTCTATATACCAAAACGGTTTTTGAGCCAGACTTCGGCGAGATTATGATTTGTCCCCATCATAGTTGAGACGACCCATGAGTTTACGTGGCTGACCAGGCGAGACGCGGTCACTTGCGCTGATCGAATAGACGAACCGATCGTCGCAATAATAAAATGGATCATCGCCCGGGGCCACCAGTGAATTATCCAGCCGCCATTGGTGGACGTTCATTCCCAGATGAGAATCTACAATGTTGACCTCGCCCGGATCATTTGGTGGAGAGTCTGCGGGAGGCGTTTCAGGCGCACAAGCGTGGACCAACCATTTAGGTGACAGCCGCCACTTACCTTCCATCTCAAATCCCTCAGTGTTGAATGCCTTGCCCGGCCCCAGGAAACTGACCTGCTTCTGATCCAGCACGGCCACGTCATTTCGACCGGTCCCGTAAACAGACGGACGCACGATCAGATTGTCGCCGCCAGCACTTGCGACGGTTGATTGTGATCTGACGGTTCAGCCTGAAATCGGCTGCTGTCGCAGTCAGGAGCACCGATCATCGACTCGGGACCCTGACCGTTTTCCAAGGAGCCAGATTTCGTCCTCGAATACATTGAGCGAGCCAGTTGTCNGACCAGTATTTAAGAAACCTGACGTACACGTCGCAGTCAATAAATAAGTATTGACAGTATTGTGATACAGAAAAACCTGAACGGTATAACTGCAAACCCAGATGCTGAAGCATGTGATCGGGCAAAGATGTTTCGTCAATCCGAACGTCGGGCGNAACCAGCGGGANCAGGCTGGAGGGGACTGCTCCCCTCCCCGCTTTAATCCGCATNCCAGCCCAGATCAGGCGACNATCCGCCGGGACACTGCACTCCAGACGAAGTCGGCAATCAGGCAGATGAGAAGCGTCAATCCCGCCATGGGCAACAGCACGCCAAGGACGATAATCGCGACCCCAACACCTGCTGCGATCCGCTTGTCAGCTGGCATAGGCGGCACACCAATTCGGCTCTCCGGCTTGCGCTTCCACCACATTAAAGTGCCGGTGACGGCAAGACCTGCCACACCAAGCGCGGCAATCACGCCCAGGACCTGATTGATCCAGCCAAACAGTGCACCTTCGTGAAACGACACGCCCACCGCCATGGTCTGATCCACCACGTTCTGGTCTTCAAACCGGATGCGCATCACTTCTTCACCGGACCAGCGGTCATAGTGCACCGTTTCCTGTTTGAACCGGTTGGCGTTCATGCCGCGAACCGTCCAGACACCATTGTCACCGCGCGGCGGTTGCAGCCAGACGGGCGGTGCGAAGCCTTCAGAGAGCGCCTGCTCCACCACCTCGCCAANGNCNAGCGGNGTGCCGGTCATTTCTTNAGCCGGTGTCGCCACTTCCTCATCTGCAGCCGGATTTTCGGTNTGCCAGAGNGACCCGCCCATATTGTGCATGGCATGAGGGTCCGACGATTGCAGNGTGACAAACCAAACCTGTCCCGGCGTTTCCAGCCCGGCCAGNGCCTTNGCCCGCGTGAACCCCTCACCCCAGACCTGCGTCCATGGCAGGCCGGAAATCAGCATCACCAAAGCGAGCACGCTCACCCAGGACCCGACCGCGCCATGCAGTTTGAAAAGTATCGGACGCAGCCGCTTCGCACCTGAAAAGTCGGGCACGAACATGCGCCACCAGGGTCCAGACCTCGGCCACCAGAGATAGAGCCCCGTCACGAACAGGATGATCGCCCAGCAGGCCATCGTCTCCACCAGGAGCGAGCCGAGATTGCCACCAAGCAAGCTTGAATGAATACGTTTGATGAAGGCCATGAAGCGCCCGTCTGTCGGCGCCTCATGCAGGACCGATCCACTGGACTTATCGATCCAGAGCGTTTTCGCCTCGCCCTGCCCGGTAATGATTTCTGCTTCCATCGCGCGGTCGGTTGGCGAGGTCGGCANGATCAGCCGGACAAGGCTTGAGCCTTCATGCCTCGCAAGGGCGGTGTCGAGCACCGCCTCTGCGTTAAGTGCCTCTGCGCTATCGGCCGCCGAGGCGGCCTTCGCATTGATCTGTTGCTCAATCGCCGCGTCATATTGCGGCTTGAACAGATAGATCGCGCCGGTCATCGACAGGATCAGAACGAATGGAACCACCGCGAGCCCGGCAAAGAAATGCCAGCGCCAGACGCGGTGTTGGAGTGAGGTGCGTGTCGCGCTGGCCATGACTTAGAACCTCGCCCGAATGCCGCCGAACACAGCACGGCGTTCCACGGGATAGAAAATGCGCGATGTGTCGTCCGCCTCAATGACAGCACCAACATCACCGATGGCTTTTTCATCGGTCAGGTTTCGCGCGTCCAGGAACAGGTCCACNCCCTCTTTCACCTGCCAGCCCGCATTCACGCCGAGCAGCACATAGCCNTCGGTCTGAAGCGTATTGGCATAATCGGCATAAGGCCCATCAGGCAGCCATTCGAGCACTGGCGCGACATTGAACCTGTCAGTCCCGAACCGAAGCTCGGCGCGATAGACATGCTCAGGTACAACCGGAAGCGCGTTATTGCCGAACTGGGCATCATTCTCGAAATAGAAGTCTGACCAGGTGTAGATCTGGCGGAGCTGGAGCCAGTCGTTCAGCTGGAGCNGCAGCGCGGCTTCAATACCCTGGTGCACTGTGTCATCGGCATTGAAGGTCGAGGCTGGAATGTCCGGCCCCACAGTGAACTGGAGCATTTCACCGTCGAGGTCTGACCGGTAAATCGAGACATCCCATTCGGCTATGCCCATGCGTCCACGCGTGCCTGCCTCAAGCGTGAAGGCGCGCTGTTCTTCCACCGGCACGAAGGTCGCCACCTGGGCGAGCTCTGAGAAGCCTGGAAATTCTGCAGATCCGCTGGCATTGGCGTAGACCTGCATATCCGGTGTCGCCTGCCACAGCACGCCCAGCTTTGGCGAGAAGGCATCAAATTCAGCTGTCCCGAAGAAGTCGGTCGGCCCACCTTCGAACAGGTTGAAGTCCTGCTGCTGTTCGCGCTCACCGGTTTGATAAATGCCGCCAAGGATTGCCGTGACGTCTTCGAAGAGTTCATAGCGGAACTCGCCATAGAGGTTGGCGGTCCAGGCTTCCTGCCGGGCCGAATAGGTGAGCGCNCCGCTGGCGCCATCAGTGTTCACATACCGCTGCGCATCGGTTCCGCCTGAGCGGGCATCGCCGCCGAGCGTGAACTCCATGCCATCACCCTGCCAGTTCCAGCGCGCAAACACGCCCTGATCGGTCGATTGATAGTCAATCACCTGGAANATCGGGTGATAGAGATGCTTGTCATTGATGTAAGCGCCGACGCGCAATTCTCCGCCGGAGCCCAGATCAAAAATCGTCTGGTTCTGCACCCGGATGGACTCAATATCCCGCGCATTGTCGCCAGCGAAATTGCCCTTTTCGGGATTGTTTTTCGCATCGGCTAAAGTCAGTGCGCCGGGAAGCTCCTGATCAATCTGGTTGAGGCTCAGATAAAAGCGGGTTTCGACATCTTCACTCAGCTGATAGCCGAGATTACCNTGAAAACGCACCGACTGNCGNTCNGCATGGTCCCGNTCGCCNNTGGATGTATCTGCGCTGATGGCGCCCCATGCGTCCAGACGGTCGCCGGCATACCCGGCTGAGACGAGCCCGCGCAGCGTTTCGAAACTGCCGGCATCTGCACGAACATAGAGGCCTTCAGAAGTCCGCCCGGTTGGCGTCACGCCATTGATCGCACCGCCCAGCGTACCAGACCCGAAACGCAGGGCATTCGAGCCNCGATAGACTTCNAGATAGTCGAAGAAGATCGGCTCCAGNTCNTGAAAGTCACCGTTATTGTCNGCCATATTGATCGGCACACCATCCTGCAGCAGCGTCAGGCCACGCATNTGATAGCCGCGGGANATGCCCGATCCACGGATCGAAATCCGCACTTCCTGCCCGAAACGGGGCTGNGTNTAGACGCCCGGCGTGAAGGCCAGCGTGTCACGCAGCGANACCAGAAACTTGTCAGCATATTCTTCATGGCTGACGACATCCGCACCGCCTGGCGTTTTCAGAGCCAGCTCTTCGGCTTCACGTGTCGCCCGCTTATCGGTGACGATGATCGTGCTCTCCACACGCTCTTCATCCTGGACTTGCGCATGCGCAGGGGCACTCAGCGCGGCTGAAACGGCCAGCGCGGCAAGGCTCACAGCGGAGCCAGTCATTTTACAAAACATAATTGAATTTACTCAGCGCGGATCAACGCCCGCGCGAAATAGGTCTGATGGCGAAAGGATCAGACCGGCAGAGGTGGTGCGCGCGGAGAAACAGGTGTTGTCAGAATGCGCAGCACAGGCGGTGCACGCGCTGGCGGACGCTCCGAAATGGTCTCCACATATACGGCCGGCTCAAGCGTCGGCAGCGGGCCGGTCGTGTCGAGCGCAAGATTGGCGAGCGAGAACGGGCAGGTAAACGGCGCAACATCCCCTTCATCCGGGCCATCATCACCCTGATGAAGCGGCGGCAGGCCGGGAACAGACTTGCTTGCACGCTGATAGGAATTGGTCTCAGGGTCCCACACACCGCCATGCGCGGAACACCAGCCCAGAACCGGCGTCCCCTGTTCGCCCTGGAACACCATCCAACCCGTCGGCACGGCAGCACGCATCGCAAGTGCAAGCACGAGCGTCAGCAGGAATGCTGATGAAATGCGTTTGAATACAGTCCGCGACATGTAGCCAGAAATCTCCCCGGCGATCTCGTTACACAGTCACAGACACACGTTCAATTCACAAAATTGCGCGGGGGCACGAAAACCGCTGGGAGACGGTTTGGAGAGGGAACTTAACTCGTCAGAAATGGCGCAAGGATCAGGCCGCTGGCCAGCCAGAGATAAGCGAGACAGGCCAGCACAAACAGAATCTTCTCTGTCACGCCTTTGCCAATCGGATTGCCGATCCCGGCCGTTACGCTTTTCCAAAACAAAAAAACACCAGACAGCGCCAGAAAGGCGAGGTTCAGGAACAGGGTATAATCCACCTTGAAAAACTCGCGGTCGGTTACCGCTTTGGCGGCGCTCGGGTCTGGCAACAGACCAAAAGCGGCGAAGGCGTAGTGAAGGATGAGAGATGCCGCCACCAGCACGACCAGAAACACGCCCATAATGTAGAGCGCCATTTTCCACCCATAATAGCTCGCTTGAATCCGCACCACCGGCAGCACCACAAGGTCTGAGAAGATAAAGGCCATAATGCCGGCAAAGCTGACACCGTTACCGAACAAGACAGCGGCCAACGGGATATTCCCCATTGACCCGATGAACGTAAAAAACGCCGCAACAGGCCCGATCACACTTTGCGCCAGCACCTGCCAGAACGTGGGGTCTTCGCTGCCAGAGCCGATAAACAGGGTCTCGAAAAAGCTCTGCGGCACGAAGACGGCGATCACGCCAGCCACAGTGAAGCCGACCGTCACATCCTTCCACACCATGCCCCATTCCATGACATAGCGATTGGCCACTTTGTGCCATCCCTCGCGCGACTTGATCAGTTTCTTCCAGTCGGGCGGGTCGCTGTCTTCCTCGTCCGTGCCCTCTTTCTCGCGCGCCCGTTCGCGTGCCGCTTTCACCAGCTTTTTGGAATATGTGAGGCGGACAACACCCCACATCAGAAGGATCAGCAGAATACCGCCAGCATATTCTCCCACCACNAACTGCCAGCCGAGAAACACGGCAATGATAATGCCCAGCTCAATCACCAGATTGGTCGAGCCCAGCAAGAACGCCAGCGACGGCACCAGCCCCGCGCCCTTCGTGAAGATAGACCGCGTGGTCGACAGCGCCGCAAAGGAACAGGAACTGGAGATAAAGCCGAAAAACGTGCCCANCCCGACGGACTTNGGNCCNGTCTCGCCCATGGCNTTCTGCATNCGCTCGCGNGTCACAAAGACCTGGATCATGGANGANACCAGATANCCCANGCCNAACGCCCATAGCGCCATCCAGAACAAACCGGCCGTTGTCATGGCCGATTCATGCCAGTTGCTCAGGAAATCCTGCATTGCCGGTCGAGCCCCCTGCTCGCGTTAAAAACCATTGGTTTCCAATACATCGGGCGGTGGGATGTTCCACAATTGAGCGCGCGCTACATTGAGGCAAACGATGATGGATAAGTTCACGAGACCAAAAGGCGCTTGCTAGCGAACGACCACTTGAGCATTATTCTAAGAACAATTCGACAAGAGCAACAGACCGATGAACTTCATCAGCGCCATTATTCTAGCCATTGTCGGAGCATTTGCCGGATCGTTTCTGCAACACCAATTTTGGAGAGAACGAAATCTCGAAGAAATAAAGAAACACGAGCTACAAGCTGCCTTAGAACTTGCAGATCAATTGGGCACCGCTATCGACCAGCGCTTATACCGTCAAAGAATATACTCTAGCGAAGTTTGGCGAGATGAACTGAGCCCGGAAAGTCTCCAGCAATATCGGCTTGCGCTAGCTGAGTGGATGTCGAAATTTTCTTCAATGAAGTCCAAGATACACGTTATATTTGGAGACGAAACGATGCTCCATTTCGAAAACGTTGTTCATAACCGTTTAGTTAGAGCGTCTGAAGCAGTGAAGCTGAAGGTCAAGTACGACAATCAATTGAGCCCTAGGGACCGAGCTATCTATGAACAATCCGAAGCACTTTTCAGATCCGCAGAATTAGAATGCTATAGATTCTTGAAGCAAATTAACACTAGGATTGAAGATGGTTCTTTCGGAGTCAGGCGGTATATCAATAATCTTGATTACGGCAAACTTAACCATATCCGGTATACATATTTAATCTCGCGGATATTCAATCTTTCGGTCAATTGAAGCCCGAGCGTGCCTGTACCTATAATTCACCCTGTCCGCCCATCTTGGGCTGAACTTTTGTGAAATAGAAATAACTTCCTCCGGCGTGACAGGCTTTGCACAGTCAGAAAGTAAACTGACATATACTTTTTTCGGTAAAGGTAGCGGCAGCAAGGACGCCACGAAACAGGCCTGATCTCTGTCCAGCTCCCTCGCTGCAGACCCAAAGATGTGTTTGGACGTAGCCTCGACACCAACTAGTCGATAGCCAAAGTATGAGTTGTTTAGATAATATAGCAGAATGCACTGCTTGCTGACTCGTGCATTTAGTAAAACAGCCTTGATAGTTTCCTTAAGTTTCCGAGAAATTGTTCGCTCGTACCTTTCAGAAATGATCCTTACGACTTGCTGATCGATTGTGCTCGCGCCACCAAAGCCGCGCCCCTTAAAGAACCGTTTTATCGCTCTAAAGATGGACTTCCAATCGAAGCCATAGTGGCGAAAGAACGATCTATCCTCCAAAACCAACACTGCCTTGACTATGGGCAACTTCGAATCGATTCCATATAAGCTTCCAGAGGATTTGGCGTTCTTCACTTTAGTTTCCATGGACTGAAGCTCACGCTCCAGACGGATCAGCCTTCGCTTTATGCTGAAACTCACTGCTGGCTGTTCGCGCACAACAAACTCCCGGGCCTTATCTATATCCTCAACCACCTTTTGACCAATCTATCAATTTCTACTTCGAATTTCGCTGTCTGGATCGATCATTTTGCTCTCTCACCTTCCCACTAAATTGTCATAATTCTCCTCTCGCCTTGTTAAGGGGAGTATGAGATACGGGCTGCGGGCCAGGCGCTCCCAACGGCGCTCAGCCTATCTGTAAGGATAGGAGTCAAACAGATGACCACAGTCGCTAAACCAGCGGCACGCCCTGCGTGCCCGTATTTTTCTTCCGGCCCCACCGCAAAGCGGCCCGGATTCTCTCTCTCACAACTCGAAGACGCAGCCCTTGGCCGCTCTCACCGCTCCAAGCTCGGCAAAGCCAAGCTGAAGGAAGCGATCGACCTGACGCGCGAAGCGCTGAATGTGCCGGATGATTATCTCATCGGCATCGTCCCGGCGTCTGATACCGGCGCGGTCGAAATGGCCATGTGGTCCATGCTGGGCGCAAAGCCTGTGGACGTGTTCGCCTGGGAAAGCTTCGGCGAAGACTGGGTCAAAGATACACTCGAGCAACTCACCGACGTCGACGCAAAAACCTATGTCGCCAAAGAGTATGGCACGCTGCCAGACTTCTCTCAGGCGCGCGACGACGCCGACATTATCTTCACATGGAACGGCACGACGTCTGGTACGAAAGTGCCGAACGCGGACTGGATCAAGCCGAACCCGGATCGTGTTGTCATCAATGATGCGACCTCTGCCGCTTTCGCGCAGGATATCGACTGGTCTAAATGCGATGTGACGACCTTCTCTTGGCAGAAGATCCTTGGCGGTGAAGCAGCCCATGGCATGCTGATCCTGTCTCCGAACGCCGTGAAACGCCTTGAGACTTACAAGCCAAACCGCCCACTGCCGAAGATTTTCCGCATGGTGAAAAAGGGCAAGGTCGATCTCGGTATTTTCGAAGGCGCGACCATCAACACGCCATCAATGCTCTGCGTTGAGGACTATATCCAGGCGCTGAAATGGGCGCTGGATCTGGGCGGCTGGAAAGCTCTGAAAGCGCGCTCTGATGAGAGCCTGTCCATCCTCGAAGACTTCGTCTCTGAGAATGACTGGATCGATTTCCTCTGCGCTGATCCGGCTACACGTTCGAACACAGGCGTCACGCTGAAAATCACCGATGACCGCTTCACCGCGCTCTCCGATGAGGATCAGGCAGCCTTCATGAAGAAGATGACCGGTCTTCTTGAGAAGGAAGAAGTCGCTTTTGATGCAAACGGCTATCGCGCAGCGCCTCCGGGCCTTCGCATCTGGTGTGGTGCCACGGTTGAACCTTCCGATGTGAAGGCACTCTGCCCATGGCTCACCTGGGCCTTCGAAGAGACCATTGCGAGCCCCTGATGGCCGAGACCTCTGCCAGCATTCTGGCCTGGGGCGACGAGACATTCGGGAAGGTCAACGAACCAACCGCCCTCGTCGCACGTGCCGCCGTAGAGCTTGCTGAACTTCAGGAAGCCCTGCGGGACGGTGCGCCTGATGAAGCCGGGAAGGAAGCCGCAGACGTGGTCATCCTTCTTCACCGGCTCATGGGCGTCCTCGGCAAGGATCTGGCTGAAGAGGTCGATGCCAAAATGGCCATCAATCGCACACGGGAATGGGCCGCTACCGGAGACGGAACCGGCGGCCACACCGCGAAAG
Organism: Ponticaulis sp.; assembly: GCA_002699325.1. Taxonomy (GTDB): domain Bacteria; phylum Pseudomonadota; class Alphaproteobacteria; order Caulobacterales; family Hyphomonadaceae; genus Ponticaulis. The sequence goes on along the minus strand of PABS01000099.1, from coordinate 26,205 downwards.
CCCCACAGGAATAGTCTGATCTCCACGAGCAAGGCGAAGGCGCAGATGGCCTGAGCGGCACGCGAAGAACAGACATCGAGCAAACACAAACAAGCAAGCGCGCAGGCGGCACAAGCAAGTGCGCAGGCGCAGTCGCCCCAAGCCCGGGATCGGGCGCGGAACAGGCGACGAGCAAAAAGGAAAACCAAATGCCTAAGGTACTTATTGCAGACAAATTGAGCCCCGCTGCGGCGGAAATCTTCCGCAACAACGGTCTGGAAGTTGACGTAAAGCCCGGCCTTTCCAAGGAAGAGCTGATCGCCATCATTCCTGAATATGATGGTCTGGCCGTGCGTTCGGCCTGTAAGCCGGATGCTGACGTGATCGCAGCCGGAACCAAGCTCAAGGTTATTGGTCGGGCCGGTATCGGCGTTGACAATATCGACGTCAAAGCCGCCACCGCCAAAGGCGTTGTTGTGATGAACACGCCATTCGGCAACACCATCACCACCGCTGAGCATGCCATCGCCATGCTGTTCGCAGCCGCTCGTCAGATCCCGGCGGCCAATGCTGGCACACAGGCGGGTGAATGGCCGAAAAAAGACTTCATGGGCACAGAGCTCACGGCCAAAACGCTTGGCGTCATTGGTTGCGGCAATATCGGCGCCATCGTTGCTGAGCGTGCCATTGGCCTCAAAATGAAGGTCATCGCATACGACCCATTCCTCACCGAAGAGCGCGCCACCGATCTTGGCGTCACGAAAGTCTCTCTGGAAGATCTTCTGAAACGCGCTGACGCGATCACGTTGCACACACCGCTGACGGACCAGACGCGTAACATCCTGTCTGCAGACGCGCTTAAGAAGACCAAAAAGGGCGTCATCATCGTCAACTGTGCCCGTGGCGGCCTGGTGGATGAAGCAGCCGTTCGTGAAGGTCTCGATTCTGGCCATATCTCTGCAGCGGCTTTCGACGTGTTCATCGACGAACCGGCAAAAGACAATGTGCTGTTCGGTGCGCCAAACTTTGTGGCCACGCCTCACCTCGGCGCGGCGACTTCTGAAGCCCAGGAGAACGTTGCCCTTCAGGTGGCTGAGCAGATTTCAGACTATCTCCTCACCGGCGCCATTTCTAACGCGCTCAACACGCCAAGCATTACGGCCGAAGAAGCTCCGCGCCTGAAGCCTTACGCAGACCTTGCTGAAAAGCTCGGCCTGTTTGCGGGTCAGATCGCCGACGGCGGGTTCACAGACATCGAAATCGGTTTTGAGGGCGAACCCGCCCATCTCAACACCAAGCCGCTCACCGCTGCTGCTGTTGCTGGTGCGCTGCGTCCGATCATGACCGATGTGAACATGGTCTCTGCGCCGGAAATTCTCAAAGCAAACGGCGTCACGCTGACAGAAGCCACCCGTTCAGACTCTCCGGTCTATGACAACCTCATCCGTATCCGTGTGAAGGTGAACGGTAACTGGCGTGATGTCGCCGGCGCGATCGTTGGAGGCATTCCGAAAATTGTTGAAGTCAAAGGCATGGCGCTGGATGCGAAATTCCGTCCACACATTCTCTACGTCAACAACCTCGACAAGCCGGGCTTTATTGGCTCACTGGGCACCCTGCTGGGCGAAGCCGGTATCAACATCGCCGCTTTCAACCTGGGACGCGAAAGCGAAGGCAAAGAAGCCGTCGCGCTCGTTGGCATTGATGCCGATGTTCCCGAAGATACACTGAAGAAAATTCAGGACCTGACCCAGGTCCGGTATGTGAAAGTCCTGGACTTCTAATCTCGCTTTGAACGGCTCCTTCGGGAGCCGTTTTTGATTATTGAGTGCAAGTCCCGCAACGATGGGACTTGACCTTCCCGACATATAAAAGCAGTCCTGCCCCGCAAACCTTCGAGGCGACGGTGGAGTACCTGAAATGCGCGTAACCATGATCGGCACCGGCTATGTAGGCCTGGTCTCAGGAGCCTGTTTTGCTGACTTTGGCCATGTGGTCACCTGCGTGGACAAGGACGCCAGCAAGATTGAGAAACTGAAAGCTGGCGAGATCCCGATCTATGAGCCGGGCCTTGAAGACCTGGTCGAGACCAATGTGAAGCAGGAACGCCTTTTCTTCACCACAGATCCTGAAGAGGCGATTAAGTCTGCCGATGCCGTTTTCATTGCAGTCGGCACGCCCTCACGTCGCGGCGATGGCCATGCGGACCTCTCCTATGTTTATGGCGCGGCGGAGGAAATCGCTGATCTGATGGAGGGCTATACCGTCGTTGTCACCAAATCCACCGTACCGGTGGGCACGGGTGATGAGGTCGAGGCCATCATTGCGAAAAAGCGCGCCAGGGACGATTTTGCGGTTGTTTCCAATCCGGAGTTTCTCCGCGAAGGCGCGGCCATCAAGGATTTCAAAATCCCCGATCGAGTTGTTGTCGGCACCGAAGACCAGCGCGCCATGGAGGTCATGCGCGAGCTCTATCGTCCGCTCTTCCTCAATGAGACGCCGATCCTCTTCACCAATCGCCGCACCTCTGAGCTGATCAAATACGCCGCCAACGCCTTCCTAGCGGTGAAGATCACCTTCATCAACGAGATTGCAGACCTGTGTGAGAAGGTCGGCGCGAATGTTCAGGAAGTCTCCCGCGGCATTGGCCTCGACAACCGCATTGGCAAGAAATTCCTGAATGCAGGCCCGGGATATGGCGGCTCATGCTTTCCGAAAGACACGCTTGCCCTCACGAAAACTGCTAACGACCATGACAGCCCGATCCGCATCGTCGACACGGTTGTTGAGGTAAACGCCGCCCGCAAGAAAGCCATGGCCGACAAGATCATCGCCGCCATGGGCGGGGATGTCAGCGGCAAGCAGATTGCTGTCCTCGGCCTCGCTTTCAAGCAGAACACTGATGACATGCGCGATGCGCCAAGCCTCGATATTCTGCCTGCGCTCCAGAAAGCTGGCGCCACCATCCGCGCCTATGACCCGGCGAGTATGGAAGAGGCCGCCAAACATCTCAGCGACATCCAGTTCTGTGATGGCCCGTATCACGCCATTGAGGGCGCGGACGCTATGGTCATCATCACCGAGTGGGATCAGTTCCGAGCGCTGGATATGAAGCGGGTCCAGGACCTTCTCAAAACCAACACCGTCATCGACCTGCGCAATATTTACAGCAAACCAGACATGGAAAAGCGCGGTTTCAACTATGTCAGTATTGGGCGGCCCTGAGGCAGGACGACGCCTTAGGTAACCGACCCCGGATCGCACACATCACTAATAGGGATGCGGATGGCAAATTCGGCACCTTCGCCGGGTTTGCCTTTCGCCGAGATCGACCAGCCGTGATTGGTGATGATTTCCTGCGTGGTCGCCAGCCCAATCCCTGCCCCGTCAATATGAGAATGCCCACGCTCGAACAGCTGAAAGATCTGATCTGCCAGCTCTTGCGGAAATCCCAGACCATTGTCGCGCACGCACACAGTCATCTCCAGCGCGCTCACCTGGCAGATAATGTCCACTCTGAGCGGCCTGAGTCTGTCCTGATACTTGATCGCGTTCTCGATCAGGTTCTGAAACACGATCTGGATCAAAGCCGCATCACAGATGACCTCCCCACACTCATCGACACGAATCCAGTCCTCCTGAAGCTCATCATCTGGAACAATCTGAATGACCTTCATGATCAGGTCTTTCAGACGGACCTGCCTGCGCTCAACAATGACCTCGCGGGTCTTGGAGTAATTGAGAAGCGCGTTGACCATCTCATAGAGTTGAGCCGCTGAGTTTTCAGCCAGATCCAGAAGCTCGCCGCCATCCTCGCCGCGTTCTTCTGTGAGTCGAAATAGTTCGAGGCACTGCCGTATCCGGCTCAACGGCCCCTTCAGGTCGTGCGCCGCCCGGTGCGCAAATGACGTCAGTTTGCGGTTCACGAACTCTGTCTGTTTCTCGCTCTGCTCGCTTTTCTCGGCGCGGCGATTAGCCTCTGCCAGAGTTTGCCTGAGATCACGAAACGCCTGGTGATCCCCACTCAGCCGCGCAAATTCGATGGCATAGCTGACCCCACCCGACCGTGGGCGAAGCCGCATGGCGCGCAGGTCACAAGGCAGAATGCTCTTTCCAGAATACTGCAAAGTCCGGCCGCGAACCCAGCCGTCAACGAGGTCTGCACTGGCAAGAAGACTGGCAAACGGAGACGTATCAATCAGCTCGTCCATATCACGCGCGCGAATCTCCTCGGTCGACAAACCGAAGAAGACCCCGGCTGCGCGATTACAATCGAGAAGGTTCAAGTCACGATCCACCAGAAACAGCGGGTCGTGGTTTTTATAGAAGAAATCCTCGAACACCTTACTTGTCCCGACCGAAATACTCTCTTCCAGAAGCTGATTGCCGGGCCATGCCGGGTTTGAGCGACACCACGACACGGCAACGACCGTCACCACGCGCGATCGCTTCGTCAATGCGCACATAGGCATAGCCGGAATTATTCGCTGAAATCCGCCCGAACACATTGGACGTCATCATGCACAGGGATTCACGCCCCTTCACATAGTCGCCAAATGGACAACGTGAGTTCACCAGGACAATCTCATCTGCGCTTATGCTTTCAATTGAAAACCCACCCTCAATGCGTCGTTTCAAATCGACAAGCACTGCCGCGAGCTGTTCGGTGCTGAGCTCTGTTGTTTCCAGCGCTTCTGCATAATCCCGGCTCATGGCCTCGCCGATCCGCGCACCAACAACCGAAATGAACCCTTCGGAATCTTCGCATCCAATAACGTCTTCAAGCGTGCCAGTCAGACCTCTGATGAGTTCCAATAGAAACGCCTCACGATCACGTCGCATGGGAAGTGCGGCGAAGTGATCGACCAATGACTTCTGCATATATGCCCCTGCTATACCTTAATCTTTTGAACGCATGTTTTAGGGTCAGCGCCTGTGTTGAAATCTGAATGAATAAAGGAGCAAGTCCCGACTGGCTCGATCTAAAATGAAAACTTTGTTCTGCTGATTGAAATCTAGAACAAATACATTCTCGTCCAGAGCTGAAATTGTGAAAAACAATACTTTCCACAGTGTGAGCGGGAACATTGGATGTTCATTCTGTGCTTAGAGAACCAAATGATCCTCCGATTCAGTTCTGTCGAACTGAAGTCGCCGAAGCTCCTTATGACTGCTATGGCAGCTTTCTCCGTTTTCCGCCCTTCCCCATTTCCGCTTCCCGTCTTAGATGGAGGACATGGCCAATACAGATCCTGAAACTCGCCCCGGCACACCGGCAGAAAAAACCGTTTCCTTCGGTTTCGAAGACGTCTCCGAAACTGAAAAGGTCAGCCGCGTCAAAGGGGTGTTCCGCTCGGTCGCCGACCGCTACGACCTGATGAACGATCTGATGTCTGCTGGCGTTCACAGGATCTGGAAGGCCAACACGATGAGCCGCCTCAACCCCCAGCCGGGCGAGGCCTTCCTCGATGTTGCCGGCGGCACGGGTGACCTCTCATTCGCCTTTCTCAAATCGGCCGGCGAGAAGGCACGACGCACCAACCGGTATCATCTGCCAGCCCGCGCCACAGTGTGCGATATCAATGACGCCATGCTGCAGTCCGGGCAAAAACGCGATCTCGCATCAAAATATGCGGGGCAGATCAGCTGGGTTTGCGGCGATGCCATGCACCTGCCCTTCGAAGATCGAAGCGTGGATGCGCTGGCCATTGCCTTCGGCATCCGCAATGTCGCCGATATGGATCAGGCTTTTCGGGAATTCAGGCGTGTTCTGAAACCCGGCGGCCGGTTCGCCTGCCTTGAGTTTTCACACATGACCGCAAACGTGTTGCAGGAGGCCTATGACGCCTATTCCTTCAACGTGATCCCAAAACTGGGTGGTCTCATCGCTGATGACGAAGCCTCTTATCAGTATCTTGTCGAATCGATCCGGCGCTTCCCCAAACAGGATGAAGTGACCCGTCGCATCACTGAGGCGGGATTCTCGCAGGTCACCTGCACCAATTATTCCGGCGGCATTGCCGCACTCCATTTCGGCTGGGCGGTCTGAGCATGCTGACGGCGATTGCAGATTACTGGCGTCTTATGCGGGCGGGTGTCACGCTCGCCCGTCATGATGTCATCCTGCCCCCGGAATACTCCACCCGACTGCCTTTACCAGCTCGCGCGTTCGGCAGTCTGTTGCGTGCGCTTTCCGGCAAGCCGAAAGGTCGGCCCGGTGAGCGTCTGGCCAAGGCGCTGGAATCGCTTGGTCCGGCCTATATCAAACTCGGCCAGTTTCTCGCCACGCGCCCGGATGTTTTTGGCGTTGAGACCACGACTGACCTGGCTCGCCTGAAAGACAAGCTCCCACCCTTCGGGCTTGCTGCCGCCAAGGACCAGCTGAAAGAAGAGTTCGGGGAAGCCGAAGCCGACCGCCTCTTCCCGCACCTTACCGACCCCGTCGCCGCCGCCTCCATCGCCCAGGTCCACAAGATGGAAACAGCGGACGGCGCGTTTGCGGTCAAAATTCTCCGCCCCGGCGTCATTCGAGAGATCACGCTTGAACTGCGCGCCATGAAACGCGCCGCCCGCACGATCGAACATGTCGATCATAATTCCCGCCGTATGGAACCTGTCGCCTTCGTAGAGACCGTCGCAGCCTCCATGGAAAAAGAGCTCGACCTGCGCCTTGAAGCCGGTGGCGGCGCCGAGTTCCGCGAGATCATGAAAGGATCTGACACCTTCCATGTGCCCGAAGTCGACTGGGAGCGGTCCGGCCGCGCGGTGCTCACCACAGACTGGGTTCAAGGTACGCCCCTTACCGATACCGAAGCAATGTCCAGGCGGGTGATCAACCGCAAGGAACTCGCCAATCGCGTCACGCAGGGCTTCCTTGAAGCGGCCATCAAACACGGCGTTTTTCATGCGGACATGCATGAAGGCAATATGATCCTTGGAGATGATGGGCGCCTCTTCCTGATCGATTTCGGCATTGTCGGACGTATTGGTCTGGCCGAACGCCGCTTCCTGGCAGAAATCCTCAACGGCTTTATCAAGCGCGACTATCAGCGCGTGGCAGAAGTCCATTTTGAAGCCGGTTACGTCCCGGCTGACCGCTCGGTTGGAGACTTCGCGCAGGCACTCAGATCAGTGGGTGAACCTATCCATGGCAAATCCGCCAAGGATGTCTCCATGGGCCGGCTCCTCCTGCAGCTTCTGGATTTCACCCATACCTTCGGCATGCACCTCCGCCCGGAGCTGGTTCTGCTTCAGAAAACGATGGTGCAGGTTGAGGGCGTGGCCCGTACGCTCGACCCTGAGCATAATATCTGGGACGCTGCCAAACCCATCGTGCAGAGCTGGATCCATACCGAATTTGGCCCGCTGGGCCTCACAAAGCATGGCGGCTCATTGCTCCGGGACCTATCAGGCCGCGCGAGTCGCCTCCCAGAGATACTGGACAAACTTGAAGTCGTCCTCGAAGCCCATGCGCGCAACACACCCTCCGAGAAGGTGAAACGCCTGCCGAACTTTCTTTATGCTCCCGTCAAAACAGCGATCGGCATTAGTATTTTTGTTTTTGTTGGAGTCTTTGCGGCACTCTGGCTCCATCATGTTTTATTCGCCTGAACGGCGAAACACTTGCACATGACTAGTCTGAAAGGCGCTACCTGCTTGTTCGACTTTCAAATTCGGTGTTAAACCTGTGTTAAGTCTTACCAGGGGTGACGCAATATGTTTTCCGCCAAAGCCATTCTCGGTTCTATGGCCATCATTGCAGGCATGGGGACGCCTGTATTTGCTGATGGTCCAGGACCATATATCCAGCCTTACACAGCACCGGCGCCACCGCCGGTCGCTCAATCTTACCATAGCACACAGTCGACTCGCGATCTGAACATGCAATCGATCCAGTCTGTGAACTATCAGTCACCGGTTGCGCCGAAATACACCTATTCGCGCCCGACACAGAACCCGTGCTACAAGCCAAATCCTTGCAGCGCACCGCCTCCAGTGGTTCACCGCCCTGCGCCATCGCCTTGCTATAAGCCGAACCCGTGCGCGACCACCTACACAAATCCGGTTCCGCGTCCGACGACGACTTACACCAAGCCGTCCAACCCGTGTTACAAACCAAATCCTTGCGGTGCGCCAACAACAACTTACCTGCCGCCAGCGCCAAAGCCTCAGCCGCCAGTCGTTCACCGTCCGTCACCTTGCTACACGCCTAATCCGTGCGGCACGACGTATCGTCCAACGACCACGACAACCTATACGGCGCCGCGTCCAACAACCACGACGACCTATCACCGTCCGCCAGCCAACCCATGCTATCAGCCAAACCCATGTGGCACGACCTATACGCGCCCGGCACGACCACGCTATGTGCCGCCACCAGCGCCACCGGTTCACCACGGCTATCTTGGCTTCTATGACTGCGGCAACGACGTCATCAAACGCCTGAAAGACGGTCGCAATGACGAGAAGCGCTATTCAGTCTGCTATTCTGACCTGAAGCATCTGCCGGTCTATAAGCGGAATGAAATCCTCGTCGACCGTATTGAGCTTGCTGCGCGCCGCGCCTGTGACGACCGTTCGTTCGCTCTGTACAACCTCCGCGCTGAGCGCAAGTGCCGCACGGAAGCTGAAACAGACGCTGTTTACAGCGCCAACCTGCCAGGCCTGGTCGAGTACTACTTCGCCAAGAACGGCAAGCGCATTCCACGCGTCAACGTTGGTGATCCGATCTACAACTGATCGACAAACCAGCGAAAAGATTGAGGGCGGCCTTTGGGTCGCCCTTTTCATTTGTCTTGTTGCCATCTCCAGGTTTTGCTTTTGAAGCGCTGGCAAACTATAGACAGAGAAGATCGAGAGAGTGACATGGATCGCAGTATTCTTCTCATTATCACCGGCGGCATCGCAGCCTTCAAAAGCCTGGAGCTGATCCGCGAGCTCGGCCGTGCCGGCGTCAGATCGCGCGTTATTCTGACAAAAGCCGCACAGGAGTTTGTGACACCACTCTCTGTGTCAGCCCTCTCCGGGGAGAAATGCTTCACCGAGCTGTTTAACCTGAATGATGAAGCTGAGATGGGCCATATCGAGCTGTCACGCTCGGCCGACCTTGTCGTGGTCTGCCCCGCGAGCGCTGACATCATGGCCAAAGCCGCCAATGGCCTCGCCAACGATCTCGCCTCAACCGCGCTTCTCGCGACCGACAAACCCGTTCTCTACGCACCCGCCATGAATGTCCGCATGTGGCAGCACCCTGCAGTAAAGCGTAACGTCGCCCAGCTCCGGGACGATGGAGCGACCGTTCTCGAGCCCGATGAAGGCCTGATGGCATGCGGCGAATTTGGCCCCGGACGCCTGCCGGAAATCGAGCGCCTCAAAGCGTCAATCCTCTCAGCCCTGACGCCCGACGACACCCTTGCTGGCAAACACGTCCTCATCACAGCTGGCCCGACGCGCGAGCCGATTGATCCGGTCCGCTATCTCACCAACCATTCTTCCGGACGACAGGGCTATGCCATTGCCAGCGCCCTCGCCGCCCGAGGCGCAGACGTCACCCTGGTCTCCGGACCGGTCAGCCTTCCCGCGCCCTCCGGCGTGAAACTTGTGAAAATTGAAACCGCACAAGAGATGCTCGCCGCCTGTCAGAGCGCACTTCCGGCCGATGCGTTTATCAGCGTTGCGGCAGTTGCCGACTGGCGCCCGGTGAACGCTTCGGAAAGCAAGCTGAAACTCAAGGGAGGCGAGGATCCTGTCTCGCTCCAATTCGTCGAAAACCCGGACATTTTGAAGACGATTTCCAACAGCGAAACCCAGCGGCCTGAACTCGTCATCGGTTTTGCCGCCGAAACACATGAGCTTGAAAAATACGCTCAGGAAAAGCTGAAGACAAAAGGCTGTGACTGGATCATCGCCAACGACGTCTCTGGTGACGTCATGGGCGGAGACCGCAATCAGGTCAGTCTGTTCAGCCAGCAGGGTGTTGAGCGCTCGCCAGAGGCATCGAAAGCACAGATCGCTGATTGGATTGTCAGCCGAATCGCTGAAGCGCTCATCTGATATCCTCTTCCTGCCGGAGACTGCCGTGACTGTTCAGACGATCCAACTCGCCGTTCTGCCGCTTGACCATTTCGAAGGTCTCGCACTGCCGAAGTATGAAACCTCTGGCTCTGCTGGCATGGATGTTCGTGCCGCCGTGCCGGAAGGTGAGCCGCTGAACCTCAAGCCCGGTGCACGTGCACTGGTGCCAACCGGCCTCTCCTTTGCGATCCCGGATGGTTTTGAAATGCAGGTCCGGCCGCGATCTGGTCTTGCTTTCAAGCATGGCATTAGCTGCCTCAACACACCCGGAACAATCGACAGCGATTATCGTGGCGAGCTGAAGGTGCTTCTCATTAATCTCGGTGATGAGGACTTCCTCATCCAGCGCGGAGAACGTGTTGCTCAGCTTGTCATGGCGCCCGTCACGCAGGGCATCTGGCAGACGGTCGAGGTCCTTCCAGCCTCAGCCCGCGGTGAAGGCGGCTTCGGCTCTACGGGTAAGCAATAACCTCTTCCGGTCTGACGTCTTTCACATGAAAAAAATGTAACCTGCCTCTTAAACAGGGCCAGCTCTGTTCTTATATATCGAATAACGATATATTCAGGACGGAGGCAAGGAGCAATGAATTTTATAGTGATGGCAGCAATCCTGCTGGGCGTGGTGCTCGTCATACAGGCACTGAAACGGCCTGAGACACGCCGTGAGCCAGAGGACTATAGCAATGTGAAAGATGAAGTCTTGCGTCTTCGCGAGCGCGTGCGCACGCTGGAACGCATTGTAACAGACCCTGACGAAGGCCTGTCCCGCGATTTTCGCAAGCTGTAAGCTGAAGCGCTGATCAGGCTTATAAGGGAACAGAGCGACAAGGCCCGCAATTCTGGTGCTGAACCGCTCAACCTGCGAGGTGAATGGAAATGTTTGGAATGGAATCCTCCCACTTCATGGTCGTGATGATTGTCGCGGTCAGCATAGGTGGCAGTGCGTATATGACGTATCTCAAGACGCGAAGTGACGAGGCAAAAGCCCGTCAGGCAACGGGCGGCGAAGATCTCCGTCGCGAAGTGGCCGACCTTAAATCACGCGTTAAAACGCTTGAGCGCATTGTCACTGACAATGAACATCAACTCTCTAAAGAGATTGAGCGCCTCTAGTCGAGGCAGTCATACACCGCATCAAACAGGCGACGCGACCGTGGGTCGCCCATCAGATGGTTGGACTGTTTGTTCATAACATAGGCGCAGGCAATCCCGGTTTCCGGGTCGCCAAAGGCAGCTGATCCGCCCCACCCGGCATGTCCACGACTTTCAGCCGTTTTCCCAAAATAGAGATTGCTATTCCGCATCACCCCGGCGGCAAACTGCACGTCAAACGGCAGAACGCGGTCCTGTCCGGATGCCCGAACCTTGATCAGCTCGTCAAACGTATCTGAACTGACAATCTGCTCATCGCCGATCCGACCGCCTTGAGCGTAGGCCGCATAGAGCCGCGCCACGCCTTCTGCACTTCCATGACCATTCGCAGAAGGGATCTCAATCTCACGCCAGATGGCGCCGCCGCGGTCCGGCCCGGCCCATTTCGTCATGAAGGCGGCTTTTTTGTATTCATTCATCTCGCCGAGTTCCGGCAGAGCGCGCGGACGCTGAATATCGGCAATCCGGTCATGTTCGCTGGCGGGGGTCCCGATCCGAAAATCAATGGCGTCAAAGGCCTGTCCGCCCTCCGTATGAGCAATGTCTTCAGCCAGCACAGTGCCCAGTGTGCGCCCGGTGAGGCGCAAGACGACCTCGCCGGCGAGATAGCCCCAGGTCGAAGGGTGATACCCTGTCGTGCCATCCGGCACCGGCTGCCAGAGCGGCTCCATATCGGCAATGGCTTTTGCGGCTTCCGGCGGATCGAGCCAGATAGACGGGTCAATTTCGTTCTTGAAGCCCGAAAGTCCGCCCTGATGACTGAACACATCAGCAAGAGTGAGGCGTTCTTTGCCCTTCACCGCAAATTCCGGCCAGATATCGCCCATCAGCGTGTCGTAGGATACGCCATCAGCGCTATCGAGCGCATGAGCCAGCACCAGCGCAGCAACACCTTTCGAGGTGGAATAGACCGGCACAATCGTCTCATGCGTCCAGGCTTTCTGTTTCTGGCGATCCATCCAGCCGCCGACCAGGTTCACGAGAATCTCACCGTCGCGCACCACGGCAAACCCCGCGCCGAGCTCCAGGTCCTCTTCGAAGTTTTTGGAAAACGCCTCGCGCACAGGCTCAAAGCCGGGTGCAACAAATCCCTCAATCATATCAGTCCTGTCCTGATGCCTGCTCGTGGTGAAACCGTCCTCCCGACTTAAGGCCGATCTGGCACCGGTTCAAACATTACTCATCAGATCAATGCCAAGCCGTTTGAGGAGGAGTGTGAAACTGACAATCGATCCGACTGTCGCAAGGACTGCCGTCGTGAACGCAATCCAGAAACTGAAGCCGGCTTTCTGCATCAGATAAAGGCCTACGAAGAAAGCCAGTGAGGCCAGGATCAGCCAGAAGGTCGTATACGCCATTTTGCTGGCCTGGGCGTCGCTGCCGGTGTCGAGATAAAGCTTACCAACCGTCAGAACGGTCATCAGCGGAAAAGCAATGAACACAGCCGCGACATAGGCATTTCGCTTGGCGAGCTCCGTCAGCGCCAGGATGAAAGCTGCCATCACCAGCGCCTCAGCGCCCATCTTCAACCAATACATGCCTCACTCCCTGCGCGGGTCAGAGTGGGGCGGCAAAGTCTCTATGACAAGCGGGAATCCTGCTGGTCGGCTGAGCAAACAGACCGAATTGCCCAGAAAGTGTGCTCTCTTTGAATAATCTGTTTTTCCTTGTTGTCGGGACTGGGTATGGAAAGGTCATGACTGACACTGCGCACCCTGAAGATCCGCAAGGCTCTATTCTCTCGGTTCTGGACCGGTTGGCCAATACGGCGCCGCCCGAAGGCCTGACGTTGAAACAATTGTTTGATGCGCTGCATGAGCGGGCTTTTGGAGCGATCCTCTTCGCACTGGCGCTGCCCTGCTGCATTCCGTTTCTCTACGCAGTTCCTCAGATTGTGTCTCTGCCCATGGCCGCCATTGCCTTTCAGATGGTGCTGGGCCGCCGCGAACCGTGGTTGCCCGGCAAGTTTGCAGACCGCCGCATTGATAAGGCGGGGCTTGAACGCATCGCCAAATCCGGTCGCCGTTTTTTTGGCTGGGCTGAGGCCATTGCGCGCCGGCGCCTCACCTTCATGGCGTCGCGTATTATGGAGCGGTTTGTCGGCCTCCTGCTGTGCCTGTTCTGCGGCTCCATCCTCGTTCCACTGCCGCTGACCAATACCGTACCGGGCTTTGCCGTCGCCCTGGTGTCGTTCGGCCTGATGGCGCGTGATGGCTTTATGATGATCGTCGGTCTCATCCTGGGGCTCAGCTGGATCAGCTTTCTCTTCGTCCTTGGCCCTGTTGCTCTCAAAGAGTTAATCAAGGCGGGTCTTGGCATAATGGGGGTTGGCGTCTAACTCGGCTCAGAAGCTGCGCTTGTCGGTCGCAGTGCCAGAATTGAGAAGAAGTGTCACCTTCCTTGCCATGTTGAGCTTTCGCCCATCTCCTGTGACCTGGCCCGTCTGGGCACTCATCTGTTCAGCCGCCATGCTGGCAGCCGCGCACGCGTTTGAGCGTTTCGGCAATTTCTTGCCCTGCCCGCTCTGCCTGCGTCAGCGCGAAGTCTACTGGGCAGCGATCAGCGTGGCGATTGTCAGCCTTGTCGTGATGCGGTTATGGCCCGCCTACAGACTCACCATTGCCTTCAACCTGATACTCGGCCTCGTCTTCCTTACTGGCGCGGTTATTGCGGGCTACCACACGGGCGTGGAATGGGGATGGTGGCAGGGTCCGGCAGACTGTTCCGGCGCGCCGGGCGATGCCTTGTCTGGTAGCCTTTCGCAGATCGATTTTGACAAGCGGTATGCCACCGTCTCCTGTTCGGATGCGGCCTGGCGCATGTTTGGTATTTCAATGGCCGGATATAATACGCTGGTCTCTCTGGCGCTCGCAGGCCTCTCGAGCTTCTTTGCCATTAGCGCCCTGCAATCAGCCCCGACCCCAGACGAGTCCTTCGACGTCTGACAAGAGGTTAGCCTGCACAGCCTGCCGGGTGCAAAGTGCCAATCTCTCCAATCTGAACGCCGCCTTGCGAACTTACCGAATCGCACTCCGGGCTTTTGCCTGATCTTGCGAACATGCCCGGACCATCAATCCACATATCGGCCTGGTCGGGCATAACGGGATCAAAAAAGCTGATTTCACCTGTCGAAGTCTGCGCCCCGCATTCTTCATAGCGGCCGAGTTCATCCACGAGGATCATGCCCACCGTCTCTTCTTCACGCGGATAGAGCGCCCGGATGAACCGCAGGCCGTCAGCTTCACTCAGGCAGGCATCAATGGCAGTGACATGGTCGGAAATCAGGTCCTGCCAGCTCACCTCAGCCACCTCTGTATCAGTACTGTTTCGGGCGCGGCCACATCCCTCATATTCGACCTCGTCAAACGAGATCTGAACGCCCAGTGATCCAGCTGCCGTCTCACAGCCATCTTCGGTGATCGTCACCAGCACATTCCCGGCCTTAAAGCTCAATATGCCGCTTGAGGGCGCGGGCAGGTCCGGCAACGGGACTTCGACGAGTGGAAGGCCCGGGCGCTCAAACTCAATCCATCCGGCCTCAAACCGTGCTTCCCAGGCCGGTTCTTCGCCGAGCACGATAATGGGTGTCGATTGGCCGAATATTGTAACGGGTGTTGTGTCGATCTCAGTGTCTGAGACGAGCGGCGCGGAGGCGCGGTCTGGCTGGGGCACGGCAGGTGTCTCGGCTTGCAATCCCGCTGGTGGCGGCACAGCCTCATCGATCGGGCGCTCTGCCTCTGCCACAGGTCCAGATGTTTGCGCATCCTTCCCGCAACCGGCCAGCACGAGCGCAAGCAAAAGCATGCCGCCCGAGTGCCACAGATCAACTCGTCCCATAATGTACAGCTCCCTCAGCTGCGCCAGTCTATCACAGACTGCTCGCGAAAGAAGAGAATCTCTTAATGACTTACCGCGTTCAGCTTTGATCGCTTCTGTCAGAAATCTATCGCCCAAACGCTGTATGATGACAGCTGGTTCAGAGACCGCGCATTTTTGCTTCACTTCTGTGACTGCAAAAGCACGTTCCCGCCCAATCCCACCGCGTTTGAAGGGGCTTGAGCGCGATTCCGCTTGAAGTTTTCGTCCGGAAAACGAACAAGGCTCCCGTCAGCAGACCTCGGGAGGAGGTCGCAGCTACGCGTCACACAGAGAGTCGCACCAGGAGCACACGGAAGCGACCGGGCAGTTTTCCCAATTCACTCGATTCAGGATGTTTGAAGATGAGATTCGGCAAATTCCTCGTCAGTTCGACTGCGCTCGGACTGGCTTTCGCTATCGCGGCTCCAGCAACATTTTCACAAGAGAACCCAGACACAGAATCACGTCTCGACACGGTCACAGTCAGCGCTCAGCGTCTGGAAGAAAACCTTCAGGACGTTCCGGTTTCTGTCACTCAGCTTGCTGATGAGAAACTCGATATTCTGTCCTCTGGCGGCGCAGATGTCCGCTTCCTGTCTGCGCGCGTGCCAAGCGTGATTGCAGAGAGCTCGTTCGGTCGCGCTTTCCCGCGTTTCTACATTCGCGGCATCGGCAATACAGACTTTGATCTGAATGCATCTCAGCCGGTTTCTCTGGTTTATGACAACGTCCCTTACGAGAACCCAATTCTCAAAGGCTTCCCGGTTTTCGACCTTGAAGACATCGAAGTCCTCCGTGGCCCGCAGGGCACACTTTTCGGCCGTAACACGCCGGGCGGCATTATCAAGTTCGACTCCAAAAAGCCGACTGACGAGCTTGATGCCTATGCCAGCGTTGCTTATGGCACCTACAATACGGTTGAAGCCGAAGGCGCTGTCGGGGGCCGGATCTATGACGATCTCGCGGTCCGGGTTTCCGGCCTTTATCAATACCGCGATGACTATGTCGACAACGCCTATCTCGGCATTGAAGATGCCTATGAAGGCTTTCAGGAATATGCCGGTCGCGCACAATTCCTGTTCACGCCATTCGACAATGACTTCTCAGCGCTTCTGAACGTCCACGCGCGCTCCAACCGCTCCAGCGCGCGTCTTTTCCGTGCCAATATCATTGACCCGGGCTCGAAAGGGATCGGCGCCGGATTTGACCGCGAGACGGTTTATTATGACGGCCTGAACAATCTCGACCAGACGGCCTGGGGCACGACCCTGACCATCTCGAAATCCCTCACTGACGCGATTGACCTGACTTACGTCTTCGGTCGGGAATCCGCTCAGGTGGATTCCGTTGGCGATATCGATGGCGGTTATGGCGCAGCCTTCCTCGGCTATTTCGGCCCGGGCTTCATTCCGTTCAACTCAGAGACAGGCGGCTCGGTCAACGATCTCACTCAGACCACGCACGAAGTTCGTCTGGCATTTGACAATGGCGGCCCGCTGCGCGGACAGACTGGTCTGTTCATGTTCGACGAAGACGTGGATATCACCTCAAAAAGCTATGCCACCTTCAATCCGGCCAAACCGCTGGATGGCATCGCAACACGCATTGGCGAGACAAATGCCTTCGGTATTTTCGGCTCTCTGTCTTACGATCTGACAGAACAGCTCACCGTCACAGGCGGTGCGCGCTTCACCGACGAGACCAAAGATTTCACCGTCGCGCGTGAACTCAGCCCGACAGGCGCTGGCCCTCTTGGCCCGATCTCCGGCTCGGTTGGCGATGATCAGGTCAGCTGGGATGTTTCGGCTCTTTACGAACTCACCAGCGCAACCAATCTCTATGCCCGCATCGCCAAAGGCTTCCGTGGTCCGAGCATTCAGGGTCGCCTGATCTTCGGTGATACCGTGTCCACAGCAGAATCTGAGACCGTGATTTCCTATGAGGCCGGCGTCAAGTCAGACGTTACAGACTGGCTGCGCGCTAATGTCGGCGTCTTCACTTACACGCTCAATGACCAGCAGCTGACGATTGTCGGCGGCCTCAATAACACCGTCGCGCTCTTCAATGCGGATGAAGGTCAGGGTTATGGTGTTGAGGCCGACTTCGAAGCCGCACCGATCGAGAACCTCCTCATCACGGCGGGCGTCTCCTACAACCATACCGAGATCAAGGACGACCTGCTTGTCGCTCCGGGGTGCGGCGCGCCATGCACCATTCTCGACCCGCCGGTCTTTGATGGTTCAGGCAACCTCCTTGGCTACAACATCTCTGGCAACCCGTTCCCGAACGCGCCGGAATGGATCGCCAACGTCACCGCACGTTACGCCTACCCAATCGCTGGCGGCGAACTCTTCGCCTACACCGACTGGGCCTATAAAGGCGAAACCAACTTCTTCCTCTATGAGAGTGCTGAATTCGGTGAGGAAGGTTATTGGGAAGGCGGCCTGCGTCTCGGCTATAAGTCTGAGGCGGGATATGAAGCTGCCCTCTTCGCGCGCAACATCACCGATGTGGAAGTGCTTGAAGGCGCAATCGACTTCAACAACCTGACTGGCTTCGTCAACGAGCCACGCATTGTTGGCGTCGAGCTGAGCTGGGATTACTAACCCCGGTTTTACATCAGACAGATCAAAGCCCGCTCTTCAGAGCGGGCTTTTTTATGCCTCCTGCACCTCTTCCAGCCCAAGCGCGACAAGACAGGCCAGCGCGCACATCACGGCCATCACTGCCAGCACAACCACTGGTCCGGCGAAGGCTGCGAGCAGGCTGAACCCGCTCCCGGCCAGCAGGAGAATGCCTATGATCGTGTTGGACAGCGCCGTATAGGCTGCGCGCGTGTCCTGATCGGCCATGTCGACCAGATGCGTCGAACGCCCGAGCCGCACACCCTGATAGGCCAGCATCAGTGCGAACAGCAGCACCGGCAGAACGAAGCTCGTCGCAAGGAACCCAGCAAAACCAGCGCCTGCTGACACTCCCAGCGCCAGGCCACCCGCTAAACCGGAAAAGATCAGAACCTTACGGCTCGACCGGTCGGCCAGAAAGCCCCAGACCGTACTCGACACCAGAGAGGCCAGCGCGGACGCCAGAACCAGNAAGCCCAGNCCGCCATAGCTTTCTGCACTTTCACCTGTCGCTGCCGCAATCATGAAAGGGGGCGCAAGCGCCGTGGCTGTCAGAAGTCCACGCACGAGAATGAACCGTCGGAGTTGCGGGTCCTCTTTCAGACAGGCGATATTCTCCATCGCCGCATCGAGCGCGTTCCGNCCGCCNTCAGTCGAGCCCTTCTCTTCTTTGAGGCCCAGAAANTTCAGAGCGCCAAGGATCCAAAGAANCCCGGCAAGACTCAGGGCCCCGATCACCAGACTATAGCGATCCAACCAGCCCGAAGAGAGGAGCAGCGCGAAGACGATCACACCGCCTGCGGCCACAGATCCGGCCAGCCCGGTCGCTGTCCCGCGCCGNGATTTATCNACCGTTTTGCCCAGCACATCCTTATAGCAGACCGAACAAACGCTGCGCGCCACAGCCAGAACGGCCAGCGCGCACAAAATCGTCACCCCGGCCGACATCCCAGACAGGAAGAGCGCTGCAACAGCTATGGCAATGGCAGAAACTCCCTGCACCGTCGCGCCTGCGGCCCAGGCCCATTTGCGCTGCGGCAGGCTTCTCAAACCGGCAGCAGTGATCAGTTGAGGCAAAAGCGCGCCCGACTCCCGGATCGGCACCAAAAGCCCGGTNAAAGCTGTAGGNGCACCGAGATGNGTCATCAGCCAGCTCAGAACCAGTTTTGGGTCNATCAGACCATCAGATGTCTTGGAAAGAGANAGTGAGACGACATGACGGAGAAAGTTATTGCCNTCTTCACGGCANGCACTTTCCGGAATGTCTTTACAGACACGCCCTTCATCATCGCTTTGAACAGCCTGAAGTGCTGGCTTCAGCCAGTCTGGCGTGCGTTTCATCCTGTCTGTCCCGTGACTNTCCCAGATCAGCAAGACATTACCTAATTCCTGTCTGTTTCAAGAGCNGNNNGANCNAACNNCAGNCAAAAAAAAGAGGGGTGGCANTGCCACCCCNGGGTCCAGCTCGGATGAATGATCGATTGGGGTCGGACCCTAAGTTGCGCGCTCCGGGGAGGATGCACGACGGGAAATCAGAATTTGTAGCCGAAGCCGACGCCCACAATCACAGGATCAATGTTCACGTCCGCATCCACAGTCGCGCCAAGCGCCGTTGTGAAGTCGACCGTCACATCTGTNTTGATCCAGATCTTCTTCACATCGACGTTGAACAACCAGCCACCAGGCTCGCCATCCATGTCGACGTCAAAACCAGCCTGAAGGGCGAGGCCAAAGCTTGGGTCATAGTCGATACCATCAGCAACTGGGCCTGCGTCTTCATCAAAGAAAATCGTATAGTTCACGCCAGCACCGATATATGGCTTGAACCGGCCTTCAGTCGGCAGGTGATACTGCAGCGTGAGTGTTGGCGGCAGAAGGGTCACATCGCCAATATCCACATCAGCGCCACCAACCGCCGCAACGTTCGTCGCGGTCACATCGTGCGGTGTCACGCCCAGGATCAGCTCAGCAGAAATCGTGTCAGTGAAGAAATAGGTGATATCCAGTTCAGGTACATACCCGGCATCAATATCAACATCGCCCCCAAGTGCTGCGCCCCCAACGCTGAGATCCCCACTCTCATCCGGATACACGCCCAGAACGCGGGCGCGAACCTGCCATGGATTGTCCTGAGCCAGTGCGCTCGTTCCCATCAGGGCAACGGCAAGGGCAGGAAGAACATATTTGGACTTGAACATTTGCGCTCTCCATTTGCGCTTCAGAAATTATGAAACTCCCTTGCACCCTAAATTCCCACAATAAAATTNTGCGTTTTGTCACGCGTCAAAGCGCCGCCTAAAATTCTGTTGCCAAAGGNTTTTCTTTTATATAATTACTTTTATTGTGGGTATATTCGTCCTTTTTTCAGGGTGAATTTTTCGGCTGACAGAGCCTGCAGCCCGACCTTTCGGCACCAGAAAATTTGCGCCTACCCCCGTTNGGAAAACAATGGCAGGCTTNGGCCATGACCATCGATCCTGACCGCTATGAGCGTTTTCCGAGCCTCCTGCCCGTGAAGGAAGAGGTGCTGCGCCATCTCACTGCCGCGGTGAAGGAGAAAGACAGCGCCTTCCGCGAGGCGTCCGTCGCGAGCCAGGGCCATGACGGCCATCCCCAGGTCCGAATCATGATTGCGCGCGACTTTGACAGCGAGGCCATGGTGCTCACTTTCTTCACNGATGCCCGATCCCCCAAGGTGGCNGGTNTGCNNAAGGACAGNGCGGTGCAGGTGCTGATGTATGACCCATCGATNANGACGCAGCTTCGTATTTCCGGTGANGTGGAGATCCACGAAGACGACGCNCTNGCCGATCAGCTNTGGAGCAACCTGCCCGAATACGGCCGCGGTGATTACCTCTCCCGCCAGCCTCCCGGCGAACAGATCGCCCATCCTGGAGACAGCTGGGAGGACAAAACACTGGGCAGTCAGAATTTCATGGCGTTTCGTGTGCATATTCGCGCGGTCGACTGGCTCAAATTGTCGAGCCAGGGGCACAGGCGCGCCCTCCTGACCTGGGATGATGGTAAATATTCGGCNCGCTGGCTNACGCCCTGATCGGNCGATGCGGGGTTAATGGGTTCGGNAGGCCTCGAAATCGTCCNCCCCGCCCCTAGGCACGCGCAAAGAAGCACGCTTAAACTGACCTCATTGAGCTGTGGGAGGTATTGGAATGGCGAGTGCGCAATCAATCATATTGCACCAGTATGAAGGGTCTCCCTTCGCCGAGAAGGTGCGGTTGGCGCTCCGTTTGAAGAACCTGGCCTGGAGCAAGGTCGACATTCCGCCTGTCATGCCAAAGCCTGATCTCATGCCGCTGACGGGCGGATACCGGCGCACGCCGGTTTTGCAGATCGGGGCTGACATCTATTGCGATACCGCTCTGATCCTGCGTCACCTCGAAGCCCGGTTCCCTGACAATGCGCTGGTCACAGCCGGGCAGGAAGGCACCCATTGCATGATATCCTCATGGACGGATAAGCAGTGGTTTCAGACGAGCGTGGGCATTGTTTTCGGCGCCAATATCGACCGCCTGCCCGACGCGCTGAAGAAAGACCGCGAAGCCATGACGGGCCGCGATTTCAGCCCCGAAGGCATGAAAGCGCGTCTTCCCATGCTGAAAGATCAGTGGCGCGCGCAGCTCTCCTGGCTGGAGGAACGTCTTGAGGCTGGCCGTGGAGCGGGCTCTGGCCAATGGCTGTTCGGCGCACATCCGGGCATGTCCGATGTCCATGCGCATATGAATATCTGGTTCGTTCTCAAAAATGTGCCGGATTTTGCCAAGACCTGTCTTCAGGAAACGCCGCGCGTTCAGGACTGGTTTGACCGGATCAGCGAATCCAAAGGGCAGGAACCGGAAACCCTGACAGGCGAAGAGGCGCTAAAACTGGCCCGCGAGGCCTCACCGCGTCTGCTTGCTGCCAGTGCCGGAACAGAACCGCAAGGCCTGCGTCCAGGCGAACGCATTGCCATCACGCCTGATGACATGGTGCCCAACTGGGTGACCGGAGAGCTCGTTTCCGCGCACCCGAACAAGCTGACGCTCTATAAGGTCGATGGCGCCATTGAGACACTTCATATACACTTCCCGCGTGCCGGATATCTGGTGAAACGGGTCGAAGATTAGAGCGCATCACGGGCAAGACAGCGAAAGGACGTTTTGATGAAACACATTGCCTGCCTGTCTGCCCTCATCATCCTGCCCTTCCTGCCGGGCTGCATGACCAGTGATGAACGCCTGCGTGACACGGCTTATGCCGCCTGTGAGGGCAAAACAGGCGAGGCGCTGGACACCTGCATGACAACGCGCCTTGCCGAACTCTCCGAAGATCGCGACGCTTATAACAGGAGTTTTCACCAAAGGCTGGAGGCCTGTGAAGAGGAAACCGCCATTCAGGTCGCGCGTGGCGTCCCGGCCGATCGTGTCACCTGCCGCGCAGGCCTTTCAGATTATCGGGCCGAAAGCAAAGAAAAGGATCCTGCAGACAGCTACAGGATCCCTTTACGCGACAACTAATCTGCCCAGGCTGTGACGGCCTATTCGGCCTCAGCCTCTTCTGGCGCCTCATAGACAAACTCAAGACCGAGATAATCGACCAGTCCGTCCGGGTCTGCCATCAGCGCCTCGATCTGAGGTGCGGTTTCAGCAGACAATGGCTCCATTGGCGACACCGACAGGCTCACCATGCCGCCATTCAGGATGAAGTCGGCAAAGCCATTGATGTACTCTACTGCTGGCGGGAAGACAGAGGCAGCCTGAAACCCGGTCATCCGCGTCAGGCTGCTTGCCATACCACGAAGCTCTTCCGGGCTGGACTGGCGAAGCATGGCCATATCCTGATTGTCCTCCGGCATGATCTTCGCAATGCCCACGGCCAGCGCGAACATCTTCTCAAGGCCGCCATCATCATCAATCGAAAGATCGAAATCTGTCAGCGTCATCTCTGATGTGAACAGCTCTTCGAACGGATCTGTTTCCGTTTCCTCGCTCTCACTTTCATCAGGCATGTCCTTCATCGCGGCGACGGCATCGTCAAATTTGGGCATGCTTCCCGCATAGGCCAGACGGAACTCGCCCAGATCGACGGCGTCATTCATCATGCTCAGTTCTGTTGCGCCGGTTTCTGCGTCCCAATTCATGTCGAACGCAACGTCCATTTCAATGACATCCACGCCCTGCTCTTCCAGCAGTGCCAGAACATCATCGAAGGTTTCCAGTATTTCAGGCGCATCTGCGTCTTCAGTCACTTCCGGCATGGTCATCATGGTCTGTTTCACGAAGTCCATATAGTTGCCGATATTGAAGCGAAGGCCTTCACTCATCATGCTGACTTTTTCAGGCACGAACCAGTGAAATTCAGAGAGGTCCAGCTCGCTCTTGGCGACAGAATAAAATTCCTCACCGCCTATGCGGGATGTCTCATCAAACACACGCAGTTTGCCGAGGCTCATCAGGTCGGTCACATCGGTAGACGGCACTTCCTGCTTTTCGAGGAAGCTGAACAGTTTACCCAGCTCAACACCTTCCCAGATACCCAGAGACATGCTTCCACCCATTTCCATGGGGAAATCCAGGCCGGTTTCATCATCCTGCATGTCCATAGACATGTCATAGCTGACATCGCGATAAAGGATTACGTCGTAGTCACCGCGATTGACGCCGGAAATACCTGAAAATGGCATGGACATTTCCATGTCCATGTTCTGCTCCATTCCGTCCGTGAGTGTGACCATGTCGAGTTTCAGGTCCATGTCATAGTAAGCGACCTGATCGGTTTCCATATTCCGGTAGAGGCGAGCAATTGGTGCAAACAGCGCCCAGGCTTCCTGCCCCTCAGCAGCCTCTCCAGCCAACAGGCTGTCAATCCCTGCATCAACGCCTTCCGGCGTCTCGTGCCAGACCAGACCGTCAACAACGATCTGACCGACCGAAACGCTATAATCATTGATTTTGAAGTCGGTATTTAGCGAGGCTTCAACGTCGGCATCTTCGATGCCCTCAATCGCGCCTTCAAGCTGGTCGACATAGGCTTCAGCGGCCTGTTCAACATAGTTTTCAAGCCCGAACAGGACGACATTCCGCGCGTCAATCCGGCTGCCAATGCGTGCTGTCTCGCCCTCGGCCAGCTTGTTCAGCTCACCATCGCTCAAGCCATACACACGCAATTCACCGATGCGAAAGCCCAAAGGCATCTCATCGCCAAGCGTCAGCTCAACATTTGTGGCAACAACGCCGTCGCCTTCGCTTTCAAAGCCGCCAAAATTGACACTCACCATATCCGGAAGGTTGGAGAGCAGCGCACGTACTGAAGATTCAGTTGAAAGGCTTCCGCCTGCGCTCTCATTTCGCAGATTCTCCATATCGGAAATCAGGTTCGCATCAGAAGCGCTCCAGAGTGGTGAATCCTGCGCCAGAGCCGGGCTTGCAATTGATCCAAAACCAACCACACCCACGGCGAGTGCTGCAGACGCATGTGAGAATAGGCGCATATTAAATCCCTCGTTCAACCTTCAGGAGACTTAAGCACGCCCATCCGCTTATTCAAGATAAAATTTATCGTTATTCGGTAATAATCGCCCCTATGCTCACCGCTCAGGGCCCGGGTGTTCGTCTCAGAAATGGCTCAACGCCTGACGCGTGCGAAGACATATTCCGGGTCATAATGATTGCCGACCTTGTAGCGATATTCCTTCAGAAATTCGAAGCCATAGCGACCATAAAAGCGCTGAGCCCCGTCATTGAACTTGTAAACGCTGAGATAGAGCGGTGCCGGGCCATGTCGATCCACCCATGCCAGCATTTCAGACATCAGTTTCCGCCCCAGTCCGGCAGACTGGTAATCGCCATCCACATACAGGCGTGAAATTTCCATCGCTCCCACGGGCATGTTCTCGACGGGCAATCCGCAAGGTCCGGCCACCGCATAGCCGACAATCTCACCTCCACTCCTAATGGCTTTCCATATGCCGGTCGAAGTATCGGCGAGCTTGGCGACATACGTTTCAGGTGCGTGGTTCTCCTGAAGAAACGCCTCCAGATCTTCAGGCGCGTAGAGATGGGCGAATTTGTCTGAGAAGGTCTTGGCACCAATTCGCGCCAGCTCGCGCTCATCACCTGGCTCTGCACGACAAATTCGGACTTCACTCATCTGACACACCCCTGTTCAGCCCGCTGCTTACCGACAGTTTTTCTTTCTGGCAAACAGCTAGCTTTGATGGTATCTGGCGCGACTTTTTGCTGGATTTCGTTCCACATGCACGCAGTGCTTTCACCGGTCCACTCTGGACCTGCACCTCTGACACATCAGAACTGGCCGGCCGCACTCGCCGGTGATGGCTATGCCGTTATTCACGGCCTCGTTCCGCATGAGTTGTGCCTGCGCCTTCAGGCCGAAGCCCGCGCCGCGCATGAAACGGACAAGCTTGACCGCGCCGGCATTGGCCGCGTCGATGACCACACACTCGACACCCGTGTCCGCCGGGACAAGACGAAATGGTTCGACCGCACCTCAGCTGCGCAGACAGATTATCTTGAGATCATGGAGACCGTCCGCCAGACCGTGAACCGAGAGCTGTTTCTGGGCCTGTTCTCCTATGAAGCGCACTTTGCCGTTTATGAGCCCGGCGGCTTTTACAAGCGACATGTCGATGCTTTTCGTGGCAGCCGTAACCGCGTGCTATCCAGCGTCTTCTACATGAATGAGAACTGGTCCGCGGAAGATGACGGCGCACTTGTCATCTATGCTGACGACGAGACTGAGACCACCCTCGCTACGGTCTATCCGGAGTTCGGCACACTGGTTTTGTTCCTCTCAGAAGACATTCCGCATGAGGTGCGTCCCACGACGCGCGACCGCTATTCCATTGCCGGCTGGTTCCGCGTCAATGACCGGCAGACCGCGCCAAGTCTTCAGGTCGTTTCACGCGTGTCCGGTCTCAGCCTCTGAGCGCTCGTCTGCCGTCAAGCCATCATCAGGACATGATTAGCTCGCCCCGGCAAGTCGCACAGCACCCGGCATGAAAGCCTCGTAATTCTGCGTTCGGATGAGGAACCCAAGTCATGGAACTCCGTTGGTTTTTCACTCGCGACAAAGCGAACCAGCAGAAGGAGACACTCCATGCCTACACCAACAGGACATACCACCGCCATCCGCGCATCTCGCGTCATTGGCACGCCGGTTTATTCCATGTCCGGCGAAAAGATTGGCGAAGTTGAAGACGTTATGCTCGACAAAATGAGCAACCAGATCATGTTTGCCGTTGTCGGCTTTGGCGGCTTTCTCGGGGTCGGTGAGAAATATCACCCAATCCCATGGGCGTCGCTCGATTATGAGAAAAACGAGAATGGCTATGTCGTGCCTTACACCAAGGAAGAGCTTGAAGCCGCGCCAAGTGATACCATTCACGAGCTGTCTGAAGATGATGGCCTGAAGGCCCGTGAAGCAGCGTACAGCTATTACAAGGTTGAGCCTTACTGGGCCTAATCCCGTAACGCATCACAACAAGAAAATGGCCAGCGAT
>PABS01000098.1 GCA_002699325.1 Ponticaulis sp. | reverse complement strand
ATGAGGGGCTCGTTGTGGCGGTGAATTCAGCTTTCCCACGCGCGTCGAGCCAGGAATACAGCGCTGCAGTTTCGGCGCTGTTAGAGGGTGTGCGGGCAGAGTTGGAGTAGGGGATGGGTCAAATGGCTGGGCAATCCCCCTCCCGCTCCTCCTTTTCAAGTGGGAGAGTGCCCCCTGCGTGTTGCTCGACATGCGCTTGACGTGATGGGCTGCGAGTTCTACCTCCCGGCGCTGGATTAACTCGCAAGGCATACCCCTAAAATGACCGATATTTCTCAACTCGCCGCATCAGCTAAAGCCTGGCCGTTTGAGCTTGCGCAAAAGCTGAAACAGCGCGTTGAGCAGTATGAGAAACAGGGTAAGCCGAAAGACGACGTCATTTTCGAGACAGGCTATGGCCCGTCGGGACTGCCGCATATCGGCACGTTCGGCGAAGTTGTGCGCACCACCATGGTGCGCCGCGCTTTTGAGGTGCTCACCGAAGGGAAAATCCCAACGCGTCTGATCTGCGTGTCTGATGATATGGACGGCATGCGCAAAGTGCCGCCGACCGTGCCGAACCCTGAAGCGCTGGAACAATATCTTCAAAAGCCACTGACCGACGTGCCGGACCCGTTCGGCACTCATGAAAGTTATGGCGCGCACATGAATTCGCGCCTGTGCGGCTTTCTTGATAGTTTTGGCTTTGACTATGAATTCGCATCGGCGACTGAGCTCTACCGAAACGGGACCTATGACCCTGTACTTCTGCGCGCTGCGGAGAAGTATCAGGAGATCATGGATGTGATGCTGCCAACGCTCGGCCCGGAGCGTCAGGCCACCTATTCGCCCTTCCTGCCAATCTCGCCAAGCACGGGGCGCGTTCTCTATGTGCCAATGAAGCATGTAGATGGTGCCAAGGGTGAGATCACATTTGAGGATGAAGACGGCACGGACGTGACCATCCCTGTGACGGGCGGCGCGGCCAAGCTGCAGTGGAAGCCGGATTTCGGAATGCGCTGGGCCGCGCTGGGCATTGATTTTGAAATGTTCGGCAAAGACCACCAGGCGAATGCGCCGATCTATTCCAAGATCTGCAAAATCCTCGGTGAGCGTCCGCCGGAGCAGTATGTCTATGAGCTCTTCCTTGATGAGAAGGGTGAGAAGATTTCCAAGTCCAAGGGTAACGGAATCTCGGTGGAGCAGTGGCTGAAATATGCCCCGCAGGAGAGCCTTGCGCTCTTCATGTGGCAAAAGCCGCGTGCCGCGAAGAAGCTCTATTTTGACGTGATCCCGAAAGCGGTGGATGAGTATCTCACCTTCGCCGAGAAATATCATGACGAAGAGCCAGCCAAGCAGCTGGAAAACCCCGCCTGGCATATTCACGGCGGCGATGTGCCGAAGCTGAATGTGCCGGTGAGCTTTGCGCTTCTGCTGAACCTTGTCTCGGCTGCGAATGCGAATTCAAAGGATCTGATCTGGGGCTTTATCTCCAAGTATGCGCCAGACGCGACACCGGAAAACGCGCCCTTCCTCGATCATCTGGTTGGCTATGCGCTGGCCTATTACGAGGACTTTGTGAAGCCAGCCAAAGAGTATCGCGCACCGACCGATCAGGAACGCGCGGCACTTGAAGAGCTGGCCGCGTCACTGCGCGCCTATGATGGACCCGTGACCGGCGAAGATCTGCAGACGCTGACCTTCACCGTGGGCAAGAACCATGAGTTTGAAAACCTGCGTGACTGGTTCAAGGCGATCTATGAAGTGTGCCTCGGCCAGAGCCAGGGCCCGCGCTTTGGCGGGTTCATCGCGCTTTATGGCGTGAACGAGACGGCTCAGCTGATCGAAGACGCTCTGGCTGGTAAGCTGGGCTGAGACGCTTGGCGAAAGCGCTGGAAACTCTGGCCGGACACAGACGTTGATCTTCTGAGACAACCAGGAGGTCACCATGCAAAAGAACGAGAACCGCGTCCCAATTCCGCAGGATCCGCAAACGGGCCCGGAAGAACTGCACCAGATTCTAGAGGCCGAAAAATATCGGACATCAGAGGCGTTTCCGCCCGAACCGGTAAAGGGCGATGTGGGGTTATCCACGCCTGAGGATGCGGAAGTTGTGATCGACAACCCGAATTACAAACCCGGCTGATCAGCGGAAATAATCGACCATATCGCGGGTGACCGGATCGCTGGCAGCTTCTGAGCCGCCCAGCGCTTCCAGAATGCGGCCAGCCTGAACCTTGCCGCGTTCCACGCCCCATTGGTCAAAACTGTTCACGCCCCACAGGACGCCGCCCAGAAAGACACGGTGTTCATAGAGCGCGATCAATGCGCCAAGCGCTTCGGGGCCAAAGTCCCGGCAGGCAAAGATCATGGATGGTTTGCCGCCGGGAATGACTTTCTGATTGGCGATTGCCGGATCGATATCCGGCTCATTTTCATTGATATCTTCGAGCTTGTAGCCATTGGCGAGCACTTCAGCCTGGGCCAGAGCATGCGCGATCAACGCGCTGGTGCCTTTGGGCTCGCTGCCGGGCGTTGCCGCAATCACAAACTCGGCTGCAACATGGCTGGAGCCCTGGTGGAGCCATTGGTGATAGGAGTGCTGGCCGATTGTGCCTTCGCCGCCCCAATGGCCGACAATGGAGGGGGCCGGCGCGCGGCTGCCATCTGGCGCGACCTGTTTGCCATTGGATTCCAGAAGCAGCTGCTGCAGATAGGCTGGCAGGAGACGCAGCGCATTCGCGTAGGCGAGAACCATTTCGGCATCCACATTGCGAAGCGTCATGTTCCAATAGTCGATAAGCGCAAGACGGAGCGCCATATTGTAGACCAGAGGCGAAGTGCGGACATGGGTGTCCATGTCATTTGCGCCCTTTAGAAGCGCGCGGAACCAGTCTGTGCCAAAGGCGATCATGCACGACAGACTGCCGGCACTCCACAATGAGAAGCGCCCGCCAATGCTTTCGGGCATGTCAAAGAGCTGATCGCTTTCAATACCCAGCCAGTCATTTGCACGGCCCGGATTGGCCGTGACAATGGCAAGGTGTTTGGGCCAGTTGGCGCCGACGGTCTTCTTCAGCCAATCGCGCGCACGATCAAGATTGTATTTTGTCTCTTGCGTGGAGAATGATTTTGAAATGCCGATGACAAGCGTTGTGCGAGGGTTGAGACCATCCAGAGCGCGCTCGAGATCCAGAGGATCGATATTGGAGGCGAAGCGCACGCCAATCTTGCCGCCATAAGACTGCACGAACGCGTCGTGGAGAAGACGTGGCCCGAGGTCTGATCCGCCAATGCCGATATGAAGAACGGTCTCGATGCTTGGCAGGACGTCTCCATCTCTCACCTTGTCTGCGAAGGCCAGAGCAGGATCGAGCGAGGCGCGGATCTCTTCTGCAAAGCCTGTCTCGCGACCGGGGGGCAAGCGGAGCGCCCAGTGCATAGCGGGCCGGTCCTCTGAGGCATTAACGTGTTCGCCATCGAATAGGGCCTTAATTGCGCCGCCTACGTTCTGGCTGCCCGCGAAGGCAAGGAGTGCCTGATCTGCCTCTGCGTCGAGATACTGACGGGACAGGTTCACATACCAGCCACAGGCTGAAAGTGTTTCAGACAGCCGGGCGGCTGCAAGGTCTTTCAGGGAGGCGTCATCAAGGCGCGCCAGATGTGATTGCAGATCAGAACCCATGAAAATCCCCTCGCGCTATTTTTGCTATCTGAAGTCAGGTTGCGCTGACTGTAAACAGCGTGCTGACCATAGCTGCCCTGCATGCCTGTAACGAATGCAGGGAAGGGCGCTATGTTCCTCTATTCGAACGTGATTCCTGGGATAAGGTGATGGTTCGCTGGCTTGCTGTGTTAAAGCAGGGCGGTGGCTCAAGGCTTGGTGCTTTTTTGTCTGCCGCCTTTCAGCTTGCCAATTCACGGGCCAGTTCATCAAGTTGACCTGCTGCGGCACCCCAGCCTTGTTCAAAACCCATTTCGAGGTGTTGTTTCCTACCGTCTTCAGTGGCGTGTTTTGCGCCCCAGATCATTTTCGTCCCGCCGTCTGGCGTGTCTTCAAGCTGGACGTAGCCGGTCATGAAACTGTCTGCTTGCGGAATGAAGCCTTCGCGATAGCTATCCGTGAATACAAGCTCACGGTGAGGATCGACGTACAGATACATGCCGTTCTGCGGCATAGCCTCACCTTCGGGGCCTTTGAACGTCATTTCTGAAGTGCCGCCCGGACGCACATCTAGCTTGTGAACGTCAGCCCGCCAGGGTTTGGGGCAATACCATTCGCCCAGGAGTTCTGCCTCCGTCCAGCAGCGCCAGATGATCTCCCGCGGCACGGTGAACTCTCGCTCGATGTGAAGGTCGAGGCCTTCACCAGCTTTTACTACGAAGGTCATGCGGCTCTCCTTCGTGCAGCCGGTTCGAAAAGCAGTTCGATATAACGATGAAGATGGCGGACGCTTTCCAGCGCAATCTCCGTACCGCCTGTGGCTTTCGCCAGAATGTAGGCCCCCTGAAGGACGGCTTGGGTATGCCGCGCCAGACTTTCCGGGGTCCAGTCTCCAGATATGCCGTTTTTCGCCATGGCTTCGCGAATGTCATCCGTCAGGGTATCGGCGTGCCCAAGTATGCTTTCCTGACAGGCGCGCCGAATTTCGGGGACGTCCTGATAAGCTTCCTGAACCATGGTGCCGACAAAACAGGTGAATTCCGATACGTCGCCCTCGATGAGCTCTCCTCGGAAGTCGACATAGCCAAGCACCCGATCAAGGGCGTCTTCCTGTTTGTGATAGGCCGCATTGGCAAAAAGTTCTCCGGTAGCTGCCGACCAGTAGTCTGCCGCGACCTTGGCCAGGTCATCTTTGCTTTTGAAGTGATGAAAGAATGCGCCCTTCGTCACGCCAGCCTCAGCGCAAAGGTCATCCACTGTTGTTCCGTTATATCCGTGCTGGCGGATCAGCTTGATTGCCGCCTGCAATAGATTTTCGCGTGCCTGCCCACGTGGCGCCATAGGGAGCTCCTTCTTGAACAGATAAATACCGACCAGTTGGTATGTTGTCAATTGTGCTTTGCCCGTTTGAGGCGCACCTCCGATGTCATGCATCGGCAGCTGCTCATGAATGTTGCCGTCTGCACGTGCGCATGGAGCGTTTTTGCTCTATATTCCCTGATTAGAATGGTGATCTTTCGAGTCCTCTCTCTGACGCTAGTGTCGCTGACCCTCGCGGCAGCTGCGACAGCCAACGACGCGGCCCATCTCGCCTTTGATCGCGGCGACTTCAAGAAAGCCTTTCAACTGGTCGAAAGTGACGCCCGCACAGCTGATCGCCTTGCGTTTCAGTCGAGGGCCCTGCTGGCCGAGTGTCTTCTTGCGGGTCGACAGCCTGAAGCTGATGCATTGATCCGCGCCGAAAAACTGGCCCGCGAAGCGCTGGACCTGGCGCCAGATCATGTTGAGGGGCGGCTGCAGCTCGCATTGAGTCTTTCGCTACAGGCAAAGCCCATGAGTCTCGGCGAACTGGATCGGTCCGGCTATGGCGAGCGGTCGCGGGAGATCGCTGAGAGTATTCTGGAGGATGAACCGGAAAACGCCTATGCGCATGGCTTTCTTGCCGTCTGGCATGTTGAGGCGCGCCGCAAGGGCGGCATGCTGATCGCGCAGATGATTGGCGCNAAGCTGTCNGATGCGCGTCATCATTTCGAGGCCGCAATGAAAGCGGATCCNGACAATCTGATCCTGAAATGGCAGTATGTCAGAGCGCTCATGGCTTTTGATGCGCGCCGGTTTCGAGAAGAGATTGAGGCACTGCAAAATGAGATTGAAAGCGGTACGCCGCATGACCAGTTGGAACGTAGCGTTCAGGCCCGGTCCAATCAGCTGCAGCCTCTGATAGCGGACGAAAACTTTCGCGCCGCAGAGGCGTTGGCGGCCAGCCTTCTCTAAGTGTGAACACGTCAGGAATATGAAATTCGCAGTCCTGCGACATTAAGGGGACTGACAAAAGCATCAATATCGTTCACACTCTACTTGCGAATGGCTATCAATATCCGAGCTTCTGACTCGGTTTGAACGGCCGTCGGACTTATTGATAAGAGTGAGAAAATTAAATGTCATCAGAGCGACAGATTCTGCCGCGTTCACTTGCGATCCCAAAATCGTGGAAAACACTGGATTTCGGGAGCCTATTTTCTGCATTTCTTTATCCGGCACTTGGCGTCATCGGCATGGTTACAGCGATCGTTGCTGGCCTGTTGATGGATAGTGTGCAGCTTCACTGGTGGTATGCGCCGATTGTTCTGGCGGTCATGGCGCTCACGGTTGTGGTCTGCAATATCGGTATTGGGGGGCTGCACCGCATCTGGCAGCACAAGTCAGGCGAGCTTCGCGCGCCAGCTCAGGTGATCGTCATGATCAACTGTATTCTGGCCATGCAGGGCTCGATCAAGGACTGGATCAACTATCACTCTCAGCACCACCGCTTTGCAGATCAGCCGGGCGATCCTCACAACCCGTTTGAGAGCAAGGCCTGGGCCTGGGTCGGCTGGATTCTGTTCCGCGATGACAAGGATTTGAGCCGTCCAATGCCGCTCTGGATCAAGAATAACGTCATCGTGCGCGTCTGCGATCAGAACTATAACCTTCTGGCTGCCGCGCTGCACTTTGGTGTGCCGATCCTGATCTACGGCCTTGTCTGGGCGTTTGGCGGCGATCTCGTTATCACGCTGCTGATCCATGCGGCTGTTGTGATCGGCCGCGCAATCCAGTTCCACGCCACAGTTCTGGGCATCAACGTGTTCGGACACCTGCAAATGCCGAAATGGTTCACCTATTTTCTGGCTCTGCTGACAGGCGGTGAGGCGTTTCATGATCATCACCATGATCACCCGAACAGCATTCTGCATTTGCCGCGCAAAGGCTTCTGGAACCGCATTTTTGACTATAACGGNACNTTCCTTCTCATCTGCGAGAAGCTGAAGCTCGCGAAAGACTTCCAGATNGCNCCNCAGTTTGCGACCGTTCGCGCCAAGGTCTGATCTGCTCAAAAACCGGTNTGAAAACGCANTCCCGCAGCGTTCATAGCTGCGGGATTTTTTTGTTTTTGGGCCTTATGANGAAATAAAAAATTTATACAAAACAANGGGGTGAAATTTTTTTTGAACAAAAATCCATCGCCTCCCGTTCCTACCCCGTACTACAAACAGGAGATGGGTATTATGACTAAGTGGATTGTAGGTGCTGTTGTAATTATCGCGGCTGTTTTTGGCTGGATGTATTTTACTGACACGGATGTTGACGGCGGCGAACTGCCAGAAGTTGAAGTTGCTGGCGGCGAAATGCCGGATGTAGACGTCCGCGGCCCGGAAGTTTCTACCGGCACAAAAGAAGTGACGATGGAAGTCCCGACGGTGGACGTTGATGTTCCTGAAGAAGACAATGACGGTGACATGGACGTTGTCGACGAAGAAGGTGTGAACACGCCAGACGTAGACGTTGATGTCGAAGTTGAAGAGAATCCTGACCGGTAATCTTCGCTGATAGATATTTTTTAAAAAGGGCTGCCCTCAGGCGGCCCTTTTTTATGTCTGATTACGCGCCATGGCCTCGCGCTTCTGGGCAATGCCATCCAGCTTGGCATGGAACAGCGACCAGTCATCATCCTCTGCTATGCGGTCCCAGAGCGTTTCAATTTCATCAATCAGGAGGGTCTCGGGTGAGCGGCGCGCGAAATATGGATGATCGAGCTCAGCTTCTGATGCCGGCGTGAGAGAGCTGATCGATTTCTTTAAAGGGGTGAAGGCTGACTGGCTATAAAGCTCTGCAATTGGACTTTTGAATGCACGCTCAGCGCTGGCCTGTCCGCCAAACCAGTCGAAGTAGACTTGATGCCAAGGTGCGCCGGTTTCCGTCATCCAGGTGAACAGGCTTTGAAGGAAATTGAGATCCTCGGACAGATCGGTCGACGCCACACCAAACTGGAAGAAACAATGGTCGCGCAGCGCGTTCTGATAAGCTGGCTCAAAGGCTTTCAAGCCCTCCGTCAGATCGTCGGCGTCTGCGAGCATAGTGAGCGCGCCACCAAGCTGTTGCAGGTTCCAGATCGCGGCTTGTGGCTGACGGCCAAAGGCGTAAAGGCCGTATTCGTCAAAATAAGCTGCTGTGAAGCCAGGGTCAGACGTCG
Source organism: Ponticaulis sp. (assembly GCA_002699325.1). Lineage (GTDB taxonomy): Bacteria > Pseudomonadota > Alphaproteobacteria > Caulobacterales > Hyphomonadaceae > Ponticaulis. The sequence continues at coordinate 41,602 of PABS01000098.1, read as the reverse complement.
GAATAAACCGGTAAGGGCCAAAGTCGAAGGTCTCGCCAGTGACGTTCATATTGTCAGTGTTCATGACGCCATGAACGAAGCCGGCTGCCATCCAGCTTGCGACCATATTGGCGGTGCGTTCTGAAATACGTGCCAGCAGAGCCGGAGCAAGTTCGGCCACAGGGCCATCTGGGATGTCCGGATGGTAAACTTCCCGCACATGGCGGAGAAGTGCCTCCATATTTTCGCCTTCCTCCAGATAAGCCAGGCGCTGGAACGCGCCGAACCGGATATGGCTGTGCTGGAGACGGACCATGACAGAAGAGCGGGTCGGGCTCGGCTCATCATTGCGGGTGAGCTGTTCACCGGTTTCGATCAGGCTCAAGGTTTTTGACGTGGGCACGCCAGAGGCTTCCAGCATTTCGGTGGCGAGGATTTCCCGNACGCCGCCTTTGAGTGTCAGCCGNCCATCGCCAAATCGCGAATANGGGGTCTTGACCCGAACCNTTGGTGCCGAGGTCGAGNAGGNGGCCCTGNTCNTCNCGGAGCTGTGCAAACAGGAAGCCGCGACCATCTCCAATCTGGGGATTATACTGACGGAACTGNTGGCCGTGATANCGGATCGCCAGCGGCTTNNGAATGTTGTCAGGCANNGGTGTGAACCGGCCNAAATGCTTCTANCCANNCTTCANCGCTGAGCNGGTCNAGGCCNACGGTCTNNGCGGCNCGGTCATTGCGATAGCGCAGAATGGTNTTGGGAAAGTCTGCNGGTTCGACAGGATCGGAAAAGGCTGGNCCGAGAGCTTCGAATGGCGTGGTCATGTCGCATCCCTACAGGTTCGCACGCGAAAGATCACGNNCTCATCTGCATCACAGGCTGCCAAGCGTCTCGCCGATNTTGCGACCGGCTTCTGTNATNGCNTCNCGGGCGGGTACGGAAATGGCAGTAAGATTCATGAAGCCATGCACCATGCCAGGNTGCTCAGTCAGCGTCACAGGNACGCCNGCGGCCGCAAGTTTGTCCGCATAGGCCTTNCCTTCCGCATTGAGCGGATCCCAGCCGCAGAGAACGATATGNGCCGGNGCNATACCTGCAAGGTCGNTCGCTGAGCAGAAGAGCGGGGAAATCCGCGGGTCCATCGGGTCGGCATCCTTGCCGAGATAGCTCGANCGGAAAAAGTCGAACAGGCCGGGCGAGATAAAGAAGCCTTCCTGAAAGGTCAGTCCACGGGACTTGATGTCGACGAATTGAAGGAGCGGGTAGAACAAAACCTGCAGAGCCGGGGGAATGCTATCGCGACGCGGTAGTTCCTGAGCGAGATAGGCGGCCAGATTGCCACCAGCGCTGTCGCCAGCGACGGCAACGCGTTCGGGGTCAATCATCAGGTCGGGGGCGCGGCGCATCACCCACTCATAGACGGCGAGTGCATCTTCGTGCGCGCAGGGGAATTTGTGCTCTGGTGCGAGGCGATAATCAATGGAAATGACCCGGCAGCGTGCGGCGTGCGCGAGCCGAACGCAGATCATCTCGTGGCTGTCGAGGTCACCGACGACGAAGCCGCCGCCGTGGAAGAACAGAATGGCCGGTTGTTGGCCAATGCCAGCTGCCAGCGGCGTGTAAAGCCGGGCCTTGAGCGGACCTTCTGCGCCATCAACCAGCAGGTTATCGATCTGAGCGAGCTCGGGCGCATCGGATTCCCAGGAGCGTGTCGCGCGGAAGAAATTCGCCCGCAATTTATCGACAACGTCTTTCCAGTCCTTGTCGCGTTTAACCTTTGAGGGATCGATATCCTTGCCGTTCGAGCCGAACAGGTCCGGCAGGCGCAATGAATTCAGAAATGATTGTAAATTCGGATCCAGCGCCATCTGACTTCCCGACACACACTTTCGTTATCAGTTTCTAGGTGAGCCGTGTGAGCAGCTTTTGCAAGTCAGTGAAGGTGATGATTTCAGTTCGGTGAGATCAGATTGTTTACGAGCGCCAGATAGACCGCCTCGGCGCGACTGCGCACATTGAGTGCTTCCTTGGCCATTTCCACGTGTCGGTTCACCGTGGGCCGGGCGATCCGCAGGATTTCTGACATTTCAGAATCGGTCTTGCCCTTGGAAATCCAGTAGAGGACTTCCTTTTGCCGGTCGGTGAGCTGGGTTTTGCCAGCCTTCGACTGATGATCAGAGGCGGCCTTGCGATAGGCNTAGCGGTAAAACTGATTGCCTGCGACTTCGAGAATTCTTCGCGTCACCGGTGCATCACAGATCGCTTTTCCGTAAAAGCCGGTAAAACCGATGCGTCCGCCAGGCCCGAAGAACGGTGCCAGAAANCCATCTGACAACCAGTGCTCACGTGCNATCNCGAACACATTCTGCTGCTCCTTGGTCTGGGCAAGATGTTGCACATCACCCCAGTAAAAGCCTTCACTGGCATGGGGAATATGCTGGAAAGCGACATCGTGGCGATCAAGCTCCAGCTTGCGATACCGCCTGAGATACTCGCCATCCCTTTTGCCGATGAGGCGGCCAATGAAGGGCGATGCGGACATAGAGGGCGTTTTGATTTCGACGCAGGAAATCACCTCCACGCCATAGGGTGCGCAGAGCTCGAGCAGGGCTTGTTCGACGTCTTGGTAATCAGCGTTCTGATCAACGAAGTCCCAGAAGGGGCCTTCGAGAATAGTCTGCGGCATCTGTTACTCCAACTCGTGTCGATAACAGGCTGCGAGAAAATCTCCACCAACGATTGAGCGGTGGTGTGATCATAGTTAAATTTTAAGTGGAAAATCGTGCGCGACACCCGGTCGCGCACGACAATATCTGGTTAGCGTGGCGCCATGACCATGATCATCTGGCGTCCTTCGAGCTTAGGTTCCAGCTCGACTTTTGCCATTTCGTCAAACTCAGTTTTGACCTTTTGCAGCAATTCCATGCCGAGATGCTGGTGAGCCATTTCGCGGCCACGGAAGCGCAGCGTGATCTTGACCTTGTCACCGCCTTCAAAGAAGCGGGTCATGGCGCGGGTTTTTACCTCATAATCATGCGTGTCGATATTCGGACGCATTTTGACTTCTTTGAGGTCAGCCGTTTTCTGCTTTTTGCGGGCTTCGGCTTTTTTCTTCTGTTCGAGGAAGCGGAGCTTGCCGTAGTCGAGAATTTTACAGACCGGCGGATCGGCGTTCGGGGAAACTTCCACAAGGTCGAGGCTCGCGTCGCGCGCAGCGTCTAGTGCCGCGCTCGTCGGCATTTCACCTTGTTTTTCTCCGTTTTCGTCAATCAGCAGGACGCGGGGAGACCGGATGTCTTCATTGACCCGAGGTCCTGTCTTCTGTGGCGGCTTAGCCGGCATTGGGCGACGTGCTATGGCAGATGCTCCTATTGCAGTTATCAGTCGTACAGATATGACGCATTCACGTCACAAATTCAAGATTGTGGAAGGACGCCGAGCGCCCGTATCGCTCCGATAACGTCTTTTACATGGAGCTGTTCCAGAGTTTCCGCCTCAAGAACAACAACGTTTCCGCCACGCGGGCGCGCCAGATCAGGGCTGGACTCGCTGGTTGCGAAGAGCGCGACCCCCGGNCACCCTGCCAGGGTGACCATATGCATTGGGCCCGTATCNTTGCCGATTGCAAACTCGGCATGTCGGCCGAGCGAGGCCACCTGGAACAGATCGGTTCGGGTGCACAGGGATTTTGCACGCGGTTCAGCGCGCACAACGAGATTTCCGATCGGGCTCTCGCTTTTGCCGCCAATAATGACCGGGGTAATGCCCTGATCCGCGATCCATGTGGCGATCTCGACATAGTTCTCTTCGGGCCAGCGCTTGGCGGCGCGATGCGCCGATGAGCCCGGAATTAAGAGGGCATAAGGGCCTCGCAGAGAGAAATAGGCGGGTTGTAAGCGCGGTGGGTTGCCGAGCGCGCTTTCAATCCAGCTGAGATCCGGCATGGGCGCTTCGCCAAAGCCATAACCGTTCTCAGGACCAATTCCAGCAAGTGATACCTGTTCTGCAAGACGCTCAATAGAATGCATCTGCAGTCTGTGCGGGGTATTGTGCGGGAAGGCACATCCCTGTAGCGCGCCCGACCAGAGCGGTGGGCCTGGCCTCAAAGCCTGAAAGTAATTCCCGGTGCGGCCACTATTCTGCAGATCATAGATGATGTCGTATTTTTCAGATCGCAGCCGGCGAATGAGTTGGGTTGTGCCAGAGGCATCCTTTGGCCGGCCATCGGTTTCGATGCGATCGAAATATGGGCTGGCTTTTGCAAAATGCTCAAAGGGCGGCGTGGTCAGAAGTGTGATNTGCGCAGAAGGGTGATGCTCCCGAATGGCACGCATCGCGCCCATGGCGAGAACAAAGTCACCAAGCGCACTCAGCTTGATGACCAGCACTTTGCGTGCGCTTTCTCCCGGGTTCGCAGCGTTCTTTGCCATTATCAGCTTTTCTCTTTGTGCAAGGGAGTAAGCACCCGGCGATAAACGTCAAGCGTTTCGCGTTGCAGTCGCTCGGTTGTGAAGTGTTCGCGGGCGAATCCCTGCGCGGCCGCGCCCATTTCCGCTTTCTGCTCATCGCTCAGAGCGAGAAAAGTCCGCATGGCTTCGGCGAGTGCCAGTGCGTCGCCTGGTGGGGTCAGCCAGCCGGTTTCTTCATGGCGCACGGTTTCGCGCTGCCCGCCATGGTCAGAGGCAAGNACAGGCTTGCCCATGGCGGAGGCTTCGACTGCTACCCGCCCGAAGGCTTCCGGGCGAACAGAGGGCGCCAGCACGAGATCAGACGCGGCATAGAGCGTTGGCATATCGCTGTAGTGACCCGGCATGCGGACGACATCGTCAAGTNCGGCAGATCTGATACGAGCCTTGAGGGTGTCGACATATCCGGTTCGGCCCTGGGCGTCGCCGACCAGTGCGACGGCAATCTTNGCGCGNTCCTCCGCTGACAGCATAGCCAGCGCATCCAGAAGCACCATTTGGCCTTTCCATTCCGTCAGCCGGCCGGGCAGGGTGAATAAATATTGGCGATCACCCGCGAGTTCCTTGCGCAGGGCCTGAACCGTTTCGGAGTCAATTTTAGCCGGATCAAAAATCCGAAGATCGGCGCCACGCGGAATTGTTGCCATGCGCGGTTCGCTGACACCGTGTCGGTTGCGTATATGGTCGGCAATATAGCCGGAATTGGCGATAACCCTGTCGCCGCGTGCCATAACAGAATTGAACAACGTTTTTGGCGCGCTCGTCCCACTATAAGCCCCATGATAGGTCGTCACAAAGGGGGTAAGCGTGGCGCGGCAGGCCCAGAGCGCGCTCCATGCCGGGGCGCGAGATCGGGCGTGGACGATATCGACGTCCTCCTCATCGATCAGTTCGATCAGGCGAGCNCGGTTTTTCAGGAGGGTAAGCAAAGATTTGGAGCGCACCGGCATTTCGATATGTTTACCGCCGAGCCGTTCGAGCTCGGGCACGAGGCGTCCACCTTCGCTGACAACGATGGCGCGGTCGCCATTCTTGACCAGGGCTTCTACAATTTCCAGGGTCGTTCGCTCTGCNCCACCGGCATTGAGTTCCGGGATCACTTGAAGGACGGTGAGGCCGGGCTTAACCAAACGAAACGTACCTTTCGAAGATCTGGAGATCGCACATGGCAATCTTGAAGCGGGCGGATGGCGAATCAATTGCCTACACGAAGATCGAGCCGGCTGCCAGTCAACCGACACTTGTGTGGCTATCTGGCTTTAACTCTGACATGAGCGGCTCCAAGGCGCTGGCCGTGAAAGCGCTCGCCGAGAGCGAGGGGCTTGGCTATATGGCCTTCGATTATTTTGGGCATGGTGAAAGCTCGGGCGACTTCATTGANGGGACGATTTCGCGATGGCGCGAGGACAGTCTGACCGCAATTGATGAGCTGACCGANGGGCCGCTTATTCTNGTTGGGTCTTCCATGGGGGGCTGGATGGCGCTGCTCGCTGCNCTTGCCCGGCCAGAGCGCGTGCGAGGCATGCTGCTGATTGCCCCTGCACCAGATTTTACCGANAAACTNATGTGGCCGGAGCTGTCTGACGACGCAAAAGCCAAAATCCTGCATGAGGGACATTGGATGCGTCCAACCCCTTATGGCGAGCCCTATCCGATCACTCGCCGATTGATCGAAGATGGGAAACGCTGGAGTATTCTGGACGCGCCGATCGAACTGAGCATTCCGGTTACCATTCTGCAGGGCAAGGTGGACCCCGATGTGCCATGGACCCATGCGCTGAANGTTCAGGAGCGCCTGGCGNGCGCAAATTGCGATTTTCATCTGATCAAGGATGGGGAGCACCGCCTGTCCCGNCCNCAGGACATTACCCGNCTGATGACTGAAATCCGTTTGNTGCTGGAGCGGTGCCAGTAGACTGNNAGGCGCGGTCTGNGNCGGCNCCTAAACTTNNCTGACANNATAAACGAAGTCGAAATCGACTTGCCTTACAGTTCTGAAGCTTATCAGGGACAGGTGGGGCGTTCANATGNGTTGGTTTCNNGCGCTGAGTGGTTTCGCGCTCATTGGGCTTGCGGCTNCGCATATCCCGAGCCTGGCNCAGGACGCNGTCACCGTTGANGCGCCNNNNCGGGATGAGCGNGGCACCTTCACNTTCGTNATNGAGAATGACTGGTTNGGCGATCAGGATCGCAACTATACCAATGGATTGAGGCTTGGCTGGCTCTCCNAGACGCGAAGNCTGAGNGGNGTNGATGCTGCAATTGCGGGTNTTCTGGCTCGCGATGAAGCGCCGAAGCTCCGCCGCGGCCTTGCNATTGGTCAGTCTGTTTTTACGCCCAACGACATTACTGAAACTCAGCCACTCCCTGACCAGCACCCTTATGCCGGGTATCTGTACATTGAAGGCACTTCGCTTCTGGAGACCGGGCATACCGTCGATCAGGTTTCGCTTCGGTTTGGACTGGTGGGGCCCTCTGCGGGCGGGGAATGGATCCAGGACGGATTTCACAAACTCTTCGATGAGGCCGATCCCCGAGGTTGGGACAATCAGATCCCTGATGAAGTCGGCACTGACCTGACATTTGACCGGCGATACCGTGCGCTTGCGATGTTCGGCTCGACCGATCTTGGCGCAGATATCATTCCAAACATTGGCGCGACCGTCGGCACCATGAATACGAATGCGCGCGCTGGTCTGACGGTCAGATTTGGAGAAGACCTCAAGAACGATCTTGGTCCGCCGCGCGTAAGACCATCGCTCGCGGGCGCTGGGTATTTCGACCCGAGTGACGGTTTCAGCTGGTATATCTTCGGCGGAGCAGAGGCACGTTATGTGGCTCATGACATCATTCTGGGTGGCAGCCTGTTCCGCGACGATGAGCGAACGGTTTCAATACGGAATGGCGTTCTGGACCTTCAGGCCGGCACAGCGGTGCAATTTCGCAGCTTCCAGCTTGGGCTGACCTATGTGGAGCGCACCAAACAGTATGAAGAGCAGACCACGCCCCAGCGTTTCGGGGCGGTGAGCTTTTCCTGGAAATACTGACGAACGGACTACCTGGCGCGGTCTGTCATTCTCTCCATAACCTTGCATATGGGAACGCGCGCCACAGATTTGGGTTGGTGACAGACAGGCAATTCAGGTGATCGCGCATGGGATATCTCAAGAACGGAAAATGGCACACGGGCGAAGGCGGCTTTGCCAATGAGGATGGCGAATTCGTTCGTCACACGAGCGAGTTCCGGGACTGGATCACTGCCGATGGCGGCGAAGGGCCTGATGGGGCCAAAGGTTATAAGGCTGAGCCGGGTCGCTACCACCTTTACGTGTCCTATGCCTGCCCGTGGGCCCATCGCGCGCTGATCATGCGCGCCCTTAAGGGGCTGGACGATATGATCGGATTGTCGGTGACGAACTGGCTGATGGGAGACCAGGGCTGGACCTTTGATGAGGGCCCGGGCGTCATTCAGGATCCGAATGAAGGCGCAAAAGCAATTCACGAGCTCTACCAGATTGCTGAGCCGGAGGTGTCCGGTAAAGCCACGGTTCCTGTGCTCTGGGACAAACAGACGCGAAGCATTGTGTCCAATGAGTCGAGCGAAATCATTCGCATGCTGAATATAGCGTTTGATGGCGTGGGAGCCAAAGAGGGCGATTATTATCCAGAGCATCTGCAAAGCGAGATCGACGCGNTGAATGAGCGTGTCTATGNCTCATTCAATAATGGCGTTTACCGCGCTGGATTNGCGGAAAGCCAGGATCATTATGAAGNGGCNGTGANNGATGTNTTCGNNACNNTGGACTGGGCGTCGGACNATCTGAAGGATCGCGACTGGCTGGTTGGTGATCAGATGACCGAGGCGGATATCCGGTTCTTTACAACGCTTCTCCGGTTTGACCCGGTCTATCATGGCCACTTCAAATGCAACCGTTACAAGGTTAGCGAGGTGGACAGTCTGCGGCGTTATCGCGCCCGCATGCTGGCGATTCCTGAAGTGCGGTCAACCGTTCATCTGGACCATATCAAGCATCACTATTACGAGAGCCATAAGCATGTGAACCCGACNGGGATCGTGCCGTTGGGGCCAGACATGCCAGATCTGGAAAAGGCCTGAATGAATGACGAGACAGCCTGTCGCCACCTATCNGGCGGAAAGAGATGATATCGGCCAGCTNGTGACGCGGCGGCCATTGCCCAATCGCCAGATCGGNCAGATCGGGCCTTTCCTGTTTCTGAACCATCACGGACCGCAGACCTATCCGCCTGGNAATAGCGGCCTTCCTTTCGGGCCGCATCCCCATCGCGGCTTTGAGACGGTGACNTTCATTCTCGAGGGCAGCCTGTCACATCTCGATACGGGTGGGCATGAAAGCGTGATCCATGCCGGCGGCGTGCAATGGATGACGGCGGGTTCGGGGCTGGTTCATGCCGAGCTGTCGCCCGAGGAATTCAAGCAATCGGGTGGCCCGCTGGAAATTCTGCAGCTTTGGGTGAACCTGCCAGCGCGGCTGAAAATGACGGCGCCCAATTACATTGGCTTGCAGGCGACTGACATCCCGAAGGCCTCACTCGGTGAGGGGATTACTGCAGAAGTGATCTCCGGTGAGCTGAATGGAACAGCTGGGCCGGTTGAAAGCCTGACGGGTCTGGAGATCAGCGTATTGCGTCTTGAGAAGGGCGCGAAGCTTGACCTGCCAGTTCCGCGTGAGCGGGAGATTTTCTTTTATCTGGTGAGCGGTGAAGTGATCAGTGGTGGGCGCACCGTTCCAGAGTATCAACTGGTCCGATTTGACCGGTCGGGTGACAGCATCCAGGCCGAAGCCACGCAAGACAGCGTCGTGCTTTTTGGCCATGGTGAGCCGATCAATGAACCCGTGGTGGCTCATGGTCCGTTTGTCATGAATGCGCCGGATGAGATCCGACAGGCGATCATGGACTATCAGGCCGGTAAATTTGGCAGCTTCTGAACCTGTTTGTTTCGACTTANAGCTGCTGAAGGTATTTACAGACGGCTGCGTTTCGTNTTGTTTGCAATGAACTGGCGGATCGCAAATGCCTGCCNGCNCNATCAAAAGCGTATTTATAAAGGACTATGACATGGCTGCCATATTGGCCGTGTCGGGGAACATCAATCAGAACAACCAATCTCTCAGACAGCGTTTGCGCGAGGATACGCGTGCGGCGCATGAACAGATTGATGAGAAGTTCGGAAGCCTGGACCTGACGACTTGCACGGGACTGTCGTCGTTTCTGNAAGCACACATCGTCGCCTATGCGGCGATCGATGTCTGGTGCCCTGCGTTAAGGGATGTGATCGATCATCGCATGACCCTGCTTGAGGAAGACTTGTCTGTTCTCAAGACGGGCCTCGATCAACCCGTTCTGGATCCAATTTCGGCCGCTCCTCATGAAACTGGCATTCGTTATGTAATCCTTGGCTCTCAGCTTGGCGCGCGCCTTCTGCGCCGCCAATGGGCGAAAAGCGACGATCCAGATGTTCTGGGGGCGGGGCGCTTTCTCAATAGCGACGATCAGGCCGATCTCTGGAAGACATTCGTCTCCGAACTGTCTGCTGCGCCAGCAAACGGCGACGTCGCTGATGATATCATTGCCTCGGCAAACACCACTTTTGACGTCTTTTTCAAGGCGTTCGAACTGACTCAACGAAAACTACAGGATGCGTGCATTGTCTGATGCAAAAGACTTTATTTCTCCCGACGATCAGGTCGATCTGACCAATTGCGATCGTGAGCCGATCCATATGCTCGGCAAGATCCAGTCATTTGGAACCCTGATCGCAGTGACGCCCGACTGGATCATCAGTCACGCCTCCATCAATATTGTGGATATCACCGGAATTGCCGCCGAAGACCTGATCGGTATGCCGATTTCACAGGTCATGTCGGGGGAAGCGGTGCATGAAATCCGNACGCGCCTGCAATTGCTGTCTGGCAAAGATGCNGTGGAGCGGATTTTTGGGCTTGATGTGCTGGGCAAAGGNCANGCTTATGATGTCGCCGTTCATCTGAGCAAACGNACCTTCATTATNGAGATTGAGAAAAGCCGAAGCGATCACCGCGGGGATTATATGTCGCTGGTCCGCCCGATGATTGATCGCATCGCAAGCATGGAAACAGTTGAGGAGGCGTGCGACCTGGCCGCTCGCCAGCTCAAAGCGCTGACCGGCATTGATCGGGTCATGGTTTACCGTTTCGACAAGGACGATTCCGGTGAGGTCATCGCTGAAGCGGTGAAATCCGGAATGGATTCTTTCAAAGGGCTTCGCTACCCGGCCTCTGACATTCCGAAACAGGCTCGCGAACTCTATAAACGAAGTCTTTTGCGCATCATTAGTGATGTTCAGGATGACGGTGTCCCGGTTATCCCGGCGCGAAATCCGGAAGGTGAGCTTCTCGATCTGTCCCTGAGCGTCACGCGGGCTGTATCGCCGATCCACCTGGAATATCTGCGGAATATGGGNGTGGAAGCCAGCATGTCGGTTTCGATTGTGAAACGCGGCAAGCTTTGGGGGCTGTTTGCCTGCCACCATGAGCGCGTTCTCAAGCTTCCGTTCGACATTCGCACAGGCGCTGAAATCTTCGCGCAATTGTTCTCTCTGGTTCTGGACCAGAAAGAAGCGGATATGGANCGCGAGCATCATGCAAAAGCGCAAGGACTGCATGACCGACTGATGGCGCAACTCGCCGAGGGCGCAACCCTTGGCGAAAGCTTCGATCTGATCGCCAACGCCATTCCGGACGTCATTGGTTATGACGGTATGATCGGCTGGATAGACGGGCAGTATTTGCAGGTCGGCCAGGTGCCGTCACGTGAACAGGGCCTGAGCCTGATGCGGTTTCTGAATACAACCGCTGCCGGTCAGGTCTATGCCACTGATTGCATCAAGAATGTTTATCCGCCGGGCGAGGACTTCGCAGAAAAAGCCTCAGGGCTGCTGGCGCTGCCCGTATCACGCATTCCGCGCGATTACATCGTTCTGTTCCGTCAGGAAATCATCAAGTCCGTGACATGGGCAGGCAATCCGCAAAAGCCGGCGGAACCTGGTCCCAATGGTATCCGACTGACTCCGCGCAAGAGCTTTGAAGCCTGGAAGGAAGTCGTTCGTCATCACAGCATGCCTTGGAAGGACACCGAAGTGGCCGCAGCTGAATCGCTGCGTGTGACATTGATGGAAGTCGTTCTAAGGATGACCGATACCGTCTTGCGCGAACGGTCAAAGGCGCATGAGCGTCAGGAAATCCTGATTGCTGAGCTCAATCACCGGGTTCGAAACATTCTGGCGCTGATCCGTGGCCTGATCAGCCAGAGCTATGATGAGGGTCGAACGCTGGATGAGTATGCGGATGTGCTGGGCAATCGCGTCCACGCGCTGTCGCGTGCACACGATCAGATCACCCAGCAGAACTGGGCTCCGGCGTCCTTAAGAGAGCTGATCCACAATGAGATCGANGCCTTTCTGGGGGATGATGCGCAACGGATTTCTGTGTCCGGNCCAGACGCTATGCTGATGCCNACTGCGTTTACCACATTGTCTCTGGTGATCCACGAGCTTGTGACAAACGCCGCAAAATACGGTGCCTTGTCCAATGAAACCGGACGCGTGAAGGTGGAAATCGAATTCGACTCGCTGAANAGCCTGAGCCTGTCATGGTGCGAGGCCGGCGGCCCGCCAATTTCGTCTCACCCGGAACGACGCGGTTTCGGCACAACCTTGATCGAACGCGCTGTTCCTTACGAGTTGAAAGGGCGTGCAGACGTCCGTTTCGCTGCGACAGGTCTCGAAGTCGATCTCGAAATCCCGGTGCACCACGTCTCAGANATNTCAAACGAGCCTTTCNGGGCAAANGATCGAACGGANANCGGNGCNATCGTNTCANNNGANAAGGNNNNGNCNTCCGNCAAAGCCAGACTGTCCGGCGATGTCCTGCTTGTNGAAGACAATATGGTGATTGCGCTTGATGCCGAGGATTGCCTGAAATCTCTCGGTGCAGAACAGGTGCATACAGCATCAAATGTGTCAGAAGCGCTACGGATACTGGAAGACACCACACCAAGTTTTGCTCTGCTCGATGTGAATTTGGCGAGCGAAACAAGCGAGCCCGTGGCCATGCGGCTTCAGGCCATGAATGTGCGATTTGCCTTTGCAACTGGCTATGGCGACACCGTTGCCACAGTGAAGAATTTCCCTGACGCCAAGGTTATTCAGAAGCCTTACAGTGAAGTCGATCTGGAAGCTGTCCTCTGACAGCGATGTGGCGAGCCGCCGGATAAAAAAGCACGCCAGAGCGGCGTGCTTTTTTATTGGCGATTTGTCGCTTTCGACTAGACGCGTTCCTGCTCGGGCTGGCGCTGTTGCGATGGCGCCTGCCCTTGCTGGACCTGAATATTCATCAGCGTACCTGTCACCGTTTTCCGCAGATTGGTGAGAAGCTCTGAGAAGAGTTCAAAGGCTTCAGACTTGAANTCATTGAGNGGATCACGCTGACCATAGCTGCGCAGGTGAATNACTGAGCGAAGCTGGTCGAGCTGTTGAAGGTGTTCGCGCCACTCTTTGTCGAGCAGTTGAAGCAGAACCTGCTTCTCGAACCAGCGCATACGATCGGGACCAATATCGGACGCTTTCTGTGCGTAGGCCTGATCTACGGCTTCGACCAGACGGGCGATGATCTCTTCATTCGCCACACCTTCTTCGGAGCACCAGCCTTTGATGTCTGGCTGGATGCCAAACACGCGGCCGACTTCCTCTGTGAGTCCGGTAATGTCCCACTGGTCTGCATAAGATTTCGCAGGAAGAGCCGCATTGACGACATCTTCGGCCACGTCGTGACGCATTTCAGTGATGGTCTCGCTGACATCGCTGGCCCGCATGAAATCAATGCGCTGTTCGAAAATGGCTTTACGCTGATCGTTGATGACGTTGTCATACTTGAGAAGGTTCTTGCGCATCTCGAAGTTGCGTTGCTCAACCTTTTTCTGAGACGTCTCAAGCGCCTTGTTCATCCAGGGGTGAACAATGGCTTCATCCTCTTTGATACCAAGACGACGCATGATGGAATCAAGGCGCTCAGCGGCGAAGATGCGNAGCAGATCGTCTTCGATCGAAACGTAGAATTTCGAGCGGCCAGGGTCACCCTGACGACCGGTACGACCACGAAGCTGGTTGTCGATCCGGCGGCTCTCGTGACGCTCTGTACCGAGGACGAAAAGACCACCGGCATCCAGCGCCTGCTTTTTNGCTTCGGCAATCTCGCCCTTGAACTTGTCGACAAGCTCTTTGTGNTGGCCGGACTCGATTTCCTGGCGGATCGNNTCGANATGGCGATGTTCAACGCTCTTATGAATAAGATCGAGACTTTCCTGCGGAATCATCTGGCGCAAAGCGTTCTTGTTCGTCGTTGGCGCGTTNGGCATTTGCGCGACGCGATCNACTTCGGCTTCGAAGGCNTGNTCGAAGTCGGCCTTCATCTGNTCGCGACGACGGCTGAGAAGCTCGGTCTCCAGACGCATGTCCAGATTACCGCCCAGCTGAATGTCGGTCCCGCGGCCCGCCATGTTCGTGGCGACCGTGATGGCACCGGGGACACCGGCCTGGGCAATGATCTGAGCCTCACGTTCGTGGTGACGGGCGTTCAGAACCTGGTGTGGGATCTTGGCCTGTGAAAGGAGGGTCGAGAGAAGCTCTGATTTTTCAATTGAGGCCGTACCGAGCAGAACCGGCTGGCCCTTCTCGTGGCACTCACGAAGCTCTTCAATGATCGCCTTGTATTTCTCTTTTGCGGTCCGGTAGACCACGTCATCATCGTCAATCCGCTGGACCGGTTTGTTGGTCGGGATCTGGAAGACGCGCAGTCCATAGGTGTCCATGAATTCGGAGGCTTCAGTGTCAGCCGTACCCGTCATGCCCGCCAGTTTTGCGTAAAGACGGAAATAGTTCTGATAGGTGATCGAGGCCAGCGTCTGGTTCTCCGGCTGGATGTCGACACCTTCCTTGGCTTCGATGGCCTGGTGCAGGCCTTCAGACAGGCGGCGACCTTCCATCATGCGGCCGGTGAACTCATCAATCAGCATGACCTGCTTGTCTTTGACGATGTAGTCCTTGTCGCGCTGGAAGAGTTTGTGTGCGCGCAGCGCCTGGTTCGCGTGGTGGACAATGGAGATGTTCTGCGGGTCATACATTGACCCTTCCATCAGGCCAGCCTCGAGCAGAAGCTGCTCGATGTGCTCATTACCTTCCTCGTTGAAGACGACCGAGCGTTGTTTTTCGTCAAGGTCGAAATCGTCGTCATTCAGCTTTGGAATGATTTCGTTGATTGTGCGGTAGAGCTCGGAGCGGTCATCGGTCGGACCGGAAATGATCAGTGGGGTCCGGGCTTCGTCGATCAGGATGGAGTCGACCTCGTCGACGATACAATAATGGTGGCCACGCTGAGCCATATCGTTGAGCGCGTATTTCATGTTGTCGCGCAGATAGTCGAAACCGAATTCGTTATTCGTTCCGTAGGTGATGTCTGCCGCATAAGCGTCGCGACGCTGGCGGTCATCAAGGCCGTGAACGATGATGCCGGTTTTCAGGCCGAGGAAACCATAGATCTGGCCCATCCATTCGGCGTCGCGTTTGGCGAGATAGTCGTTCACGGTGATCACGTGAACGCCTTTACCCTCAAGCGCGTTGAGATAGGCGGGAAGCGTGGCGACGAGCGTTTTACCTTCACCGGTCCGCATCTCGGCGATGGCCCCAGAGTGGAGAACCATGCCGCCAATCAGCTGTACGTCAAAGTGTCGCATGCCCAGAACACGCTTGGAGGCTTCGCGAACAACAGCGAAAGCTTCTTCAAGAATGCTGTCTAATTTTGCGCCATTTGCGAGTGTTGTACGGAATTCGGTGGTTTTATCGCGGAGTGCTTCATCTGAAAGCGCCTCCAGCTCTGCCTCCATCGCATTGATCCGCTGCACTCTGGCCCGGAATGGCTTGAGCTGGCGGTCATTGGCGGATCCGAATAATTTCTTAGCGATTTGAAGCATGTCTGAACCATGTCGGCGCGTTGATCGACGAATGGAGCGCGCCATTGTTTGAGAACTCGGGACCCGAGGATGTGAATTGACCTCGACCCCCCAATCGCACTGACTTAAGAAGCCTGTTATTGGGTGTCAATCTAACACCTGCAAAGCAGAAAGACGTGTACAGAATGCAAAGACGCTTCGCATCCGTGCTGATAACTGGTCTCGTCATGGCTCTGGGCGCCTGTGAGGACCCGGCTCCGGAAACGACAGTGGTCCCAATTCGCGTCGATTCCACCATTGCAGCAGTCGTCAATGGCGAGACAATTCGGGCTTCAGAAGTGGAGCTGGAGGCGGCGGCGCAGGGCAAAATCGACCCCGGCCAGGAACTGGACGTCGATGACCCGGTGTTCGACGAAATTCTTCAGCAATTGATTGATCAGAAACTGCTCGCTCAGGAAGCGATCCGACGTGATCTCAATACAGATGAGAATGCCATCCACCGGCTTCAGGCCGCCCGTGAACGCATTCTTGGAAATATTCTTGTCGAAAACCTGGTCGCAGAAGAAGTGGACGAAGCCGCCATTCTGGAAATGTATGAGGCGCAGACCGCGCTTCAGCAGCTTGGTGAAGAGGTTCTCGTTCGCCACATCGTGGTCGACTCGCAGGATGTGGCCAATGAGCTCTATGATGAACTGCGGGGTGGGGCAGAGTTTGCTGAGCTCGCATTTGCCCATTCCATTGATCGCAGCACGAATGCTGAAGGCGGCCTTCTCGGCTATGTGCTTCCGGAAGAATTCGCTGAGCCCTTGCCAAGCGTGATCAACCGCACGGCAGTCGGTGCGATCTCTCAACCTTTCCGCACCGAGCTTGGCTGGCATATCATCAAGGTTGAAGACCGGCGCACCGAGCGCCCGCCTACATTTGATGAAACGCGGCCCAAAATCGTTCAGTTTCTGACGCTGAATGAAATCAGCAAAGTGCTGACGCGGCTCAGAACGCGCGCCGACATTCAGACCATTACCGGCGATGAACCTTTGGAGGTTGTTGTACCCGAGGACACTGCCGAGGTGCTTGATCTGGAGTTGGCTGAAGAAAATGACGCAGAGATGGGGCAAGACTCGATAGCCGGAGATGCTGAGGCGATCGAAGATGATGGTTCAACGATCATTACGCCAGAAACAGCCGGTGATCGCGAGCCGATGATTGAAACGCTTGAGAACGGCGCACCGACAGATGAGGGTGAAGAGCAATGAAACTGACCCGGTCTCCGCTCGCGCCGGAAAGCTTTCCAGAGCTTCCGCATGTGAAGGGTATGCAGGTCGCAACGCATTCTCTGGGCATGTACAAAACCTCTCGCGACGATCTGATGGTGGTGCGTTTTCCGCACGGCGCATCCTGCGGTGGAGCGTTCACGCGCTCGCTGACGCGGTCCTGTGACATTGACTGGTGCCGTGAAGCGCTTGAGGCGTCTGAGGGCAAAGCACAGGCCCTGATCGTGAATGCCGGCAATTCCAACGCCTTCACGTTTGAAAAAGGCATCGCCAAGAACAACGCGACGCTCGACTCTTATGAGCAGCTTTCCGGTGCACCGCGGCATGAGTGCTATCTGGGCGCGACGGGCGTGGTAGGTGTGCCGGTGACGCCGGGCCTGATCGCCGATGTGCTGCCAGATGTCTGGGAGCGTCTGTCATCTGACTTTGACTGGCTGACACTCGCCTCTTCCTTCATGACAACAGACACCTTCCCGAAAGGGGCAGGCCGTACGGTGAAGGTCGGTGGCAAGACGATCTCTGTAGCGGGTATCGCAAAAGGGTCAGGCATGATCGCGCCGAATATGGCGACGATGCTGGCCTATATTTTTACCGACGCGCCGCTTACACCCCAGAACTGCCAATGGCTGACCAACCAGCACACCAATGCCAGTTTCAACAATATCACCGTGGATGGAGATACCTCGACCAGTGATACCGTTCAGCTGTTCGCAACTGGTGGCGTCGAGCTGACCGAGGATGAGCTGGATGCTGGCTTTGACGATATTTCCGCGGCCATTGGCGAGGTGTTTATGGACCTCGCGCATCAGATTGTTCGCGATGGGGAAGGCGCCAGCAAGTTCATCGAGATCGAAGTGAAAGGCGCGCTGAATGACGGCTCTGCCAAGACCATTGCCTGTTCGATTGCCAACTCACCTCTGGTGAAAACAGCGCTCGCCGCCAGCGATGCGAATTGGGGGCGGATTGTTATGGCTGTCGGCAAATCGCTGGAACCGGTCAATCGCGATCACATGACCATCCATATCGGCGATGTTCTGGTTGCCGAATCCGGCCAGCGCGCGGCGAGCTATGATGAAGCGGAAGCCACCAGAGCTGTCTCCGGTCAGGAAATCCGCATTGTGGTGGATGTCGCGGTCGGCGGTTCATCTGCGACGGTCTGGACCTGCGATCTGACCCATGGTTACGTCGAAATTAACGGGGCTTACCGAACTTAAACTCACGCCCTTAAAACTCCTTCATCCGCATCTGATACATTATGACTGACCGGAAAATCCTTTATGTCGCCGCCGGGATACTCATGCGCGCTGACGGGCACTTGCTTGTCGCGCAGAGGCCAGAAGGCAAATCCATGGCGGGGCTTTGGGAGTTACCGGGCGGCAAGATTGAAGCAGGCGAGACACCAGAAGAAGCTCTGGTCCGTGAGCTGAGGGAGGAACTGGCCGTGGACATTTATCCATCTTCCCTGACGCCGCTCAACTTCGCGTCCCACGCCTATGAGTCGTTTCATCTGGTGATGCCCGTGTTTCTGACGCGCGACTGGCGCGGCGAGCCGACCTCCCAGGAGGGGCAGAATTTGAAGTTTGTTTCTCCCTCTGAATTGATGGAGCTGGATGCGCCAGAGGCCGATATTCCGCTTTTCAGTTTTATTCGCGACTATGCCGGAAAGGGCGGATTTGCATGAGACACTTGCTTAAATGCCTGCGCGATTTCAAAGCTGACCAAAGCGGCGCGACTGCGATCGAATACGGTCTGATTGCGGTGCTCATCGTTATTGGGCTGATTGTTGCGGTAACAGCTGTCGGGAACTCCAGCAAAGCCATGTATAATGATCTGGATTCCCAATGGGATGCTGCGGCAGGCGGCTGATCGCGTATTTATCGTCGGTATTTGGGGCCGGATGGTCGACCGGCCGCAAGACCCGTTTTCTCACCAGCAGACTTTTCGCTCGCGCCAACCGCTTCAGCCAGACTGGCTTTTGCGCTACCTGGCCGTTTAGGCTTTGGCTGAGAGGCGTGCGGTGACCAGCCTGTCATCCACACAAGCTCCAAGGTTACGCGAATGCGTCCGTCTGGATCAGAAAAGTCTTCTGCGTAAATCTCTGCGGCCCGCATGAGTATGCGTCGGCTCAGTCCTTTTCGAGCCGTCTGGTGCGGCGCATAGGTTTCCCCCGCTGCCTGCAAGTCTCGCAAGAGATCAAACATGTTGGCGTAACGAACGGTCAGCCGATCTCGGTCACTGACGGGAAGTGCAAACCCGGCCCGTTGCAGAAGTCCTGACATATCGAGGGCATCTGCGAAGGGGGAGACGCGCATCTCCGCTCCGCCGGTCAATTCGTCTTCAGCCCGCAAAAGTGACTGACGCAGCTCATTCAGGCTGGCCCCGCCAGGCATGACGCCAACAAAATAGCCATCCGGCTTAAGGCAGCGATTGATCTGGATAAGCGTGCCGGGCAGATCGTTCACCCAGTGCAGAGAAAGCGGCGAGAGGATCAGATCGAAGCTGTTTTCCTTGAATGGCAGCCATTCTTCGTCGGCGACCAGCTTTGGTTTTCGGTCGCGGGCAAGGCGTGCCGGGGAAAAATCGGTTTCGATCAGCGTATCACAATAGGGTTGAATGCGTTCTGCCAGAGCCGGATTGTAACCGCCCAGGACAAGCGCGCGGGAGAATTTTCGCGCCGTTGCCAGCAGCCGGTCTTCAATGTCTTCAATCACGCGCAACTTGATGAATTCGGCGTCCTGATATGAAGTGGTGGCGCGGCCACGACGGCGGCGAACCTGTTGACGATCAAAGACTTCAGGTGAGGCAGGGGACATCATGAGGGGTCATATGGCGCGTGTCAGGGCTGGAGCCAAGATCGCAGGTGTGGATCGTGAACAATTGCGGGAGATCTTTGGCTGGCTATTGCCGGGTCAGTCGCTGGTCACGTCTGATCCGCTGCATGGGAATGCCCGATTTTCCACGCGCGATTTTAATCAGCTCGACTTCATTACCTCACCGCTATGCGATCAATGCGGATTGCCATTTGACCGGATGGAAGATGAGGGACAAATCTGCGGTGCGTGCAGTGCTGATCCGCCGCTCTGGCAAAGAGCGCGTGCTCCGTTCGCCTATGATGACATTTCCAGCAGTTTGATACTGGCACTGAAGCGGGGCGGGCAGCGGAACGGGCTGTCTGTATTTGCTCATCATATGATGGATGCCGGACGTGAGCTGATCGATACCTGTGACGTGCTCATCCCGGTGCCAGTTCACTATCGCCGTCTGGCGGGGCGGGGGTTCAATCAGGCGGGTTGGCTCGCTGATGCGGTGTCCAGGCTTTCTGGCGCGCCTGTTCAGCATGGTTATCTGAAACGTGTCAAAGCCTCACCCAGTCAGGGGCGTTTCAGCGCGCGGCAGCGTCGTCAGAATGTGGCAGGCGCGTTTGCCCTGACCAGACGCGGGCGTGAACGACTTGCTGACCTGCGCGTTGTCATCATAGATGATGTTTACACCACCGGATCGACACTGAACGCTTGTGCGCGTGCCATTCAAAAGGCCAGACCGGCCAATATTGATGTGGTGACGCTTGCGCGCGTTGTCGCTCCGCGAAATCCTCTTATATGATCCGGTTACTGGAGAAATTTGCACGATGGCCAAAGTCGAAATTTATACGCGCGAATTCTGCCCCTTTTGCGTCCGGGCGATCAGCCTGCTGGACCGTAAGGGTGTCAGCTATGATCAAATCGATGCGGGTATGGATCCTGATAAACGTCGCGAAATGATCCAGCGCGCAAATGGTGGCAGCACCTATCCTCAGATCTTCATCAATGATGATCATATTGGCGGCTGTGACGAGATGTTCGCGCTGGAGAATGCCGGTAAGCTCGACCAGCTCCTGGCGATGAGCACGGACTGACACTCATGGTGAAGTATGCGCTCGCCTGCAAAACCTGCCAGTCGCCGTTTGAAGCCTGGTTCTCCAATTCGGACGCATTTGACGAACAGAATGACCGTGGACTTATCACCTGCCCTGAATGCGGTGGTTCTGACATTCAGAAGCAGATCATGGCACCCGCTGTGTCGGGCACGAAGAAGCGTGAGAGTCAGAGTGTGCCGGCCGTAAACCCCGATCCAAAACTGGCAGCCATGATGAAAAAAGTTCGCGATCATATCGCGTCCACGCACGAATATGTCGGTAAGGATTTCGCCACGCGGGCTCGCGCTATGCATGACGGTGAGGCGGATGCCAAGCCTGTATGGGGTGAGACAACGCTCGCCGAGGCCAAATCACTGATCGAAGACGGTGTTCCGGCTCTGCCTTTGCCCGAGCCTTTCGCTCCGCCGAAACCTGTGGATCAGAAAAAGCTCAACTAGATCATCGAATTCAGTTGTCAGATTTTGGGGTTCAGGCACAATAGGTCCAGCATTCTGCCTTGCGGAGATACTTATGAAAAATTGGTTCAGTCTTGCTCTCGCCGTTTCTCTCGTGCTGACCGTCAGTGCGTGCAATACAGTTAAGGGCGTTGGCCGCGACATTGAAAGCGTCGGCGAAGCCATGGAAGAAGCTGCCGACTAATTCCGGCCACATTATTCCAAAGAAAAAGCCGCTCAGGTCACCCAGAGCGGCTTTTTCTATTTTCGAGACCTGACGATCGATCAGCCGGCGGCGCGACGCCATGTCTGCGGCTGGTCTTCGCGGCGTGTACGTTGCTTTTTCGGCTGGAACGCAACTTTTGCATGCTCGGCGCAGTATGGACCGCCGGATGCAGCGCGACCGCAGAAAGCGAAGTCCTTGTCCATCGGATCGCCGATTGGCCATTTGCACATGGTCTCACGGATATTGAGCACGCTTGCGAAGTCGCCATTGGCCAGTTTGGCTGGTTCAAGCGGCTCTGGGGCGCGGGCCACGGCTGGCAGGCTGCTTGGCTGCTGAGGCGCGGCTGTTTGCTCTTCTGGCGCCTTGTGCACAACACGTTGTGGCGCTGGCTTTGGCCGGGCCAGACGAGGTGGGCGTTTAACCGGACGTGACGGCGTCGCACGACCTGACAATCCAAGCCGGTGCACTTTACCAATCACTGCATTGCGTGTGACCCCGCCGAGCTGGGTTGCAATCTGGCTGGCGCTATGGCCCTCCGTCCAGAGTTTCTTGAGCTGCTCTACGCGCTCATCAGTCCAACTCATCATCCGCCTCCTGAAATCTCAGTTCGGTTAATCTATATATTGTTTAAGTAAGCGATCGTTAACGATCATCCTACCCATATATCGTATCCAACGAGCCAAGGGACACAATATGCTGAGTTGTGGAGAAACCGAGTAATCCACATATAGTGCCCAAAATTAACCAATTGGCTGGGGAAAACCGCGATTTCTATCTGGTCAGTTAAGGCGAACTCCTGTCTGCAAGGTCGAATGGGCGTTTTCACGCGCACCAAAACAGCCTAAATGGGCGGTTATGACTGATACCCCGCAGGATATGCTCCCTACGAGCTACAAAACGCCCCGTCGATTTCATGGCCTGAATTATCTGGGTCTCTGGACTCTCTATCAGCGAGAGGTTGGCCGGTTCATCAAGGTCGCGATGCAGACGCTTTTTGCGCCTGCAGTTTCGACGCTGCTTCTGATGACGGTGTTCAAGCTGGCCTTCGGAAATCGCGGGGAGCTGACCGGAGATTTTGCCGGGATTGCCTATCAGAACTTTCTGGCGCCGGGCCTGATCATAATGGCCGTGCTCCAGAATGCGTTTCAGAACACGTCAAGTTCGCTGACCATCTCGAAAGTACAGGGCACATCTGTCGACTTTCTCATGCCGCCGCTCTCGCCGCTTGAACTGACCATGGGCTTCATTGCCGGGGCAGCGACACGCGGGATCATGGTTGGCCTGATTACAGGGATTGCCATCAAGCTGCTTGGCCTGGCTGATCTTCAGATCTTTCACATCTGGGCGATTGTCTGGTTCTCCCTGATGGCCAGCATTATTCTGGGTGCGTTTGGCGCCATGGGTGGCATCTGGGCAGAGAAGTTTGACCATCTGGCCGCGGTGACGAATTTCGTCATCGTTCCGCTGACTTTCCTCTCGGGTACATTCTACGATGTGAATGTTCTGGCCGAGCCGTTTCAAACCATCGCCCATTTCGATCCGTTCTTCTATCTGATTGATGGCTTCCGATATGGCTTTCTCGGCGTGGCCAACTCTAATCTGATGGTTGGCGTTGCGGTGACAGGCGGGCTGGCGCTGTTCACCAGCTTCCTCGTCTGGCTCATGCTGCGCTCAGGCTACAAGCTGAAAGCCTGACCGAGGTTCGCGTCTCTATTTTCTGGAAAGATCCGCCAGACCGCTCCCGCAAGGGAGCTGATCCGGCGTAGTGGAGGAGGTTGGAGGACCCAACCGTGCTCTACTTTAGCGCGGTTGGATCAAGTTTAAAATAGTGAACTATATTAATATCGTGCCATTCACGCACATGTTATGTCATCAGAAATTGTAACGAATGCTGGCGCGTATCTGACGTGGTTCGACAGGCTTGAAGTGAATGTCTTCAATCGGAGATGTTTCGCCGGGAAGCTGGGACTCAAAGAAATAGGTGATATCGCTATCCTCAGCATCCAGGGCATTCAGAACCTCAAGCCCGAAAGTGAGATCATTCCAGTCATAAGTCGCGCCGAGATTTACAATCGTTGTCGGCTCTGAATAGACCGAGCCGTCCTCGATCAGCGGGGACTCGCCGAAGTGACGAAGACGCGCGCTTAGCGTGAGGGGATCAAACCGGAAAAGCGCACCACCTGAAAGAACGGTTTCGATCGAGTTCGGGATCTTGTCGTCATCGCCTGGAATGTCGAACCGCCCGTCTGTGACCGACACCGCCAGGTCGCCTACAAACCAGTCATTTGGTCGCCAGAAGGCCGTTGCTTCCACCCCATTGCGCACCGTTGCGTCATTGACCTCAGTGGTGCCAGCATCGCCCACGAAAACGAGTTCGGAGTCCAGTTCGAGGTGGAAGAGAGCGATGGTGGTCTTCAGATCGCCCGTTTCGAACCGCGCTCCAATTTCAGCACCTTTGGCCTTCGCGAATAGCGGCACCTGATCAGCTGGATCGCCTGATACAGGGTCAACCTGAATGGTCGAGCCCCGTACATCGTTTGAGTGGAAGCCTTCGCCATAGTTGAAGTAAAGTTCCATCAGATCGGTTGCGCGCCAGGCAAGCGCCGCGCTTGGCGAAAGAAGCGTGTCGTCAGCACCACCGCTATTCACCGGCAGGGTGATCGCATTCACATCGGCGTCAATATAATCTCCGCGCAGGCCGATCGTGCCGCGAAGATCAGGGGTGAATTGATAGTCAGCCTGTCCCCAGATGGCAGCACTGAATTCCTCTACACTGTCTTTTCGAACGGTATTGAAAGGCACGCGATCAACAGTGTTGAAAAGGCCAACTTCCGAAATGTCGTCGAAGCGGGTTTCCGCACCGAAGGTCACGTCGAGCTTTTCATTAACCGGGACGGCGTGAACCAGTTTGCCGCCATAATAAGTGCGCTCATCTGTCTGCTTCAGCTGATCGCCATTTACCGGGTTTTCGAGGAAGTAGGTAAAGTTACTCCAGAGTGCGAAGTCATAGGCAACAGCATAGGCGGAGGCCGTTGTTACAGCTCCGCTGGCATGATTGTACTCAATCAGGGATGAGAGGCTGTAGCGGCTTGTTTCACCGCCGAGATCGTCGTCGATGTAACCAAAGCGGTCTATCTGCCCGCTTTCGACAGCCCTGAGCGGGATCTGATCGGAGGAATCCCAGGTATTATCATAGGCCGTCGCGCTGACCTCCCAGCGTACATCTCCCTTCTCACCCGACAGTTTGGCGAGACCGCTGAGCTTGTCGAGGTTCAATGGCAGGTCCCAGGGGCCATTATAGGTCTGATATTCGCCTGCGAGCAGAAGGTCAGTCGTGTCGGAGAGTGCTGTACTGTATCCGCCAACCAGTCGATAGTAATCATTCTCGCCGACTTTGGCCTCAATGAAGTTCCGCTCCAGTGTATTGTAGGTGGTGTACCGCGCGGAGGCCGCGACAGAGAAGTCACCGTTGGATGGGAAATAGGGGCCCTTTCGGTAATCAACGCGCTCAATCACTTCCGGGATGAATGAATTGAGGTCGAGATAGCCCTGACCGTGCCCATGAGTGCGCATGTTGATCGGTACGCCATCGACAGAGATTGCAAAATCCGAGCCATGATCAAGGTTAAAGCCGCGGAGGAAGTATTGGTTAGCCTTGCCCTCGCCAGAGTGCTGAGTCGCCACAACGCCGGGAATGACTTCCACCAGTTCTCCGGCGCGGGAGATTGGTCGGTCTTCAAAGTCGGCATAGCCGACAACGCCTTCAGACGCTGCCCCCGCTTCACCGATGAGTTCCAGTCCGCGTCCGTGCACCTCTACCGATTCCAGGCGACGTTCGTCTGTGTCTTCTGTTGCTGACTGGGCGAAGGCTGGCAGACAGGAAAGGCCTGCCAGCAGCGCGATGGCGCTGGTTTTCATCATTCGTTTCCATCCCGGTTATCATCATGACGCGAGGCGTCTGTGGATGGCTTCGAATAACATAGCGAACTACACTGAAGTGCAGTGATTTACGGTTACTGTAACGCCATGTAACGGGCGATAAGTGCCGTATTCAGGGTATTTTAGCTGGTTAAAACTTTCTCAGTCGGTGAAGTTGCCGAGGCGCTTTTCCAGCCCTGCTTTGACGGCTTCGATCTGATTTGGTTTGCCCATGACCTCTTCCTGCAGAACGGATTCTGTCATGAGGGCGTCGGCCTCGGTGGCATCGAAAAGCGCGTTAAGCATCTTCTTCGAATTTTGAACGGCCGAGGGGCTGCGTTCGGCAATTTCTCTGGCGAGTGCCATAGCGTCTTCATATGGGGTTTCGCTGACATGGGTGGCAAAGCCATAGGCTTTGGCATCACTGCCTGAGAAAATGCGCGCGGTGTAGGTGAGCTCGCGGATGATGTCGTCGCCCGCAATGGCGCGCATGATGGGGGTGCCGCCCATATCCGGAATAAGGCCCCATTTGACTTCCATGATGGAGAGTTTCGTCTCGGGGTGTACGAAGCGTATATCCGGGCCAAGCGAGAGCTGAAATCCGCCGCCAAAAGCAATGCCATGAACGGCGGCAATGACCGGTACGCGCATCTGGCGCCAGCCCTGAACAATTTGCTGCGCGCGGTTGGCATTGCCATGGGTACGGTCAACAAGGGTCTGGCCGGTCTTGATGGTTGCCGGGCCCGGCGTGCCCTCGGCAGTGCGTTTGAAATTGCTGGTGTCGAGACCGGCGCAGAACGCGCGCCCTTCGCCGGAAAGCACAACGACGCGGACATCGCGATTGGCGTCGAGTTCAGCTGAGGTCTCAATCAGCGCGGTGATCATTTCGTCATCCAGCGCATTCATCTTGTCAGACCGGATCAGTTTGACGTCGGCGATATGGTTTTTGATCTCGACTGAAATACGCTCTGACATTCTGCTCCCCGGAAATGATTTTGATCCGGAGAGCTTAGACAGGTCGGATTGTGGCTGACAAGCTGTGACGTGAGGGCAGCTTGTGTCGGGTCAATCAGAAGGTCTCGATTGAACTGAAGCCTTTAGGGTCTTGGCCGTATTTGTTGGAGCCCTTTGTCCCTTCCAGAGCCATAAAAATCAGAAGGACGATGGCACCAATCAATGGAATAAACGCGATGAGTAACCACCATGCAGTTCTCTCGGTGTCGTGTAGTCGGCGGAAGGAGACTGCCAGACCCGGAATAATCGTTGCCAGAGAGAAGAGCCAAAACAGGATCATGACAAGGCCGCCTATAAGGGATCCGATATCACCTAAGGCGGAGAATGTGGCAGCAATCAAATTTGCCGCGATCTGGATCAGCATGAGTGCGAGTGCTGGCCACCAGTATTCGGCGCGGCGCGAACGTCCATGGAATTTGAAATAGTTCTTAAAGTAGAGCGCTACCGCTTCACTCATTCCCATCTTATCGCTCCAATAGTCTGATAAACGTCAGAACTGGATGCTCTGACAGTATGGCGATCCGCCAAGCGGACCTGTGCAGACTGCGTTATAGGTCTTGAGCGCGATGGGGAAGTCGCACGAGCGGTTGAAATCTTCCTGACGTTGCGTGAGGTCAGTGCCCCAGTCATTCAACTCATTAAAGGCTTCATCAAGGCGTTGGTATTGGGCCTGCAGAGCATCATTCTTCCGCTTGAGCTCTTCGCGGACAACCTCAGCTGCCGGGCCGGGAGGCACGAATGGCGCCGACTTTGAACTGTTCGCGCGTCTTGTCTTGTAGAGGTCGTTCTCGCGACTGAGGCGGGCATCATGGGCGCGAAGATCCTGCCATTCCGTAGCGAGTTCTTCGGAGACGCGTGCACAGGCCGCGACCCGGCGCTCGGGCAAGGCAGATGCCGGTGCGAGCTCTGTTGGCTCGAAGACGCTCAATTGAGGTGTGAGGTCGAGCTCCGGCTCGCGAGTCATGGTGGCATCCATACCGCGAAAGGCCAGGCCGCGTGACCGGAGTACGTCCTGGAACACAGCGGCCTGCTCGGCATCCGGCGTGAGGCCGAGACCGAGCCGGGAATAGTAGATCATGTCCTCTTCATTACGGGTGCGGCGCGCGTATTCGACCAGCGCGACGGCAGAGGCCGCGACGCCACGCCGGATGCCGCGTTCGAGGAAGACTGGCGCGACAGACCGATAGGCTGGCGAGGAGCTACTCAGATAGAGCGTTCCCAGACGATGAGAGCCATAGGGAGAGCCCAGGGCGTCAGCCATGGCGTAATAGCGTTGCGCCGTGTCGAACTTGTCTTCGGCGGCGAGGATGTCCTGTTCATACAGACGACCGAGCTCAACGGCAGCAAATGCTACGCGCTGTTGCGCGAGGGAGGGCTCAGCCTCATCGTCAAGCGCAAGGCAGTCCGGATTGTTGTTGCAAAACTCCATGATGAGCTGCAGCTCTGCCAGCGCGCGCACATCACCTTGTGCAGCCATGTCGCCTTTTTCGTTCCAGATATCCATGCCGGCCCGCCAGAAAGGGTCAATTTCATCGGCATTTGCGAGGCCGCTCATGGACAGGGCGAGCGACAGGCATCCATATCCAAATAGCTTCATCGATTTCACAGGCGGTCTCCAGTGGAATTGTAAGGTCCAGCCATATGAGAAAGACTGTTATGGCTTTTTTGTGAAGGCGCTGCGTTTGAAAAAGCCCATGAACAGGCTGTATTTGCCCCGAAAGAGGCCAATTTCATTGACCATGAACCCTGGTTTGAGGTAAGGCGTCGCCTTTCGTTAAACCGGCATTCTGCCAGAAACCAGGAAAGAGATAAGTCATGCGCGAAGCCATGCTTCCCGTTTACGCCCCGCCAGAAGAAGTCTTCACGCGAGGCGAAGGCGTGCGACTGTTTACTGAGGATGGTACGGCTTATCTCGATTTCATTGCTGGCATTGCTGTGAACGCGCTGGGACATGCCCACCCGGCTATGGTTGACGCGCTGACCGAGCAGGCCAAAAAGCTCTGGCATACCTCGAACATGTTTCGCGTTCCGGCGGGTGAAGAGCTGTCTGAAAAATACTGCAAGCACACCTTTGCTGATCAGGTTTTTTTNACAAACTCCGGTACTGAAGCCATTGAGTGCGCACTTAAAACCGCGCGCAAATATCACTGGAAAAATGGCGAGCCGCATCGTCAGGAAATCATCACCTTTACAGGTGCGTTTCACGGTCGGTCATTCGCTGCGATCAATGCGGGTGGCAATCCGAACTATCTTGAAGGCTTTGGCGAGCCCATGGCCGGGTTCCGGCAGCTCGAATTCGGCGACCATGACGCCATCAAAGCGGCCATCACCAAGGATACCTGTGCGGTTCTTCTGGAGCCGGTTCAGGGCGAGGGCGGTGTACGCGATATTCCGGAAGTCTGCCTGATTGAGCTGCGCAAGCTGTGCGACGAGACCGGCACGCTTCTTATTTATGATGAAGTCCAGTGCGGTGCGGGCCGTACAGGCAAGCTGTTCGCGCACCAATGGTGTGACGGCAAGGCTGACCCGGACATTATGGCTGTTGCCAAAGGCGTTGGCGGTGGTTTTCCACTTGGCGCATGTCTTGTCACCGAAGAAGCTGGCAAGGGCATGCGGCCGGGGTCTCACGGCTCGACTTATGGCGGCAACCCGCTGGCTATGGCTGTCGGCAATGCCGTGTTCGACGAGATGACCAAAGACGGTTTCATGGACGAGGTGAACCGTGTTGCAGGTACGTTGAAGCAGGGGCTCGCCAGCCTTGCGGATCGTCATCCGGAAATCGTGGAAGAAGTGCGCGGTAAAGGTCTGCTGACAGGCCTGAANCTGAAGACTGCGCCGAAGCCAGTTCAGGGANTGGCACGCGAACGCAATCTTCTGGTCGGCGTCGCTGGCGAGAACGTTNTGCGTCTCGCGCCGCCGCTGATCCTGACAGATGCAGACGTTCGTGAGGCCATCAGCATTCTTGATGAGTGCCTGACCGAAGCAAAGAAGAGTGGGGACTGATGAAGCATTTTCTCGACCTGATCGACATTCCGGCGATCGAGCTGCGCGCTATTCTCGACGATGCGAAAGAGATGAAGGCGGCTCGATCCGGCTGGCCTAANGGCAAGGTTGATACAGGTTCACCGCTGGATGGTCGAATTCTGGCGATGATTTTCGAGAAAAGCTCCACCCGCACGCGGACCAGCTTTGATGTCGGTATGCGCCAGCTCGGCGGTCAGACAATCGTGCTCAATTCAGGCGACATGCAGCTCGGTCGAGGCGAGACGATTGATGACACGGCAAAGGTGCTCTCGCGCTATGTCGATATCGCAATGATCCGTGCGAACAATCATCAGGATGTCGTAGACTTCGCAAAGTCNGCGTCCATTCCGGTNGTGAANGGNCTGACNGATAAGTCTCACCCCTGCCAGATCATGGCTGACCTTCAGACNCTGGANGANNGNGGNNTGACNNTGCGCGGTTCCCGCATNGCCTGGGTNGGTGATGGCAACAATGTCTGCACCAGCTTTATCGACGCCGCAGCGAAATTCGGCTTCTCGCTCGCGATTGGCACGCCAGATGGTTATAATGCCGATGCCGACCGGATTGAGCGCGCGCGCAATGAGCAGGGCCGGATCGAGACATTTGATCGTGCCGATAAGGCTGTTGCGGGCGCAGATGTNGTCGTGGCGGACACCTTTGTTTCTATGGGGGACAAAGATGCGGAAAAACGGCTGTCAGACCTTGCAGGCTTCATGGTGGATGACAATCTGATGGCAAAGGCGAACGGTGGAGCCATATTCCTTCACTGTCTGCCTGCGCACCGCGGCGAGGAGGTGACTGCAAGTGTCATCGACGGGCCGCAATCAGCTGTTTTTGATGAGGCTGAAAATCGCCTCCACGCACAGAAAGCAATTCTCAAATGGTGTCTGGCAAACTGACACAGCTCGCTGACGAACTCGGCACAGGTCTCAATTCCGTTGCGGCATTCCAGATAGACGGCAAACCCATTCGCGGACGCATCACGCGTCTTGATGGTGACACGGTCGGCTCCATCCTGGCGCGTCATGACTATCCTCAGGAGGCCGCGCGTCTGCTGGGTGAGGCCTTGACGCTGGCTGTCCTGATTGGCGCGTCTCTCAAGGTGGATGGCCGCGTGGCCGTGCAGGCTGAGGGCGATGGCCCCGTGAGCATGATGGTCGCAGAATGCCATACCAATGGCGCGCTGCGCGGCATGATGAAGTTCGATCAGGAGAAGTGGGACCGTCTGGACCGCGTGAATAAGGGCGACCTGCCCCATCCGCGCCAGGCCATCGGCGGCGGTGCGCTGGCGATCACCATTATTCAGGACAATCCGTATGTGCAGCCCTATCAGGGTATTGTGCCACTGGATGGGACGACGCTGGCGGAATGCGCAGAGCACTATTTCGAGCAGTCTGAGCAGGTGCCAACGCGCATTCGGCTGGCGGTTGGTCAGCTTCAGAAAGCCGGTGAGCGGCCCGTCTGGTACGCTGGCGGCGCGTTGGTTCAGAAAATTGCTGGTGATGAAAATCGCGGTGACACTGAAGATGACTGGAATACGGCCAGTATTCTCTTCCAGAGTGTAACGGATGCAGAGCTTCTGGATCAGGACCTCTCGCTGGGTCGCGTGCTTTACCGGCTGTTCCATGAAGAAGGCGTGCGGTTTGAAGCGCCCGCCGCGATACGTGATGAATGCACCTGTTCACGAGAACGGCTGGAAGCGACGCTGAAGAACATGCCGGATGATGAGTTGATCGAGCTTGCTGAGGAAGAAGGCTCAGATCACCTCAACGCCGACTGCCAGTTCTGCGGACGTGAATACGACATCCCGTTGAAGGATGTGATCAACGTCACCGAGCACTAGGCCTTAGTCTTCTTCCTCGATCTGGCCTTTCAGATAGCCCGCAACTCGTTCGCCTGAGCCCATGGCCATGGTCCAGCCAAGCATGCCGTGGCCGACATTGTAGATCAGGGCAGGGTGCGGATGGCCCATGCGCGGGACCGAATCCGGTGTCATTGGGCGCAGGCCTGCCCAGAAGTTTGTTGCGCGCTCATAAGATGCGGCTTCTGGCATGGATTCAATCGCGGCGTTCACGAGGGTGCGCAGGCGCCCTTTGTCGGGCTCTTCATGCGTCCAGCCGATATCGGCCATACCGGCAATGCGCATTTCATTGCCCAGCTTGGAGAAGACCAGGCGGCGTTTTGAATCTGTCAGGCTGATCTCTGGCGGATGATCGCCAAGCGGCGCCGTGATCGAATAACCTTTCATGGGATAGACGGGCAGGTCCAGTTTCAGCTCCTTCAGGAGTTGACGATCCGCGCCCGTACATAGCGCCAGGAGGTCAGTGTCCAGACGTCGTCCATCGGCGAGGCGAATGTCCGCCCCCGATGAATGCAGCGCTGCATGAACGACCCGCTCCCCAAAAAAGGTTTCCACGCCATACTCATTGACCAGCAGCTTCAGGAGTTCCTGCGCAAATCTACTTGCATTGCCAACGGCTTCCCCCGGAGTGAACAGGGCTTTCATCGGCTTGTCAGCTGCATAGCCGAGCGCTGGCTCAAGCTTCGTGGCCTCTTCATAGCTGATCAGGCGCATGTCTTCGTCAGACATATTCTTTAGCGTGAAATTCTCTTCCACGGCGCTGACAGCCTTTTTGGAATAGAGGAGCTGAAGCTTCCCTCGGACCTGATAGTCGAAATCCAGCTCATGTTTCTGGAGCAGGTTGAGCATGGCCAGCCGGGATTCCAGAGTGACCTCAAGCGCCGCCTGATTGTTACGAATGTATCGGTCGCGCGTGCAGTTACGCAGGAAGGACAGTATCCAGCGAATGAAATCGGGATCGGTGTGCAGACGAATGCGGAATTCCGGCTTCAGGCCAAGCGCAAGCTGAAGCAATTCTCCGCGCACACGATGGTTCGCCAAGGGACCGGTATAGAGATAGCTGAGCTGGCCACCATTGGCGAAGGACGTACCCAGGCCAGCGTTTTCGCGTGCATCAACTATTGTAACCGCCACACCACGCCGGGCCAGCGCGTAGGCAGTCGCCACGCCGACAACTCCGGCGCCGATGACAATCGCCTTTTCGACATGATGTGTCATGATCCATGCCTGCCGCTGGTTCGTGTTTCAGTTTCGGTCTATGCGACTTAAACTGTTCTGACATGCGTTTCGGGGAAGAATCAGCATCTGGCAAGGGATTGCCTGCACGCAATGCGCTGGAACCATGGACTGACGTCCAATTGGCCGTTAACCAATCACTTACCCTTTATATACTTCCACGTGTTACCATGTCCTTCAGGTGATGGATAAGCGATAGACCCCAGCCCATGCGCAAACTATTTCACTGGCCTCTCGATCCGGCCAGCCGACTGGTGCGGCTGGTGCTGGCCGAAAAAAAGCTTGAATTTGATCTGGTCACGTCTCCGCCGTGGAAACCGGTGGAAGAGGTGAAGCGGCTGTATGCCAATCCGGTCGGGCCTGTTCTGATCGATCAGGGGCAGCACGGTCGTGTTGTGGCCAATCACACACATGCGATTATTGAGTTCCTCGAAGAACAATATCCGGACATCCGGGTTCTGCCTTCGCTCGCACCAGAACGCGCCGAGGCGCGGCGATTATGGCGCTGGGTGGAGAACCGTTTCGAAGCAGAGATCAACGGTTCGATTCTCGCTGAGCGGATTGCCCAGGCCGTGCAGCGCACGAATGTACCGGACTCGACGCTTCTGCGCCGGGGCGCACACTCTCTTCGGGGTGTGCTGACCTATCTGAACGCTTTGTGTGAACAACATTCCTATCTGACAGGACGTGTGCTGACCGTGGCGGACCTTGCTGCAGCGGCAAACCTCTCTGCGCTCGACTATTTCGGGGATGTCAGCTGGGATAATGTGCCAGACCTTCGCGACTGGTATGCGCGGGTGAAATCGCGCCCGTGTTTTCGCGATCTCCTGAAAGACAGCATTGTGGGTACCAAACCCTCACCGCAGTATGCCGACCTGGACTTCTGAGAACCTCAACACTCTGGCGGTTGAAACCGGATTTGATGTCTGCCGCGTGACCTCGGTCGCCGAAGCCTGGGCTGCATCTGACCGCCTGCGCGAATTTGTGTCCTCTGGTTATCACGGTCAGATGGGCTGGATGGAGGAGACGCTGGAGCGGCGCGTGCATCCGCGCGCCATGTGGGAAGGTGCCCGCTCAGCGGTTGTGCTGGGGCTGAATTACGGCCCCGATCATGATCCGCTCTCTGTTCTTGAGCAGAAAAGCCAGGCTGCAATCTCTGTCTATGCCAAAGGCAAAGACTATCACGACGTTCTGAAGAAGCGGCTCAAACGGTTCGCACGCGCCTTTGCTGAAGCGACGGGCGAAGAGGTCAAGGTGTTCGTCGATACAGCGCCGCTGATGGAGAAGCCGCTGGCCGGGCAGGCCGGTGTTGGCTGGCAGGGCAAACATACCAATCTGGTCAGCCGGGAGTTCGGGTCTTGGCTCTTTTTGGGGGTGATGCTGACGACGGCCGAGCTGGAGCCCGACCAGAGCGAGGTGGACCATTGCGGCTCATGCCGGGCCTGTCTCGATATCTGTCCGACCCGCGCTTTTCCCGCGCCCTATAAGCTCGATGCACGGCGGTGTATTTCCTATCTCACGATTGAGCATGACGGGCCTATTCCGGTGGAGTTTCGCGCCGCCATGGGTAATCGCATCTATGGCTGTGATGACTGTCTTGCTGTCTGCCCCTGGAACAAGTTTGCCAGCCAGGCTTCTGAAGCCAAATTCGCCGCGTCGGATATGACAGCGGCGCCTGAGCTTTCAGACCTGGTGGGACTTGATGATGAGGCCTTCCGGCAGGCCTATTCAGGCTCTCCGATCAAGCGGATCAAACGGCACAGATTTGTCCGCAATGTACTGATCGCGATTGGCAATTCGGATGACCAGAGCTTGCTGCCTCATGTCGTTGACCGGCTGGACGACGAGATGGCTGTGGTGCGGGGGGCGGCCGTCTGGGCGTTGAGACGGCTTTCGCCGGAACGCTTTACGCAGGAGCGTGAGCGACGCCAGACCGAGGAGGCTGACGGTGAGGTTCAGCGCGAATGGGACAGGACAGAGTCGGCCTAGTCGCTGACCTGCTCATTGCAGCTCAGAGCGTCGCGATTTCCATTGCTATAGGCATCCAGAAAATCATTGGCGAACCCGACGAGCGTTGTCAGTTCGGTGCCGAACTGGCCGATCAGAATGGGTGAGTTGATCAGAATGCCATCATCGGACATGCGCGCCGTTGTTGAGACATCAACCGTAGAGCCGTCGAGATAATTGGTGCTGATCTGGAGCTTGCCATCTTCCGGCTTGTCGAGACCCAGCGTCATGCATCCGACATTGCTGCAGGTCGAGAACACGAAGGCATACACGCGATTGTCTTTTTCAGACACGATCGCCTCAAGACCCTCAGGCCGACAGGTATAGGTTGTCAGCTCAGCGTCATCGGCTGCGACGGCCAGAGGCGCGCCAAAAGCCAGTGTAGAGGCAAACAGGGCAAGGGTATTCTTCAGCATTCAACTACTCTTCAGCGAGCCGTTTCTCTTCGCGGATCTGTCCACGCAGGAGAAGGGCGTCAATGTTCTCAGGATCGATGGCGCGGGCCTGCACGACATCATCCATAGCATCATCATAACGTCTTTGTCCCAGTCTGGCTTGTGCGCGATACAGCCAGGCATTGATGTCACCCGGCTGGCTGCCAAGGGCGAGGTCAAGATCGGCTTCGGCCTTGTCCCAGTCACCCAGCGCCAGATAGGCCTGAGCGCGGTATTTGTAGAGATCGAAGTTTTCTTTGTACAGTGTAAGGGCGTTGTCAAAGGCGATAATCGCTTCTTCTGGCAGGCCGGCCTGAAGCCAGGCATTTCCGGCGCGCGACAGATAGTGAGCTCTGTCTTCCAGCTCGCCGCCATCCGGGGCGTTGGCCAGCGCCTCGAGCTGCAATGCGCCTTCTTCAAAATCTTCTAGCGCGATGAGTGCGGTGGCCTTGCATTCGCGTGCGCCGGGACGATTGCCCTCGTAAAGCCAGCTCAGGCTCATCTCATAAGCAGCTTCTGGATCTTCCTGAACGAGTTCGAGACAGGTCCGCAGCTTGCGGATTTCTTCAGCTCGGATGTCGTCTGCTGCATCCTGCGCAGAAAGAAAAATTGATGCCGCGGCATAGACGAGCGTGAAAGTGAAGGCCATGTGTGTCTCCGAATTCCGGCAGCAGTGCCGGACGGGCCGGAGAAAAGCAAATGAAGAAACAGCAAGCTACGCTTTTTTGCATTGGCTATGGCGACACTTCAAAGGCGGTTGCGGACATACTGCGTCCACGCGGATGGCAGGTGGTCGCGACAAGCCGGTCTGAAGAAAAAGCCGACCGTCTGGAAGCCGAGGGCGTGACGGGCATTGTGTTTGACGATCATGGCGACTGGACGCCGCCTGAGGGCGCGCATTGGCTGATTTCCACACCGCCAGATGAGGATGGATGCCCCGGCTTTCGTGAGTTTGGCAAGCACGCGGCTTCGGCCGGCTGGCTGGGTTATCTCTCCACAACCGGCGTCTATGGTGATCTTGATGGCGGCTGGGCGTTTGAATGGACGACGCGCAGTCCGGACAACAAGCGCGGTGAACGGCGCGTTGAGTCTGAAGATGCCTGGTGGTCGGTGCGGGAGGATACCAATGTCTTCCGATTACCCGGAATTTACGGGCCGGGGCGGTCTCAGCTTGATCGTTTGAAAGACGGTGACACCAAGCGCATCGTGAAGCCCGGGCAGGTGTTCTCACGGATCATGGTGTCAGACATTGCAAGCTGCGTGGCCGCTGCAATCGACCGGGATCTGAAAGGGCAGGTGCTCCATCCCTGCGATGATGAACCGGCGCCGCCGCAGGACGCAATCACCTTTGCTGCAGAGCTTCTGGGTATGGAGCTGCCACCTGAAACACCGTTTGACGAAGCCGATCTCTCGCCCATGGCGCGCGGCTTTTATTCAGAGTGCAAACGCGTGTCGAATGCCCGGACGAAATCTCTCACCGGGTGGCTCCCAGAGTTT
Organism: Ponticaulis sp.; assembly: GCA_002699325.1. Classification (GTDB taxonomy): domain Bacteria; phylum Pseudomonadota; class Alphaproteobacteria; order Caulobacterales; family Hyphomonadaceae; genus Ponticaulis. The sequence continues at coordinate 5,296 of PABS01000098.1, read as the reverse complement.
TCCGATTATCGGGCGGGATTGAAACATCTCGCGGCCTTGCAGGATCAGAACTGAGGCAGTATTTTAATGCCTTCAGGAGACTTTATGTCATTTATGTCCGAGACCCGGTAAAGCCCTGACCTGATTGGATTTCAGGCAGGGCAGAACAGACTGAGCCAGCATGCCCAATCGGCATGTTTCCAGACTGTGCGCGGTTTTTCCGCGAAATCCGGATTTTACTTCAAATGGATATTTCACGCGCTGAACAGCGCATCCTTCACCTGCTCGCGCAAGGCGGGCGGATTGAGAAACGTCGTGACGAAAACTGTGAGCTGATCGTTGAGTGTTTTAGCCGAGATGGGTGGCGCTACCCGCATCTCGATCTTCTGCTTTTCAGAAAGCTGAAGCGCAAGCGTACTATCGCCTCAAGAGAGGGTGGTCCTTATCGCATCACCAGACGCGGGCTCTTTCTCGTCAGATCGCAGCTCGACAATCGCTGACACAAAAAGAAAGGGCCCGTGAGGGCCCTTTCGAATATCTGCATGGTGCGCCAGGGATTACCAGATCGAAATGCGCTCTTCTGGTGGCAGATAGAGCTCATCTTCTGGTGACACGTCGAACGCATCATACCAGGCGTCCATATTCCGAACGATGCCGTTGATACGGTATTGCGGCGGAGAGTGTGGATCTGTCGCCAGCTGTGTGCGGGTCCGCTCTTCGCGATACATGGCGCGCCACACCTGCGCCCAGGCGAGGAAGAAGCGTTGATCACCTGTCAGGCCGTCAATAACCGGAGCCTCTTCGCCGTTCAGAGACAGCTTATAGGCCGTGTAAGCCATGGAGAGGCCGCCAAGGTCGCCAATGTTCTCGCCCAGTGTGAGACGCCCGTTGACGCAGACGGTGTCTTCTTCGCTGTTCTCAATCGGGCAGAAAGCATTGTACTGCGCGACGAGCGCTTCTGTGCGTTCCTTGAAGGCTTCAGTGTCCTCGCTGGTCCACCAGTTGCGGAGCACGCCGTCACCATCCGATTTTGAGCCCTGGTCATCAAAACCGTGGCCCATTTCGTGGCCGATTACGGCTCCGATCGCGCCATAGTTCACGGCGTCATCAGCATAGAGATCAAAGAATGGCGGCTGGAGAATAGCTGCCGGGAAGACAATCTCGTTGCGGTTTGGCGAGTAATAGGCATTCACCGTCTGCGGGAACATGAACCATTCGGTCTTGTCGATCGGCTGACCCAGCTGCGAAACCATGTCCTCGTACTGCCAATCAGCAACGGCCATCTCATTTTCGAAGGCCTGATCAGCGCTGACAGTCAGATCGTCATATGTTTCGAAGTTTTCCGGATACCCAATTTTCGGCGTGAATTTGGCGAGCTTGTCATAAGCCTCAATCTTGGTGTCATCGCCCATCCATTCGAGGGTTTCGAGATTCTGACGCATGGCCTTGCGCAGGTTCTCGACGAGATCGACCATTTCAGCCTTGGCTTCTGGTTTGAAGTGCTCCTCGACATAGACTTTGCCCACGGCTTCACCGAGTGCGTTTTCGGTGGAATCGACGGCACGTTTCCAGCGGACACGCTGTTCCTGCTGGCCGCTGAGCTGACGACCGTAAAAGTCGAAGACGGCATCATCGATTTCGGCTGGAAGAACATCAGCATGATCGATGAGGAAATGCGCTGTCAGATAGGCCTTCCAGGCGTCCATGTCGGCGGTCTGTGCGACGTTGAACAGGCCTTCAATGCCAGATCCCAGCATAGAGAGCTGGTCTTCGGTGAGACCGTTCTCTTCGATTTCTTCTTCGGTTGGGGTGACCTGACGGACGACGAAGCTTTCCTGGTCACCAAGCTTCAGTTCGTCGAGAAGAAGTCCGACAGGAAACTCACCGCCCATAGCGATCAGTTCATCCCTGGACATCTTGTTGTAGGTGAGGTTCCGGTTCCGGCCAATCGCGCGGTCCCAGTGTTCGGTGGCGATCTGTGTTTCGAGGTCAAAAACGGTCTGCGCGGTCGCGGCAGGGTCTTCATAGCCAGCGGCGGCCAGCATTTTTTCCAGGAGGGCGATATAGCCTTCACGGAGCTCGGCATTGTTGCCGGTATCTTTCAGATAGTAATCGCGGTCTGGCAGACCCAGCCCGCCCTGACCGACGTAGAAGATATACTGGTCTGTCTGTTTGGAATCGACATCCACATAGCCGCCAAATGGTGCCGAATAGCCGCTCGCTGCGAACAGCCGAGCAAGATCCTCGCGGCTCTCGGCTTCTGCGATCTTGTCGAGGTATGGCTGCACCGGCTCAAGTCCCATGGCCTGGATGGTCTCAGTATCCATGTAGGCGTTGTAATAGGCAGCAATCTTGCCTTCCAGCGTTTCAGGCGCCGGTGAGGCTTCCGCTGTCTCTTCGATAATCTCGTGAACCTGCTTCTCGGACTGTTCGGCCAGCATATCGAAGGCGCCATAGCGTGTCTTGTCGGCAGGGATTTCGAACGTGTCGAGCCATTTGCCATTGACGTAGCGGTTAAAGTCATCGCCCGGCGCAGTGTTCTCGTCGATATACTGGGTATCGACGCCGAATGTGCCAAAGGTCGGCGAGTTCTCTGCCATGTCGGTCGTCTCAGGGGCAGACGCGGCCTGGCTTGTTTCGGTGTCTTCAGCCGGAGAACAGCCTGACGCTGTCATCAGCGCTGCGGCGGACGCCGCCATAAGAAGATATTTCATGTACTTCCTCTCGTTAGGACTTCACTCAATGGTGCGCGTCTCCCCCGAACGCGCGCCTTTTTTACTCAGCAGGTTGATGATGCATCTGTTCACTCTCGCCGGGTCCGACAACCGCATCGGGATCATATGTCTCACCAATCGGCTGGTAGGGTTCCCCAGACCAGAGCCAGCGGAATACGCGCGCCAGCTCGGTACCAACCGCATAGAGCGCTGGTACGAAGAGCAGGCTGACGAAGAGCGCAAAGGCGACTGCCGAACCCATGGCCACCACCATCGGTTTCAGCATCTGCGCCTGAACTGACTTTTCTGCAATCATCGGAAGAACGCCGACGAATGTTGTGACCGAGGTCAGCAGGATTGGGCGGAACCGGTTGACCGCAGATTCTACGAGCGCCTGCACACAACCCATATTGTGATCTTCACGTCGCCTGTTCACATTGTCGATCAGGACAAGGTTATCGTTGATCACAACGCCTGCTGCCGCCGCGATGCCGAAGACCGAGAACATGGCCAGCGGGATACCGAACAAGAGATGTCCGAATACCGCACCCGCAAAGGCAAATGGCACCGCCATCATCAGCAAGATGGGCTGGAAGTAGGATTTGAAGGCGATGGCCAGAAGCACCCACATCATGAACAGGGCGCCCAGATTCAGCATGACGAGACTGTTGACCATCTCCATCTCGGCTTCAGCATCGCCCAGAGCGCCGCGCTGGACATCCGGGAAGCGTTGCTCGAAGCGCGGCCAGAAGTTTTCGTTCATGTCTGTCATCACCTGACCACGCACATCCGGAGAGGTCAGCTCTGCGAAGACGGCAGCCGAACGGATGCGGTCACGACGATAGATCCGGTTGATGCCGGGCGCGAACTCATAAACGGCAACCTGGCTCAGCGGCACGCCGCGGCCATCGGGCGTGCGGATGCGGAAATCATCGAGACTGTCGAGTGACTGGCGGGCATCGGGTGGATAGCGAACCATGACGCGCACGTCTTCACCATCGCGTGGCAGGCGTTGCACTTCCTCACCATAATATGCCTGACGCACCTGATTGGAGACCATTTGCAGGTTCACACCCAGAGCCTCGGCACCAGGCTTCAACTGGAAACGAAGCTCTGGCGCTGCAGAGGACAGGTTATCGCCAACGTCATAGGTCGTGTCATAGGTGGCGAGCTGGTTCTTCACCATCTCCACGGCGTCCTGGAGAACATTCAGGTCCGGATGGGACAGTGCAAACCGTACACCACCGCCGCCGCCATTCATGGCGAAGTCGAAACGGACTTCTTCAGCATCCGGGATCGGCCCGGTCTCTTCACGCAGGACCTGAGCGATTTCACGCGTGGTGAGGCCCTCGGGGCGGTTCTCGGGCAGCATAGCGCCAATGAAAGACTGAATACTGCGCTCTTCTGTGATGATGGATGCGTCCTTAACGATGTCCTCTTCGACTTCCGGGTACCGCTCCGCCAGCACCTCACGTGCTTTGGAGACACCGCGAGAGAGCTGCTCGGAAACACGCTTGGTCCGTTCGAACGGGGTGCCGTCTGGAAGCTGAATCCGGGCGATGACGAGGTTATTCTCAACCTTCGGCATCATTGCAGCTGGGACGATATTGTTCGTCAGCAAGCCGACTGCCAGCATGAACAGGCTGATGAAGAAGGCGACAGTCACATAGCGGAACCGGATGGCCATTTCGAGCACAGGCTTGAACAGGTTCTCCGCAAACCAGATCAGACTGTCCGCAATGGCGCGCTGGAATTTGAGCAGTGCGCCACTCGCGCCGTCAAAACTCTGCGGTTTCATATGCCCCAGGTGAGCCGGAAGGATCAGCATGGATTCGATGAGTGAGAATGACAGCGCCGCGATGACAACATACGTGATTTGCGCGGTGAACTGACGTTCAGGCCCCGGCAGCAACATCCAGGGCGAGAACATGATCATGGTGGTCAGAACGCCAAAGATGACCGGCTTAACCACGAGCTGTGTGCCGACAATGGCCGCGTCCACGCCTTTATAGCGGCCAGACTCGACCTCTTTGTGAATGTTCTCACCCACCACAATGGCGTCATCCACGATCACACCAATCACCAGCAGGATGGCAAAGAAGGACAGGATGTTCAGAGACACCCCGAAGAGCGGCAGGATGGCGAAACCGCCTGCAAAGGCTGTGATAATGCCAATCGTCACCCAGAAGGCCACGATGGGCCGGAGGAACAGGATCAGGACGATCAGAACCAGTACGGTACCCAGAAGGGCAGACCCGGAAATAATCTCCATATTGCCCCGATACATATCGGCCTGGTCGAACAGAAGGTCGGCGCGGATGGCCTCTGGCAGATACTCTTCATTGGCCTTATCGATGAATTCGAGAAGGTTTTCCGAATACTGGTCGATATACATGGTTTCCGGCGGCATGATCATGATAAATGCCGTCGGTTCGCCGCCATATGTCGTGTCGAGAGATTCATCGACAAAACCGTCCACGACGTTTGCAACGTCGCCCACACGGATTGTTTCGCCAGTTGGAAGCTGGCGAATGATCACCTTTTCGAAGTCTTCTGCAGTATCGCCAAGGTTCCGGGTCTGCAGGCGCATGCTGCCAACATCC
>PABS01000097.1 GCA_002699325.1 Ponticaulis sp. | reverse complement strand
TGATTTTGAGGGTTTGTTTCTGGGTGTAGACTTTTATCACCTCGCCACTGGCGGTGCCATTGCCCCAGTCCCATTCGACCTTGTCGCCTTCATTGTATGATTTGTTTTTAGACATGTTTCATTCTCCTGAGAGAAAGAAACCGGTTTTTCTGCGGTCGGTTCCCGTGGAAACAAAAAAGCCGCCAGTTTCCCGGCGGCTTTTGTTTTGGCGAGGCGAATGCCTTATTCGCTTTTGGCTTCCCATGCGGCGGACTGGGCTTCCACAATCTTCAGGAGGTTGCCCATTGGCGCGTGCATGTCGAGCAGGTGCAGGCCCCAACCCGTATTGATGCTTCCATCTGCGTTGAAGATGTCGCCGCCATAGGTGTCTGTGCGGTCATCTGTCGGATCAGCCATTGTGGTGTAGGCCAGCCAGTTATGGGTATCATTGCTGACGCATTCGGCAGAAATCAAACCAGGCAGCTTCACGAACGGCGTGTCGATCTCCACGCCCTTGGCAAACTCAGTCACATTCCCCGCGCGGTCTGGCTCGTTCGCAAGATAAGGGATGAGCATGCCATCATCGCCAGAAACTTCAGCCGGGTTCACACACATGGCGTCGCCACGCGAGGAATTCACACCGAAGAAGCTATCTTTCGAAGGCGGCACATCTTCGCGGAATGACGAATAAGCGATGATGCACCCTGTGTCAGATGCGTTTTCGCAGGCTGGCATACCCATGAAGCCGCCATTTTCGTCTGCCGGGTAGGTAATGCCTGTTGGCATGGCAGAGACAATCAGGTCCTGAGATGGCTTGCCGATGATCTCGGTCGCCAGAACGCCCTGAAGAACGCTTGATCCCTGAGAGTGTCCGACGAGCACGACGCCGCGACCGTCATTGTAGTTCTCAAGATAGTAGTTCCATGCGGCAACCACGTCAGCCTGTGCAATTGCCGGGTCGGCATCGACCTGTTGTCCGGCCATGCGAGCGCGCAGCGCCTTCAATGTGACAGAACGATACATTGGCGCATAGGTCTTACAAACAGAGCCAAAGCGCGCAAACTGGCCGACAACTGTGACAATTTCGCCTGCTTCATCAGCAATCATGTCCGAGTTGCCAGTCTGGTCGACTGAAGAGGTCGGATAGACGTAGAAACAGTCAATCGCCGGATCGGCGGCCGCTTCGTAGAACTCTTCAGAGACAACCACTTCGCCATCCTGCACGTCAACGACAGTTGTTGTGAGGTCTGCGGTCTCGCAGTGGTCGCCTTCCTTGCCTGGCAGGCAAAGCCAGTTGGCTTCGTTGGAATAGTCCGAGGGCGTGATGCCGGTTGGATCAGCTTCGGCTGCTTCAGTCGCAATCTTTTCGACATTGGCACCTTCTGATTCAGCGGCCGGTGGCGCTTCTGCAGTCGGCGCTGCTGGTTCTTCGCTGCCGCCACACGCCGCAAGGCTCGCCATCAACAGGGCAATACCTGAAACTTTTAAATTCATTACTCTTCCTCCCAAAGCGATGAGCCTGAACATTGTGAAGTGTTCCCGGGACTTCGTCCAGTTCAATTGAGTAAGCTATCGCCAAAGTCGAAACGGGAATCTGACCGGGTCGGGACTGTTCACGGTTGACCTTGTCAGCCGGGTCATAAAAAACGAGCGCGATTCCATGGGAAAGGGACCGCGATGACAACGACACCTGTCTTGACCGAGCCAGAGTGGGTGGACCGGCTGCCGGCCTGGGGAAGAGACTTTTACGACTATGTCTCCTTCCTCTGGGAAGAGGGTGTGTTCGGACTGTCTTATGGCGAAATGCTCTCGGCCATCGCAATTATTCTGATCTCTCTGATGATCCGGGGGCTGTTCGCCAGAACCGTTGTGCGCGCGATTTCCAAGGCGGCGTCCGGCACGCGGACCAATCTTGATGATGCACTGGTCAAGACCATTTCCGAGCCGCTCAAGATCGTACCGGTGATTGTTGGCGTGTATATTGCCGTACAGATCGTAGACCTTCCCGACGACCTGCAGACATTCGCGGACCGGATTGTGCGGTCCATGGTGGCGATCTCTGTTTTCTGGACGCTGAACCGGGCGGTTGGCGCGTTTTCCTTTCTGTTTACGGGCCTGCGTGAAACCCTGTCAGGCGCAATTGTCGACTGGCTGGTGAAGACACTTCAGGTGCTGTTCCTGATTATCGGCGCGGCCGCTGTCCTTGAAATCTGGACGATCCCGATCGGACCGATCATTGCCGGTCTCGGTGTATTTGGTATTGCGGTTGGTCTGGGCGCGCAGGACCTGTTCAAGAACCTCATTGCCGGAATTCTCATCCTGACGGAGAAGCGGTTCCAGCCAGGCGAATGGATCGCCGTTGACGGGATCTGCGAAGGCACAGTGGAGAAGATCAATTTTCGCTCCACGCTGATCCGTCGCTTCGACAAAAGCCCGATGTATGTTCCGAATTCCAAGCTCTCGGACAATGCAGTCACCAACTTTTCGCGGATGACACACCGCCGGATCAAATGGGTGGTCGGCGTTGAGTATCGAACCACAGTCGAGCAGCTGAAATATATTCGCGATGAGATTGAAGCTTATCTCTGGTCGAATTCTGACTTCGCCAAACCGCCGGCTACGGCGTTGTTTGTTCGGGTGGATACGTTCAATGCGAGCTCAATCGATTTCCTGATCTATACCTTCACCAACACCACCAATTGGGGCGAATGGCTCGAACTGAAGGAAAAGCTCGCGCTCGAGATCATGGACATTATAGAGAAGGCCGGGACAGGTTTCGCTTTCCCGAGCCGCACAGTCTACATGCAACAACAGGACCCGCCAGAGATCATGTCTCCGCCCGATCTATCGCCCCGCGTGGAGCGTGCACGGCTTGAGAAGCTGGCTTATGAAAAAGCCTCCGGCATGGATTCTGACGATAGCGAATAGCGGCTGCCCGAATTCGCTCAGGCAGCTCTCGCTGTCGCGCCCCGGACTTTCCAGAAGCGAAGGGCGCGTGCGGCGGCGTCTGATGAGACTTCGCGGTAGACGCCAGCATACTCACTGACGAGATTGATCGCATCGTTCTTGCCGGCGACATAAGCGGCGACTGTTGCAAAGAGCGGCAGGGGTGCATCGAGCGCTTTCATGACCAGGGCCAGGCTGTCCACGTCGCGTTTCTTATAGATGTTGAGCGCTGTGTGGTAGCCAATTCCGGTCAGGCGGTTCATGGCTTCTGCAAAACATCCGATGTTATCGGCCTGCAGGAAGCGATGGAAATGACTCGGAGAGAGGGCTTCGAGTTTTACCAGGCGATCAATCTCGACAATCGCGTTTTTCTGTTCCCGCGATTCCTTGCCGAAATTCTGTCTTACGACGCGCCGGCTGCGAGCCAGTGCGACTTCAAGTTCCTGTTCCGAAACGCCTGAGAAACGCTCCATGATTTCTTTGCGCAGGTCCTTTTCGACGAGCATGACAAGCTCGTTCAACAGATCAAGCGGCACATCATCGCGACTGACAAAGCTTTTTTGCAGCACGGCAGAGCTGAGCGCTTTGTCCGTAACTTTTTCCATGGATTCCCGCCCGATCCTGGCCGTGTGGTTCTCCAGGAGTGAGGCGATGACGTTTTCAGTACCGTGGTCGACAATGGCGTCGGATACCAGCTCACTGACCCCGACGCGTTTCGTGATCGCCAGGATGTGCTCCTGCGTGCGCGTCGTGATGACCTCGATAAGGTCTTCGTCGCTGAGCATGGTTGAGCTTTCGAGGACGGGTCTTGCCACGGCTATATCGTCATCCAAGGCAAAGGATTTGAGTGTTTGCGAGACAGGCGCCTTCGCCGTTGAGAGCTTTTCAGCAAGCTCGGCGCGGACGGAGGATTCCATATCCTTAACTACAGCGCCGACGACTTCATCAAAAAGAATGCATTCATTGTGGTTGCGCTGACAGGGGTCGCCGAGAAACATGTCTGTAATGCTGCGAAGAAGCTCGCGTCGGTTATCGCTTGAGTTTTCCTTGGCGAGATCTTTAAGGCGCGCAAAAGCTGAAACATTTTCTGTTGAAGGCATGGAACGGTCCCGCAAATTTCCCTGACTTCCGGAATAGCGCGGGCTTCGTTAAAAACTCTCTGCGGGTATCGCTTAATTTTATGGAAATTCGCGTCAGGACTGTAGATTATCCTTCGAGGGATTCTCGCTTTTCCTCGAGTTCCAGCCACTCCATTTCAGCTTCCTCCAGCGTATCACGCGTGGTCTCCAGCTCGCTGCTTGCTTTGTGAAACCGATCAGGATTTTTGTTGAAAAGGGCTGGGTCAGCCAGTTCCGCTTCCAGCGCTTCGATCTGTTTCTGGAGCTTTGGCATCAGCTTATCGAGCTCTTCCAGACGGTGCTTATCCTTAAAGGAAAGCTTGTTCTGGCTCTTCGCCGCAGGCTTTGAAGATTTGCCTGATGCGCGCGATGAGCTCCCGCCTGTGTCCGTGCCGGAGGCCCGTGACCCTTTGATTTCCTTGAGTTGTCTCGCCGCATCGGAATAACCGCCGGGTGTTTCAACCCATTTGCCATCGCCGACAGGCGAGAGGCAGGATGTGACAACGCCATCCAGAAATGCACGGTCGTGGCTGACCAGGATCAGTGTGCCGTCATACTCGGCCAGCATGTCTTCCAGAAGATCCAGCGTTTCCATATCGAGATCGTTTGTCGGCTCGTCGAGCACCAGAAGGTTTGAAGGCTTTGCAAGCGCGATAGCCAGCAGTAGCCGGTTCCGCTCTCCGCCGGACAGGGCCGAAACAGGTTGACGGAGTTGCTCCGATTTGAAGAGGAAGTCCTGGGCATATGAGGCAACGTGTCGCGGTGTTCCGCGCACGACAATCTGGTCGCCGCCTTCAGGTGCCAGAGCTTGCCAGAGCGTGTCGTTAGGATCGAGACGCGCCCGGTTCTGATCGAGATAGGCGATTTCGAGGTTTGTGCCGAGTTTCACTGATCCCGTGTCAGGCTCAATCTCTCCGAGCAGAAGCTTGATGAGCGTGGATTTGCCTGCGCCGTTTGGACCGACAAGACCCAGCCGGTCACCGCGTTGAATGCGCAGGTTCAGCTCCTGGACCACAGGCAGTTTGCCTGCCGGTGTATCAAAGGTTTTGGATATGCCGCGTGCCTCGATGACGCGCTTGCCGGAGCCCTCTGCGGTTTCCAGCGTCATGTCTGAGGTGGCGCGAATTTCATTGAGGCCGGTTTTTCGCGACTGACGCTCGGCACGCATATCCATGACTTTGCGGAGCCGACCCTGATTACGCTTGCGCCTGGCCGTCACACCGCGCTCGAGCCAGCGTTGTTCGGCTTTGAGTTGGGTGTTGAGGCGGTCGAGTGCTTTTTCTTCTTCAGCTTCGACTTCTGCTGCCCAGTCATCAAACTTGGCATAGCCCTGATGGAAACGGCGCACTTTGCCCTGGCGGAGCCAGAAGCAGGAGGAGGATATCTTCTCAAGGAAGCGGCGGTCGTGGCTTACCATCAGAAGCGCGCCATGAAATCCCTGGAGACGGGCTTCAAGCTGCTCAATAGCCGGAATGTCGAGATGGTTTGTGGGCTCATCTAACAGGAGAATATCCGGGTCAGCCGCAAAGGCGCGTGCCAGCGCGGCGCGGCGCTTTTGCCCGCCCGAAAGCTTTGCCGGGTCAGCAGACGGGTCGAGCCCCATTGCCATAAGTTCAGCTTCGGCCAGGTGCCGGTCTTCTGCTGAAATGGCGGGCAGGTCCTGAACTGCAAAGTCCAGCAGGCTGTCAAATCCCGACAGGTCCGGCTCCTGAGACAGATAGACGGCGTGTGTACCGGGTTGCCGCCAGACATCTCCCTCGTCGGGATCGATACGTCCAGCTATCACCTTCATCAAAGTGGATTTGCCCGCACCATTACGCCCGACGAGTACCGCGCGCTCATTGGGGCCAATGCTAAGGGTGACGCCCTCGAAGACGGGTTTGCCGCCAAAGGTGAGCTGAATATCGGTGAGGGAGAGAACGGGGGGCTGTGCCATAGCGCTCATGTCGTCGGAAGACGGCGATTTGGCAAGTCCTGTCTGTAGGAAAGGTAACCAGGTGTCGCATTCATTTCCGGAGAACCGGGAATGAACCGCCGGGAGGGAAGGAGGGGGACGCTGGCGGAAGCCGCGACACCTGGCTGTGGGTGGGTATGACGAGAAACGAGCTAATGGGGAGGGGGATGCCCGTTTCCGTTGAGTGATAAATACCCTTCCTAAGCCCAATATGCAAGAAATTTATCCGCCTAGGGATGAAATGTCGCAGATGATGCTGCATCTAGCTGTTTTTGTGATATTTTATTGCGTATCAGGCGTGTGAATTATTTCATCTAAATATGAAATATGGGTGTATTTGCATCACAGGGAACTGCGGCATTCTGACTGAACGGTAGAAAATGAGAAATGGTCGGAGTGGAGAGATTCGAACTCCCGACCCTCTGGTCCCAAACCAGATGCGCTACCAGACTGCGCTACACTCCGACTGAGGGGGCGTGTTGTACAAATTTTCGCCGGGAGATCAAGCGCTATTTCAGCGAATATTTTTCTGATCGCTTGCGCGCCGTCCGAGCCGTAACAATCGCAGCGCGCGGCGCAGGTATTTATTTCCCTTAAATTCAGCACGTCCTCCTCCCGAATGACGNACAAACAATCGGTGTGCCATGCGGGCAAGTCTGAATAAGGGGCCGTGCATATCGCGCTCCAGTCTTGGGTTGGAATGGTTTCACCGNTCCGGCGTACGGTCAAATCAGGNCCTCGCCGGCAATGATCCTCCTCTCAGCGGNTATANTTTAGATCGTAAAAAACGATCAAAATGAGAATATTATTCTATTTTAAAAATGGAAACGACAGCGCCATTTCTTTCTCCATGGCAAAGGAGGCCACAATGAAGCGTATGACGGATTCAGAGTTGAATGAGAGCCAGGCCGTTTCTGGCCTTCTGCCGGTGGACCTCAGAAAGGTCAGCTATCACCGGAAATGTAATGAAATTGCGCGTCCTTCTGATTTGAAACGTGTTCGCCTTACCCTGGTTGGTGATATCGATTTCAAGCAATTAGCGCTGGCGATCGAAGATTATACCAGTTGGTTGCCGTTTCAGATCGCGGCTTCCCACAGTGGCATTTCTCCGCTCGACAAGAATGATGTGGTGCATCTGACATTTCGCTATGTGGGTCCTGAACGTCAGTTCGCGCATTTTGAATCGAACCTGCGAAGATTGTTTGCAGACCATTTCACGCTTGAGACAGGACAGAGGCGAGGAGGTCGGCATGAACTGGCTGGCTGAGCTACTGGATCAACTTATGGATTCAATGGCAGGTGAGCGAGAGGATCCGCGTCAGCGNAAACCCCGGAATGATCCCCGCAATTATCCACATCGCAATGAGCGAGACCGTGAGCGTCACGAGAACGATATGTTCGACCTCGGCGATTGAGGAGTCTAATCACCGGCGCATGTTTTGATCTGCCCGATTGTATCGCCAGCCATGTCGAACTTCCGCTCTTTGACGAGCTTGAAATACGCATCTGCGGGATCGGGGCGCAAATAAACNGTTACACGTGCGTTGCGGAAAGGATTTGCGCCTTTTTCGAGACACGGCTTGAAGTTCACGCTCAGAGAGAAACTGTGTTTCTCTTTTGGTGTCTCGCCGGACTCTGATCTCCTCTTCAGGTCCGCGACCACAGCCTGCAATTTCCTTGCCCTGGTTGCGTCTTCAGGCCGTATCTGGAACTCGTAAATGGTGAAGCCGGGCTTGGCCTGTCGGTTCAGAAACGGATCGTCATCGCGCTGGCGAATGTCGAGTGTAAACTGCTCACTGAGATCAAGCCATTGCGTTTCATTGGTCAGATCCATGGAAAGCGTCACGGTATCTTTTTCAAGCCGAAATCCCTCCTGAACGCGTAAGGCCACTCGCACCTCGCTGAAGTCCATTTGAGTCGGATTTAAGCCCTGCAGACGTGGAAGACTGGTCAGAGGAACTGATGTGCACGCCGAAAGGCCTAGAATGGCGAGTGCAAAAACACTCTGGGAAACTCTGGAGAGATATTTCATTTCAAACATCCAAAAATTCATGTAATACATGAATAATTGATACTTGGAGATGAAAATGTCGAGTCGAAAAATGCTTGGGCCTGCGACTCGCCGCTGGTGCGGCATTTGTAAGTGGTTTCTCGCNGTCGGAATGGTCGNGATCTTTGTCNTGGTGATNTACACAAACATTCCCGAAACAGCGGTCGGTNCNTATTGGGAGGTACTGCAGCCGGAAATTCAGGCTGTGACCCAACCGACTCCGCTTAAGATGTTTCTGATTCACGCGGTGATCATTCTGGGTCTGGCAGCTCAGTTTGCCATTGGCCTTGCAATGTTCCGACTTTTTCATGTCTTCCAATATGAGGACGTGTTTGGAGATAAGGTTCTGAAAGTGCTGCGGTTTCTGGGGCTGACGATTTTCATTTCCGCCATCTGGTCACTTATCCAGCCAACGCTCGTGCCTCTGCTCATGACCCTGGATAATCCACCTGGCGCGCGAACGGTCTCGGTCGCGCTTTCAAGCAACACTCTGATACTCATGATCACAGGGGCTATGGTGATGATTGTCGGGCAGGTCATGATGGTTGGGGCAGAAGCCGTCGATGAAAACCGGCAGTTCGTCTGATGGCCATAATTGTGAGACTCGATGTGATGCTGGCCCTGCGAAAAATGAAATCCAAGGATCTTGCGGCACAGATCGGTATTTCCGAACAGAACCTCTCCATGTTGCGTCAGGGGCGGGTTAAGGGGGTGAGGTTTGAGACGCTCGACAAAATCTGCGAGGTTCTGGACTGTAAACCGGGCGATTTACTGGATCGGGAATAGGGCTGTCTGGCGCGGCGGATTTTCGCAATGACGGGTGCCAGTTCAATGATAGCGCTGGACATTGTTGGCGCTTCAGCCTTGACCCTTTTGGCGGTTAGGGGCAACGAAAAAGAGGGGGACGCCCCAGAAATGAAAACGGGAGAACCGATATGGCTGCCAAGTTCGAACTCTACACAGATAAATCCGGCGAATTTCGCTTCCGGCTGAAAGCTGGAAACGGCGAAAACATTCTCGCGAGCGAAGGCTATAAAGCCAAAGCCAGCGCAATGAACGGCATTGAGTCCGTGAAAACAAACTCTGCCGACGAAGCGCGTTTCGAGAAGAAGGAAACAGCGTCCGGCAAGTACATGTTCAACCTGAAATCCACCAATGGTCAGGTTGTGGGCACCTCTCAGTCCTATGAGAGCGCTTCTGGTCGCGACAATGGCATCCAGTCTGTCATGAAGAATGCGCCAGGCGCCGAGGTTGACGACCAGACTGCCTGATTGCACTTTGGCGAAATAATTCTGAATATTCGAAAAGGCCTGCTCATGCGGGCCTTTTTATTTTACGCTCAAAAATCATCCGGAAGGTCAGTATCTGGTGCCGGCGTCGATTGCTGACGCGAAATGTGCGGACCGGCAAAGGGATCCCCCGGTTTCACGCAACCTGGTGTCATGCGTTTGGTATTCCAATACTCGTACTGGCCCGGCACAAAAGGAGCCTCGCAAGCCATGAGGCTGATTCTGAAGAGGCCCCCAAGCTGAGCAAGATCAGTTTGCAGGGATGTGACGCCTTCGCCGGGTTCCAGCGAAACATCTCTGCACAGGTCTTTATCCGCCCCGGCGTTTGAATACAGGCAGTACTGAAAATTCACCGTATGATCGCAGCTGTTCGCATAGGCGGGCGAGGCGTCGGACGGGCCGATGCACTCATTTGCTTTGCCTTGTCGTTCCGGTTCAAACAGGGCGGTGCTGACAAAGCCAATTGCCCCCAGCGCAATGAAAGCGCCAATCGCGAACAGGCACCCCCCGGGAGATTTGGAGCCCGGTTTGGTTCCGCGCTCAGGCGTGGCCTGTTCCATCTCAGTCGTCTTTCCTGCCACAGGCTTTTCTGAGAAGGTTCTGATTGCTGTTGCTAGGCTTCATCCTGGGAACAAATGGCGTCTTGCAGGCCCAGACGTGACGGTTTCCATAAACGTCTGTCTCAAGGAACTGACCGGAACCCATCTGATAGCTGTCACCCTCTGCAAGACGCGTGACAGGGCAGCTTGAGTAATCTGCTTCATCCTCGTCATCCAGGCACAGCACAAAATTGATCTCGTAACCGCAGGTATTGCGGTAAGTCGCGCCATCCTCCGAGCGCGCGATACAATCGCCTGCGTAAGCGTGGCTTGAGGGATTGGTGACGCGACTGATCAGATTGAAAAGGACCGCAGCGAGGAGAAAACCGCCCACTGGCAGCAGCCAGCCAAACTTGGATGATGCAAGCTTTTTCAGCATTTGAGTCCCCACGCCTTGCGCGTCCACCGGAAGAAGTTAGCGCCTTCAGGGCGCAGGCGGCAAGACGCATGGCGCGCTCACAAAAAAGCCCGCCGAAGAGGCGGGCTTTATCGTTATCGGATTGGCGGGACGCTTAGGCGTTTGCCATCGCTTTTTCGAAGTTGTCACCAACCTTGTTGATGAACTCTTCTGTCGTCAGCCAGCCCTGATCCGGACCGATGAGCAGAGCCAGGTCTTTCGTCATGTCGCCAGCTTCAACCGTCTTGATGATTGTGTCTTCAAGCAGTTCAGCGAAGTTCTGCAGCTCTGGCGTGCCGTCCATACGACCACGGTGACCGAGCGCACGGGTCCAGGCGAACATAGATGCGATAGAGTTCGTCGATGTTGCTTCGCCCTTCTGGTGGTTACGGTAGTGACGGGTCACTGTGCCGTGAGCGGCTTCAGCTTCAACCGTTTTGCCATCTGGCGTCATCAGAACAGACGTCATCAGGCCGAGTGAGCCATAACCCTGTGCAACCGTGTCAGACTGAACGTCGCCGTCATAGTTCTTACAAGCCCAGACGTAACCGCCAGACCATTTCATGCAGGCTGCGACCATGTCGTCGATGAGGCGGTGCTCATAAGTGCCACCGAACTCTTTGAACTGTTCTTCGAACTCGTTCTCGTAGATTTCCTGGAAGATGTCTTTGAAACGGCCATCATACTTTTTCATGATGGTGTTCTTCGTCGACATGTAGACCGGCCATTTGCGCTGCAGGCCATAGTTGAAGCTTGCACGGGCGAAGTCGCGAATTGAGTCGTCGAGGTTATACATGCCCATGGCAACGCCAGCCGACGGGAAGTCGAAGATCTCATGCGTTGTTGGCTCAGAACCATCTTCCGGCTGGAAGGTCATGGTGAGCTTGCCTTTGCCCGGGATCAGCATGTCTGTCGCGCGGTACTGGTCACCAAACGCGTGACGGCCGATGACGACAGGCTTTGTCCAGCCTGGAACCAGACGCGGAACGTTCGAGATCACGATCGGCTCGCGGAAAACCACGCCGCCTAGAATGTTACGGATCGTGCCGTTTGGCGAACGCCACATTTTCTTCAGGCCGAACTCTTCAACGCGGCCTTCGTCTGGCGTGATGGTCGCACACTTGACGGCAACGCCATATTTCTTGGTGGCTTCAGCCGCATCGACGGTGATCTGGTCGTCGGTTTCGTCGCGCTTCTGGATCGACAGGTCGTAGTATTTCAGATCGATGTCGAGATAAGGGTGAATGAGACGCTCTTTAATCATCTGCCAGATGATGCGTGTCATCTCATCGCCGTCCATTTCAACGACCGGTGTTTTGACCTGGATCTTAGCCATGTGCGTAACGTCCTCTTTTATTCGGAATTCCGCTGCCTAATAGCAGGTGATCAGGCGTGGTCAAATGGGAGAAGCGTTTCCGAGCACGATTTTGGCGCGATTATTCACGCCCGAAGGAGATGTTTTAATAGGGAAGAAAAAAATACAGCGGTATTGAGAACTTGTGACCTAGGCGCGCGTTGATCGGGGTTATCGAACTACGAACTGAGTCCCCTATGAGAGTTTATACCTGTCCTGCCTGCAATGAGCCGGTCTATTTCCGAAACCTTGGTTGCAGTTGCGGCGCTGAGCTGAGCTATGATCCTGAGCAGGATCGTTTTGTGCAGGGCGCCGCGTGGTGCAGCAATCGTCAAAAGATTGCCTGCAACTGGATCGCCGAAGACAAAGACGGGCATTGCCGGTCCTGCTCCATGACAGAGATCATTCCCGACGCCTTCCGGGACAACAATGTCTCGCTCTGGTCAGACGCCGAGTTTGCCAAACGTTGGGTCTTGTCCAATCTCTCGCGCTGGGGCTGGTTCACAAACAATGATGCCGGTGCACGACCGAGATTTCATCTGCTTTCAGAGGATACGCGCAAGGGTGAAAAGCCTGTCATTATGGGCCATGCCGACGGGCTGATCACCATCAATGTCATTGAGGCTGACCCTGTCGAGCGCGAGCGCCGCCGAGATGACCTGTCTGAACGATTGCGTACCATGAATGCCCATTTCCGGCATGAGATCGCGCATTTCCTTCAGCTTCGTCTGAGCGAGGATGATACGTTTCTGAAAGAATTCAGGGCTCTGTTTGGTGATGAAACGGCGGACTATGGAGAGGCGCTGAAAGCCTATTACGCCAATGGCGCGCCGCCGGATTTCGAGCAGAGACATGTGACCCGCTATGCATCCTCTCATCCGCATGAGGACTGGGCTGAAACCGCAGCACATGTGATGCACCTGACTGACATCGTGGACAGCGCGGCTGCCTCAGGGTTGCAGCGAGGTGATCGGCCGACCTTTGGGTATGACGCCTATGCAGAGCCTGATGCAGAGGCGCTGATCTCGCAGGCGGTCGACCTGGGACTTGCGCTGAACCACGTCAATCGCTCCATGGGTCTTCAGGATCTCTATCCGTTCGTGATTTCACCTCTGGCGCGCCAGAAAATGGTGTTCACCCATGGCGCCATCTCAAACTCACGGCGTAGCAGTAACGCCGTTCAAGCGCAGCGGGAGTTCAGCCCTGCGCCGAACTGATCACTGCAAGTGCGCCGGGACTTTCACGGCTGGCATGCGTTTGATGTCAGAATGGAGGAGCAAAATGACTATCAAGACGATCGTGATTGCCTGCCTGACAATGCCGGCGCTTGTCGCCTGTACATCGACCCCGCGAGGCTATGGGCCGATGGAACCGGGCAGCAGCTTTGGATATTCAGAGCAGATCATAGAGCAAAACAGATATCGGATCTCTTACAGCGCCAGCAATGAGGCGATGGCACGCGAGTATGCATTGCGCCGCGCCGCCGAAGTGACTGAACAGAATGGCGGTCACTGGTTTCGCGTCGTGAACAGCTTTTCCAGCGGAAGGGCGTTGCCGAGCCGATCAGGTCCCCGGGTGTCAGTCGGCGGGTCGTCTGGTTCTGGTGGTTTCTCGGCTGTCGGGGTGGGGGTCGGTATCGGATTCCCGATTGGCGGTGGCTCTCAAAATGCGGATGTGACGCACAATATGGAGATCCTTATTGGCCGCGGGCCGCGCCCAGAAGGCTATGACACTTATGATGCAGCCGCTGTTCGCGCCAATCTTGGCGGCTATTAACCGGTTTCGCGATAGCGTTCGCGTTGCCAATCCAGTGCTGCAAACAACTCATCACCGATCTCTGTGTAAAGACGCGCATTTTCCGCAGCTTCTTCTTGCGGGCTGAACGGTTGGGACGCTGCTTTGGAGTGCCGGGAAAGTTCTGTGGAAAGGGTGGGCGTGATATTCTCGGAATGCAGTCGCATGCTGAGGGCGTGTGCGCCTCTGTGAATGGATGAGAGC
>PABS01000096.1 GCA_002699325.1 Ponticaulis sp. | reverse complement strand
GCAAACTCAAGCCGCAGGAATATATGGGCGGCACCTTCTCAATCTCGAACCTTGGAATGTTCGGCATTAAGAGCTTTGCGAGCATCATCAACCCACCAGAGGGCATGATCCTTTCAGTGGGTGCGGGTGAGAAACGTCCGATCGTGAAAGCTGATGGCTCCATCGCTGCCGCGACACAGATGAGCGTGACGCTGACATGCGACCACCGTGTCGTCGGCGGGGCTGAGGGCGCCAAATGGCTCCAGGCCTTCAAACGCTATGTCGAAACCCCAGAAGCAATGCTGCTCTGATCTATTTCCGAAAGAGAACGGCCAATGGCTGAACAATATGATCTGATTATCATCGGGAGCGGTCCCGGAGGATATGTCGCCGCCATCCGCGCGAGCCAGCTCGGACTCAAGACAGCAATTGTTGAGCGTGACGCGCTTGGCGGTGTCTGCCTGAACTGGGGCTGTATTCCGACAAAAGCGCTTCTGCGAACGGCTGAAGTCTATCACCAGATGAAAAACGCTAAGGCTTACGGACTGAAAGCTGACAATGTCAGCTTCGANCTGGAAGCTGTCGTGAAGCGATCCCGTCAGATCGCCGGCCAGCTTTCGGGCGGCGTGAAGCANCTGATGAAGAAGAACAAGATCACCGTGATTGAAGGCGAAGGCCGGATCNCNAAAGGCGGTGCTGCGCCGAAAGTGATCGTGAAGGGCAAAGACGGCAAGGACACGACCTACGAGCCGAAAAACGTGCTTTTGGCGACAGGCGCACGCGCCAGAACAGTGCCAAAAATCGGTCTGGAGCCTGATGGCAAGTATATCTGGACCGCCAAAGAGGCAATGGTTCCTGATGCCATGCCGAAAAAGCTTCTGGTCATCGGATCCGGAGCGATCGGCATTGAATTCGCAAGCTTTTACAACGCGCTCGGCGCTGATGTTACAGTTGTGGAAATGCTGGAGCGTATTTTGCCTGTCGAAGATGAAGAAATCTCAGGCATGGCCCGGAAGTCTTTCGAAAAGCAGGGCATGAAAATCCTGACCAGNGCAGCTGTCGAAGGCGTGAAACCTGGCAAATCCGATATCAAGGCGACCATCAAAACGAAGGATGGCAAGACCGAAGAACAGACCTTTGACCGTATTGTGCTGGCAATCGGCATTGTTGGGAATGTTGAAGGCCTCGGCCTTGAAGAGCTTGGCGTCAAGACGGATGGCAGCCACGTGGTCGTTGATGGCTTTTGTCAGACGAATGTCAAAGGCCTCTATGCCATCGGTGATCTCACTGGCGCACCCTGGCTTGCACACAAGGCCAGCCATGAAGGAGTGGTGTGCGTNGAAAAGATTGCCGGAAAGAACCCTCATGCTTTTGAAACCTGGAACATTCCGGGTTGTACCTATTGNCATCCGCAAGTNGCATCGGTCGGCATGACGGAGGCGAAAGCGAAAGAAGCCGGTCATAAGGTCAAGGTTGGTAAGTTTCCCTTCATCGGAAATGGCAAAGCCATCGCCCTTGGCGAGCCTGAAGGTCTCATCAAAACCATTTTCGATGAGAAAACCGGAGAATTACTCGGNGCNCATATGATNGGCGCCGAGGTGACCGAGCTGATTCAAGGATATGTGGTGGCCCGGCAGGGTGAGCTCACCGAAGGTGAGCTGATGGAAACCGTGTTCCCGCACCCAACCTTGTCGGAGATGATGCACGAAAGCGTTCTCGCCGCTTACGATCGCGTCATCCACATCTAAGCAGAGCATTCTAAGCTGGCGTGTCCGTCANGCCAGCAAGCTCATGAGCCAGTTTCGTGACACTGCCATAATCGACTTTCCCCGTTCCCAGGACGGGGATTTNATCNACNGTGAACACCTTTCTCGGCACTGACANTTCTGAGACGCCATGNTTTTGAGCCCAGGCCAGCATATCTGGCCGGTTCACACCTTCGGCGTCNGACAGNAGCACAATCTGTTCGCCCTTGCGCGTATCGGGNATGGCTGCTGCAGCGTGCATGTTATCAGGCCAGATAGCTGACGCGCAGTTCTCGACAACTGCGAGCGAAATCATCTCGCCACCAACTTTCGCAAAGCGCTTTACCCGCCCACGAATGCGAATAAATCCTTGTTCGTCGACCGTGCAGATATCGCCCGTATCATGCCAACCGCCTTTNGGAGGCTCGATCNCACCAGGCGAGGATGAACGCAAATAACCCTTCATGATATTGGGGCCACGCACGAGCATCTTGCCGCCTTTGTCGATTCCAGGAACCGGTTCGAGCTTGTGCTCCATACCTGACATGAGCTGTCCAACGGTGCCAGGAACATTGGCCCCAATCTGATTCGCTGCGACCACTGGAGAGGCTTCCGTGGCTCCATAACCTTCCAGAATTTCAATATTGTATTTCTTGCGAACCATCTGGCGTGTTTCGTCACGTACGCGTTCTGCTCCACATACAGCGAGCCTTAGCGTATCGAGATCGCCCTGATCACCCGCTCGCGCGTATTGCGAGATGAAGGTATCTGTTGCGAGAAGGATAGTCGCTTTCGCCTTGCGGATACGCTTGACGATTTCCTTGGGCTGCAGGGGAGTGGGGTGGAAAATGCTCTTAATGCCAGCCATCAGGGGCAGCACAGCGCCAACCGTCAGGCCGAAACAGTGGAACGTCGGCAGCGGATTGAACAGCACATCGGTATCCGGAAAGAGTTCGATATGTGCCCGAACCTGCTCCACATTGGCCATGACATTCTCATGCGACAANACCACGCCTTTTGGATCCCCTTCTGTACCGGAGGTGAAAAGGATGACGCCAGTCTCTTTATGCCCGATCTTGGTCTTGAAGACATTCGGAAAAATCGGCCCAAGAGCGCCCCGGGCTTTGTCTGCAATCGACAGATCTTCTCGGACATCTTCAAGATAGATGATCTCGTACTGAGTTTTCAGCTCATCAATGAGTGGCTGTAGATTGCCCAGTTCGATGAACTTGTGTGCCGTCACGATCTTTTTGACCTGTGCGGCACGTCCAGCAGCTTTCAAATTGCGTGAACCGGCTGTGAAATTGAACATGGCCGGAATCCGGCCGTAAGCCTGCAGCGCATAGAAAGCGATAACGGCGCCAGCGCCGGTTGGCAGCATCACCGCAACATGTTCGCTCTTTTCGGTCAGATTCTTAAGGGCGCTTCCCAGGGCGAAGGACGCACGGACCACTTCATTGTAGGTCAGAACACGCTCATCACCATCAACGATGATTTGCCTGTCACCACCAAAATCTTTTCGAGCTTTCAAAAGCCCTGAGAACAGATCTTTCTTTGTGCGTGCTGGCTTAAACTCATAAGCGATGGATCCCATGTCCATGCACTCCATTTCCCATTATTTTGTTTTGTGATTGTTCGTAACATTATGTTTCAGAACGTGAAAGTCACGCATAATGAGCCAACGCAGCAGCAAGCTATGCGATCCTGACATTACAGGAGCGCAGATTTCGGGCTTGATGTTGGCGGTGAAAAGCGCCATTTCGCAAGCATGGCAAAACTGATCGACACGTTGGGCTCTACAGCTCAGGCACCGGTCCAGCACCGGCACCCGGAAAAACGAAACCGTCCNGATACGGAGGTTCTTCGAAAGCCGGAGTGGATTCGTGTGAAAGCGCCCGTAAGCAAGGGCTATGCCGAGACACGCGCAATCGTGAAAGAGAACAATCTCGTTACGGTCTGTGAGGAAGCTGGTTGCCCCAATATTGGCGAATGCTGGGAGCAGAAACACGCGACCATGATGATCATGGGCGATACGTGTACGCGCGCCTGTAGTTTTTGCAATGTGAAGACCGGGCTTCCTGGTGCCCTGGACGCGGACGAGCCACGGCGCGTCGGCGCTACGGTTGCGGCGATGGNACTAAAGCATGTCGTTATCACATCTGTTGATCGCGATGATCTGGACGATGGCGGCGCAGAACACATCGCAGAAACGGTTCGTGCGATTCGCGAAGCTGCGCCGGGCGCAACGATTGAGATTCTGACGCCGGACTTTCTCAGGAAGGGCAAAGCAGCCGAGATCGCGATCGATGCCAAACCGGATGTCTTCAACCATAACCTTGAGACAGTGCCGCGGCTCTATCTCAGCATTCGGCCCGGTGCGCGNTACTACCATTCGCTGCGACTGCTTGANCGTGTCAAAGAACGCGATCCTGAACAATTCACAAAGTCCGGCCTNATGGTTGGCCTTGGCGAGACCAAGGAAGAAGTCATGCAGGTGATGGACGATATGCGGTCCGCCGGTGTGGACTTCATCACCATCGGCCAATACCTGCAGCCGACGCGAAAGCATGCCGCAGTTGATCGCTATGTGACTCCAGACGAGTTCAAAGCGTATGAAACAATTGCGAGAGCCAAAGGTTTTCTGATGGTTTCAGCCACTCCGCTNACGCGTTCGAGCTATCACGCGGGTGATGACTTCCAGCAGCTCAGAGCCGCACGACAGCGCCAACTGGCTGCCTCAGCCCGAAGCTGAAAGACCTACCATGACCAGTCTTCGGCGTACCGTCCGGATCAACCATTCGGCTGACAATCTTTTTGAACTTGTATCCGACATCGATCGATATCCAGAGTTCATCAAGTGGATCAAATCCATGCAGGTTGAACCGATTTCTGAAAGCGGCTCATCGAAGACCGTGGTCGGCAATGCGAAGGTTGGCTTCAAAGGTTTCTCTGAACGACTGGCTACCCGTGTAGATACGGATAGCCANGCTCGTACGATCAAGGTCAACCTGGTCGACGGCCCCCTTAAAAAACTCAAGAATGAATGGACGTTCCGGGAGGCCGAAAACGGAACTGACGTAGATTTCTACGTCGATTTTGAATTCAAGAATATCATTCTGCGTGCGCTTGCCGCCGCTAATTTCGAGCTCGCGGTCAATCTGATCATGGCAGCGTTCGTATCTGAAGCCGATCGCCGCTATCAGAAGACCGGCTAACTCTTGACGCTTTCCATGAGCATTTGAAGCGCTGTTTCGAGACTTGCCATGCGAATTTCTGAACGGCCGATATCGCCGTAATGCTCTACAATATGCCGAATAGGTGCGTTTTCCCGGGCGAGCGCAAAATGAACCGTACCGACCGGTTTGAGTCNCGTGCCGCCACCCGGGCCAGCAACGCCAGTAATAGCGATCGANAGATTTGCCCGNCTNTCTTCAAGAGCACCCTCGGCCATTGCNCGCGCAACCGCTTCACTGACGGCGCCATAGTCTGCCAGAAGATCGCCGGGNACTCCGAGAACCTCTTCTTTGGCCTTGTTGGANTANGTGACGAAGCCTCTTTCAAANACCTTGGAAGACCCCGGAATTTCCACGAGCAGCCCTGATAGAAGACCGCCAGTACAACTCTCAGCCGTGACAATGCGAAGTCGACGCGATTGGGCATCGTCGAGAAGTAGTCGAGCCATGTTGAGTAAGCGGTCCGGAAACATGCGGGCGAGCTCCTTCTTATCTGATCGGCTGGCTAAGCTCTATCACTTGTGCGCTGCATGGGAAGCATCACAGACGCAATCGCCTGAGCGGCGATACCTTCCCGTCGGCCCTCAAAGCCAAGGCCTTCAGTCGTTGTCGCTTTGACCGAAATGATGCCCGGATCAACATTCAGAACCTTCGCCGTAGCCAGTCGCATGGCCTCGCGATGGGGTTTGACCTTCGGCGCTTCGCAGATGAGTGTGATATCCACGTTGACGATCGTTCCGCCCATGGCGCTGATCTGCTCTCCTGCGAAACTAAGGAAGACTTNTGAAGCCGCGCCTTTCCATTGCGGATCTGTTGGCGGGAAGTGATCGCCAATATCTCCGGCAGCAATCGCGCCCAGCAAAGCGTCGGTAAGCGCATGCCAGCCGACATCTGCGTCTGAATGGCCTTTCAGCCTAACGTCGTGTGGAATAGCCACGCCACACAATTGAACTTCATTTCCTGGCTCAAAGGCATGAACATCATAGCCAAGACCGGAGCGCGTCACATACTGGGTATTTGCAAACAAAATCTGCTCCAGTCGTTTGATATCTTCAGGGTAGGTTATTTTCATGAGCCGCTCATCGCCATCCACCAGCGTCAGATACAAACCTGATTTGGAGGCGAGATCGAAATCATCCACCGCAGATCCATCCGACCCGGCGTACATGTGCTCGATTGCATCNGCTCGGAAGGCCTGAGGCGTCTGAATCCGGTACATGCTGGCGCGATCAACGGACTCAATCCCGTCGTCTGTAGTCTTCTTCAGGGCATCCACAACAGGCAGGGCAGGGGCCGAGCCATGGTGTTCTCNGAGGCCCGCTAAAAGGCGATCAAGAATGTCCGAGGTCAAACCTGGACGGGCCGCATCGTGAATCATCACAATGTCAGCTGCAAAGTCTTTCGCGCTGGCCAAGCCATTCTGAACCGATTTCGACCGTGTGTCTGAACCGATCGTGATCTGAATTGGTGTGGGAGACTTGTCTGACCGGCGCGCCTTGATCGTCTCAAGCAGAGGCAGGTCTTCTTCGCGCCCCACNATGACGATTCCCGAACACTGTGGATGGTTCAGAAGAACATCGAGGCTGGTATCAATCACCATCCGCGCGCCCAGTGGTAGAAACTGCTTCGGGACTCGACCACCGAAACGTGAACCGCTTCCCGCGGCCACGATCAGACAACAGAATTTTGCGAATTTATGATCAATTATTGAGCAGTTTTCTTTTGATGCGGTTTTCATTCCGTACACGTTGTGTTTATCTGTTCAAAATTTGTGCACTGCACCAATGAGCCTGAATGATGCTACCATACGCGAACTTGCAAAATGATATCCCCGTTCTGCTCGCGCCAATGTCCGGCGTGACTGATGCACCGTTTCGCAAACAGGCTATCCGCTTTGGCGCAAAGGTCGCAATCACAGAAATGGTNGCGGGCGAAGAATTAACTCAGGGCCATAAAGAAGCCGAAACGCGTTTGACGCGTCCAACAGCCTTGAACGGCTGTCACGTAGTTCAACTTGTTGGCCGTACAGCCGACCCCCTCAGAAGGGCCGCGCATATAGCAAGCGAATCAGGCGCAGACGTCATCGACATCAATATGGGTTGCCCATCTCGGCGTGTGACTGGCGGCCTGTCGGGCTCGGCTCTGATGCGTGACCTCGATCATGCCGAAAGTCTTATTGCTGCAGTGCATGAAGGGGCAGGCAAAACACCCGTCACACTTAAGATGCGGCTCGGCTGGGATCGTGAAAACCTCTGTGCGCCTGAACTGACCGTTCGTGCTCAGAAAATCGGCGTTTCGCTAATAACAATACATGGCCGAACACGCCAAGACTTCTACAATGGCGAAGCCGACTGGTCTGCTGTCAGAGCCTCAACACGCGCCGCAAATGTTCCGGTTATTGTAAATGGCGACATTGTCGATGCTGCGACGGCAAGGGAAGCGCTTGCTCGATCTGAAGCCAAAGGGGTGATGATTGGCCGTGCTGCGACGGGTCTCCCCTGGCTGATCGATAAAGTCTCGTCTGATTTGAACGGACGGCCGTTCGCAGAACCGGACCTGGAGACGCAAATTGATAGTCTGCTAGCACAAACCGCGGACTCGATTGCGCTATATGGCAACCGGGTGGGCATTCGGGTCGTCCGCAAACATGTCAGTGCAGCTTTCGACTACTGGCTTCAAACCGGCAGGCTGAGATCAGATGCGGTTTCGCTGAAGCCAGTGCTCTGTCAGGCAGGATCACTCGAGGACCTGACCTCAGCCTTCACAAACCTAAGATCGCAAACTCTGGACATGGTGGCATGATCGAATTGAGCGAAGATTCAGCAACTCGCGAACTTATGGCCAGTCTGGCTCAGGACGCACCGGTGGCGCTCCTGCAGATTGATGACAGTCAGAGAATTCTCAGCGTTAATCTTCAGGCGCAGAGCAATCTTGGCGGTGGAATGGATCGTCTGGTCGGGCGCAAGCTTAGTGAAGTGCTTTTCCATGACTGCGAATTGTTTGTCCTCATCGACAAATTACTCGCCGATGCCGGCGATGTAAGTGCGTCTGATGTCACCTTGTGTGGACCTTTTATCGAGCCGCAGAAGTCTGACGTGAAAATGAACCTCGACCCTGCGGCCGGGATCGTGAATATCTCAATCAGCAAACAACACAAGCGCAGCCGACAGGACTCATCCGGGCTTGCGACGTTTGCGAGAATGNTGGGGCATGAGATCAAGAATCCGCTGGGCGGAATTTCGGGCGCCGCGCAACTGATGGAGCGGTCCTGCCGAAGTGATCAAAACGAACTCCTGGCTCTTATAAGGGCNGAAGCACAGCGNATCGGACGACTGATCGACCGTTTTACAGCTTTCGAGCTTTACAATGCCCCGCGTTTTTCCCCGCTTAACATTCACGAAGTTCTGGATGACGTCATCGCCATGCAGATTGTGGCGTCTCCGAAGGTAACGTTCAAAAAGGCGTTTGACCCGTCTCTACCTGAAATCTCAGCTGATCGCGATCATCTTCACGAGTGCATTCTGAATATTGTGAAGAACGCTTCTGAAGCGGTCAGCGGTCAGGAATATGCAGAAGTTAAAGTTTCGACGTCGTATCAGGCCGGCATCCGGCTTCCGAGACCGGGTGATGAGCGGCGCTTTTCTGGTGCGCTGCTGGTGCGNATTCGTGACAATGGTCCCGGCATACCCAGNGGTACGCAGGAACAGATCTTCAAACCCTTCTTTTCCACCAAGTCATCTGGCACGGGCATCGGGCTTTCCGTTTGCCAGGATATTGCGCTTGCTCATGGAGGACGCTTGTCATTCACAAGTCGGCCAGGGCGCACGCAATTCGACTTAATCCTTCCAATACAACGAGAATCTGCAGGATCGAAGTAAATGGGGCAGTCCACTATTCTTCTCGCCGACGATGACGCGGGCATCCGTCTTATCGCGAGCCAGACACTGATCGCAGAAGGTCATGCGGTTCGGTCAACTACGAACCCGACTGCGCTGATGCGCTGGGTCCGAAATGGTGACGGCGATCTGCTTATCACCGACGTCTATATGGGTGATGATTGCATCTTTGATCTCATGCCCGACATTCGCGCTGAGCGTCCTGACCTGCCAATTATTGTGATCAGTGGCCAGAGCACATTGATGACGGCAATGTCGGCTACCGAACACGGGGCTTTCGATTATCTTCCAAAGCCGTTCGATATCGACGATTTGGCACAGATGGCGAAGCGCGCACTGTCGTCCAAAGACGGGGTAAAAAAGCTTGACCGTCCACAGCGCGTACCGGATGCGCGGCTCAACGAAGCTGTGATCGGGCGATCGACCGCCATGCAGGCCGTATTCCGGACTATGTCTCGCGTCAAAAACACCTCTTTGACGATTCTCATTGAGGGAGAGTCTGGCACAGGTAAGGAAACCATCGCGCAGGCCATCCATGACCTCGGCAATCGGTCAGAAAAACCATTCGTTCCAGTGAATATGGCAGCCGTAGAGCGCGACCGCATTGAGTCTGAACTCTTCGGCGTGGTCGGCCCTGATGGCAAGGTGACAAAAGGCAAGGTCGCCCAAAGTGATGGTGGCACTCTGTTTCTTGACGAGGTTGGCGATATGCCACTCGACGCGCAGACGCAGCTTTTAAGGTTCCTGCAGAATGGAGAATTCTCGCCAATCGGTTCGACCGAAATGGACGTTTCAACGGCACGGGTGATCGCAGCGACTTCGCGCGATCTGCGCGCGCTGATCGAAGATGGGAGCTTTCGTAACGATCTTTTCTACCGCCTGAACGTCGTGACGATAAATATACCGCCGCTACGGGCCCGGAAAGATGACATCCCCGAGCTGGCAAAGCGCTTTTTGAAACGCGCTGAAGTCGATGGGCTGGGACAGAAGACGATTGATGCCAAGGCGTTGAAGCGACTGTCACTTCATGACTGGCCGGGCAATGTCCGCGAGCTGCAGAACGTCGTGATGCGCATGATAGCGCTGTCGTCAGAGCCGATTATTTCAGAAGATCTCGTTCAGGCGTCTCTGGTTTCTGAGCGGCGTCTTCCCAAAGAAAACGGCGTCAGCTTTGAGCAGCGACTTCGAGACCTTCTTCGAGAACATATCGAACCGGAACTTCGGGCCTACTCAGAAGCCGAAGGGACCGTTTATCATGACGTCATTTCCATGGTCGAACGGCCTCTTATTGAACTCGCCCTGAATGTGACGGGAGGCAACAAAGTCCGCGCTGCTCAGCTGCTCGGCATGAATCGCAACACGCTGCGGAGCAAGATAAACAGTCTGGAGATTGCTTCTCCTGATTAATCCGATAGTGTGTTGGAAGGGGAACAGTGTTACCGGTTCGACACATTTTGGTGAGTATACTTGCTGCGTATTCTGGATAATTCGGTTTTTAAGCTGTTTGGTCGCTGGACGCAGTTCCTGTTCCTGACTGCTTCTCTGATTGCCGTCATTGTAACGATCGTATCGATTTCTGGCATCGGCCCAATCAGACCCGCCTCTGATTCTATTTTCTGGCTACTCGGCGCGAATTTCATTCTGATCACGGCGGTCGCGTTCTATGTTGGTCAGGAATTTTTCAGGCTTACATCGCGAGCGGACGAGAGCCGGTCGCGAACAGGGCAGGGGAGCCTCGGAAAGCGATTTGCCGCGCTTTTCAGCCTCGCCGCGGTTACGCCTGCGGTTTTGGTTGCCCTGTTCCTTGGGACATCCCTCAATCGCGGCATCGAAAACTGGTTTTCAGAGCGTATTCAGAACATTGTAGAGGGCAGCGCTGACATTGCACGCTCCAACCTTCAGGCAATCGCCGACGACCTTCGCGTGGATGTCGGTATTATGGCGCAGGATCTGAACGCCGCCGCGATGGGATTCGAGACTGAACCAGATGTTTTTGCACGCTTTCTGCTCGAACAGGCGATCTACCGCGAACTCACAGGCGCATCGCTTATAAGTGCTGATGGCGATATCCTGGTGGCCTCAGATCAGGCCAGTCGCCGCGCTTTTATTCGTCCACAGGACGAAATGTTCGAAACCGCAAATAGCGGCGATGTTTCGGTCATGCTCGATAACGAGAGCAGCCAATTTCTTGCACTCTTCAAGCTGGAAGGGTTTGACGAAGCTTATCTTTATACCACGCGACCAGCTGACAAACGTTTGTTGGACAGCCTGACGCGAGCTGAACAAACTGTCGTGGACTATCGCCGGTCAGAAGAATCGAGCCGACGCCTTCAATTGATCTTCCTTCTCGGTTTCGTTCAAATTACCGCACTGATTCTTCTCTTTTTCGTCCGCTTTGGCCTTCACGCTGCCAGCCAGATTTCCCGGCCGATTTCCCGCCTTGCTACGGCTGCCGATGACGTCCGAAGCGGCGATCTGAACGTTACCGTTCCTATGCCGAGGCTCGACAATGAAGTGTCTGAGCTCACGTCATCCTTCAATGCGATGACTGCAAAACTTCGCGAACAGAAAGACGCCATTGATCTGGCTCACAAAGAAGCCTTGGAGCGGACACGCTTTATCGAAACCGTTCTAGATCGCGTTACTGCCGGGGTTATCCGTGTGGATAATGATCTGAACATCACCCTAGCCAATCCATCCGCACGACGTATTTTTCCTCAGCTGCACGAGACAGGCGCGCCGCAGAATCTTCCTTCAACCATTCCTGAATTTGCAGGGCTTGTAAGAGACGCTCAGCGAGACAAGGTCGGTCGAGAGCAAACTTTGATGATCGAGCGCGACGGAGCTCAGAAACACGTCTTTCTGAGGGTCGCACCGACAGTCGAAAAGGAAGCCGCTTGCATTCTGACCTTTGATGACACGACGCGTCTCATCAGCGCGCAGCGACAATCGGCATGGAGAGACGTTGCCAGACGCATCGCACACGAAATTCGTAACCCTCTGACGCCGATCCAACTGTCAGCAGAACGTTTGAAACGTCGCTATAGAAAGCTTATCGACGACGACGATGTTGTCTTTGACAAATGTACGGACACTATCCTCCGACAGGTCAGTGATATCGGTCATATGGTTGAAGAATTTTCGTCCTTCGCCCGAATGCCGAAGCCGGAACTCAAGACGTTCGACCTTGTCGAAATGGCCCGTAGTTCAGTCTTCGGCATGAGACTCTCTTTGCCAGACGTGGATGTTCGCATGGAAACGGACGCCGAGTCTCTTCCGGTTAAAGGTGACGAGCGATTGTTGAGCCAGGCTTTGACGAATCTGATCAAGAATGCTGGAGAGGCGATCTCGCGACTTGAGCAGGATCTGGAAGATGACGACCAGGCTGGCGAGATTTTGGTCCGAGTGCAGACACTCCAGGATAACTATGTTCTGGTCGAAGTTGAAGATACCGGGCCAGGCTTTCCAGTCGAAAACCGAAGCCAGTATCTGGAGCCTTATTTTACGACCCGTGAACAGGGCGTTGGCCTCGGGCTAGCAATTGTAAACCGCATTGTTCAGGACCATAGCGGCCAGCTTACGCTCCTGGATCGCTCAGATGGAAAACCCGGCGCACGTGTATCCGTCAGACTGCCCACATCCGGTCCGTCTGATGAGTCTGTGTCCAGCTGGAACGTATCAGAGGAACGTGTATGATCTCTCCAGAAATCCTCATTGTTGACGATGAACCTGATATCCGGGACCTGATTGGCGGTGTGCTCGAAGACGAGAATTATACCGTGCGAACGGCATCTACAGCAGAAAGAGCGCTGACTGCGATTTCTGAACGCAAACCTGAACTGGTCATTCTTGACGTGTGGCTACAAGGCAGCGGCATGGATGGTCTCGAAATGCTTCGATATCTGCAGTCCATTGATCCAATCATGCCAGTGATTGTGATCAGTGGTCATGGATCGATCGAGACCGCCGTAACTGCGATTCGTCGAGGTGCCTACGACTTCCTGGAAAAGCCCTTCAAAGCCGACAGACTGCTCGTGATCGTGGAACGTGCGCTGGAAGCAGCCGCGCTGAAACGGGAAAATTCTGCGCTCAAAGTCTTTGAGTCTTTCGGGAGCAAAATTCTCGGACAGTCGGCAGCCGCGACGACGCTCAAGCAATCTATTGAAAAGGTTGCGCCGACTAACTCCCGTATACTGATTTCAGGACCCGCCGGCGCCGGAAAAGAACTGGCAGCCAAACTCATTCATGAGAACTCCAAGCGATCCGCCGCACCATTCATCGCGGTGAACTCTGCCAGCATCACTCCGGATCAGATGGAGATCGCGTTATTTGGGCGCGAGGGCAATGACGGCCGTATCCAGTCCATTGGCTTGCTGGAACAGGCGCATCGCGGAACCTTGTTCCTGGATGAAATCGGAGAAATGCCACTTGGCACTCAGAATAAAATCCTTCGCGTTCTAACGGATCAGCGCTTTCGCCGTGTGGGTGGAAAATCTGATGTCAGTGTGGATGTCCGTGTAATCAGCTCGACTTCGGTCGAACTGAGACAAAAGATTGAACGCGCTGAATTTCGCGAAGACCTCTATTTCCGCGTGAATGTGGTCCCGCTTCAGGTTCCATCATTGGCGGATCGCCGCGAGGATATTCCAGAACTGGTTCGCTATTTCGTTGAGCGTGCCAAAGACACGCTGGGCGTATCCGGACGCACGTTCAGCGAGGAGGCACTCGCCGTGCTCCAGTCATCAACATGGCCAGGCAATGTGAGGCAGTTGAGAAACGTTGTGGAGCGCGTACTCATCCTTTCGGGGGACAACAAAGCCGCTCCGGTTCAGGCACATGAACTTCCAAAGGATCCGTCCGAGGAATCAGGCGATGGCGCGGGAGGCTCACGCGAAGTTATTGGCATGACCCTGCGCGATGCCCGCGAACAGTTTGAGAAAGAATATCTGTCGCTTCAGATCACCCGGTTTGGCGGGAATATCTCACGAACGGCCGCGTTTATCGGTATGGAGAGATCCGCTTTGCACAGGAAGCTAAAAGCTTTAGGAGTAGACCCTTCTGCCAACAGCAGAAGCTGAGGACTCGATATGAAGATCATCATCTGTGGCGCGGGCCGGGTCGGGCAGGGGATCGCCCGGCGTCTTTCTTCCGATGGCCACAATGTGAGCGTGATTGATGAAGATCCAAAGCTCATTCAATCGATCACGTCTGAGCTCGAAGTTCAGGGTTATGCCGGTCATGCAGCACACCCTCAGGTTCTGAGAAATGCTGGCGCGGCAGACGCCGACATGATCGTCGCGGTCACCTATTCTGATGAAGTGAATATGGTGACGTGTCAGGTCGCACATGTGCTCTTCCAGGTACAAACGAAAATCGCACGTATTCGGTCACGCGCATATTTCAGCAAGAGGTCTGGAGATCTGTTCGGCAGTGACGGACTGGCCATTGATGTGGTGATTTCACCGGAGAAAGCGGTCGCTGATTCGATCATCCAGAGGCTTGAAACACCCGGCGCCTTCTTCTCGATTCCCTTCGCTAAAAAACTGATCCGCGTCGTCGGTGTCGAAATTCATAAGGACACGCCTCTCGCCAACACGACCTTATCGCAGATCGGGGAATTGTTTCCTGGGCTCAATATTCAGGTGCTGGCAATTGTCCGCAATCAGCACCTCTTCGCCGCCACTCAGACCGATCAACTGGTTGAAGGAGATACGGCGTAT
Source organism: Ponticaulis sp. (assembly GCA_002699325.1). Lineage (GTDB taxonomy): Bacteria > Pseudomonadota > Alphaproteobacteria > Caulobacterales > Hyphomonadaceae > Ponticaulis. Next base: position 2,381 of record PABS01000096.1, on the reverse strand, counting down.
CTCCTCATCGATTCAAGCCAGCTCGACCGTTTGTCTGAGCTACTTGGCCTGAATACGACCGCAGATCAGCGCATCGTTCTTCTCGGGGCGGGCAATATCGGACTATACGTTGCCGAACAGCTCGAAAAGCGTAAGGGACGCAAAGTCCGCTTGATTGATGCTGACCTCGGTCGCGCAGAGACCGCAGCGTCGCAGCTCAGTCGATCTATCGTCATCCACGGCGACGCACTGAACCCTGACATTCTGGAAGAGGCAGGTATTGAAAAGGCTGACGCCGTGCTGGCGCTCACCAATCAGGACGGCGTCAACCTTCTGGCCTCGACCATGTCGAAAAAGCTTGGAGCCAAAAAGACAATCGCTTTGGTCAATGCGCCTGAACTGGCCATGATCCACCGATCTATGGATGTGGACGTTCTCGTCGATCCGCGCGCTGTCACAGTCTCTCAGATCCTTCTNCGGCTGCGTCGCGGCCGGATTATTGCGCTCTATTCGGTCGAAAACGGTCAGGGCGAGCTTGCCGAAGGGGAGGTGTTGGAACACTCACTGCTTCTGGACTCCGACCTGACGGCAAAAACGCTGCCAGAAGGGATAGTGGCGGGCGCGTTGGTGCGTGATAATCAGGTCCATATGCCTGGTCCTGGGCTTAGAGTGAAAGCCGGCGACCGGGTCGTCCTCTTCTACGAGCGTAACCGTATCAAGAAAGTCGAGCAGCTGTTCCGCGCAAGCGCTGCCTACTTCGTGAACTGATTAGAAACGCGAGGCTGGGCCATGAACGGATCCGTGATCTTAAGAGTGCTCAGCGGTTTTCTGGGGCTGTTTGCCATTCCGACATTCGCCTGTTCTGTCTGGGCTTTTCAGAATGATCGATACCAGCAAGCCTCGCTTTTCATAACGGCGTTTATGACATCTGCAGTCGTTTCTGCGATCCTAGCCGTAGCAACGCATCACAGACGACAAGAATATGCGCAAGCGCGAGATGTTGTGGGATTCCTGATCTTCGGCTGGTTAATTCTGGCTATTCTCGGAGCAATTCCATTCTTACTTGTCGCTGACGGCAGTATCGCTGCCGCGCTATTCGAGGCTGTGTCATGTGCGACCACAACCGGGACGACGCTGCTGAACGATGGCCTCTTGCTTCCGGCCAGCCTCGTAGCCTGGCGGGGAATTCTGCACATTCTTGGTGCCATTTTATCGGTGAGTGGCGTCGTCATGGTCGTCAATCTCGTAGGATCATCGCTCCCGGGCCTCAGTTCATCCATTCCGATGCGTTTCAATACGGATTTTTCGAGAGAAAGCTTCTTTCGGATTTTCCTTAGCCTCGGCGCAATGATTGTGGGACTTTGCGTCCTGTTCGCTATTCCGATCCTGATTGATGGCGGAAGTTTACGCGCCGCCTTTGGTCTCTCTGTCGGCGCTTTGACGACGGGGAAGGTTTTCGATGTCGGAGCCTATGCCTTTAACCCTGGCTGGCTCTCTGAACTCACGCTCATTCTCGCACTCATAATCGGCTCAGTGAATATAGTCCTTCTGTTCAACTGCTTTCGGAAGCCAAAGTCCTTCTTTCTGAACTTTGAAACCATCGCCGTAGTCGTCTTGATCGCCGTGTTGGCGGTCCTTCTGTTTTCTATTCTGCCGAAAGGTATCGATCCTTTCAGGATCATCGGCATTGCAGCGTCAATTGTCTCAACATCAGGGCTCGTCATAGGGGAGGGCGACGGCATTTCGATACCGGTCCCTGTTCTGCTTTTTTTTGGATTTGTGGGTGGAGCTGCGATCTCGGCAACGGGGGGCATGAAAATCTATCGTATTTCCGTCCTGCTTGCGCGAGCTGGCCATGAATTCCAGCGACTGGCGCAGCCAAACGCGGTGTTGAACTTTGAAAAGAACGGCGAACGATTTCCGGTCAATTTCGTGCTCACTGTCTGGGCGTATCTCGTCGCTTTTGCAGTCATCAGTATTTTCCTTGCTGCCTCGCTGGCACTGATGGGGGCGGACTTCCAGGACGCAATCATGACGGCGTTGGGGAGCATCACGAATTCAGCCGCACTGATACCGACCGAATGGATCCGAAATTCAGCACAGACGGGCCTTGTTGAGTTCAGCCTTTCTGCCTTCATGATTCTTGGACGGCTGGAACTTTTGTTGCTCTTGTCGCTTGTGTTGAGCGATTAGCCAGTTTTCGCCCCACCTAAGCAGAGAAAATTTTGAGCAATCTGAAGTATTTAGCATTCGGGGCTTCACTGGACATTGCGATTTTCTTCTAAAACCGTTAGCGGCTATAAAATAAGAAACCGAAATGAAATGAAAGCTGTCGGGATGTCGTCGGACAAAAAACAAAATCTTCAAGACACATTCTTGAATGCCGTTCGCAAAGCGAGAAC
>PABS01000095.1 GCA_002699325.1 Ponticaulis sp. | reverse complement strand
AAAACGCTATTCTACGGGTCGAAGCGGGCTGGGCGCCGCTTTTGGCGACATGTCTGACGGCTTTCGCACAGTCATCAGCAACAAGAAACTCCTGGCCATGACGCTCTCCATGTTTGGCGTCGGCATCTTTGTCATTGGGTCGTTTCTGGTTGTGCTGCCCATCATCAACAAACAGGTCTTTGGCCTCGGCCCTGATGGCATCAGAGACATGTATATGACCTTCTGGTTCGGTGCATTCGTCTCCAGCGCTGTTCTGTCTGTGTTCAACAATCTGAAGCGGCCGGGACGACTTCTGCTGTCAGCGCAATTCATCGGCTCCATGGTCATCCTCGTCATGCTCTGGGAAGGCATAAAGGATTATCACGCGGTATTTCTCGGCATTGTCTTTATCTGGGGGCTGGCAGGCGGTGTCTCCATTGCCATGAGCCGGTCGATCGTTCAGTCGGCCGCCCCAAAGGACCAGCTCGCAAGAGTGCTTTCAATCTACCAGCTTGGCTTCATGGCTGGCGCTCCAATTGGCGCATTCTTCATGGGCATTGCGGTCGATGTCTTCGGGCCTCACAAGATCGCCTTCGTGCCAGCGCTCGGTATGGGCATTATCGTCGTATGGATGGCAGTCGCTTCACCGATCTGGAANCTGAAGGCAGACCGGTAACCGCCAGCCGCGCTAACTCAGATTGAAGCTGATGGAAACCCGCGGGTCGTCCGCCATGTTCACCATCACCTCATGGCGAAGCCAGCTTTCCCAGAACAACGCCTGGCCTTCTTCTGGCTGCATATAAATGAACCTTTTGCGGTCAGGTGCGATGTCGGTTTTGTGCGGCGGTGCATTCATAAGAAATGGCAGACGCGGATCTTCAAAGCGGATGGCGCTCGATCCATCAGGCAGGTCCAGATAGAATGTCCCCGAAATTACGCTGTTGGGNTGGATGTGCCCAGAATGCCCTGCTCCCGGATCCAGAATATTCACCCANAGNCTNTTCATGGTCAGCTTGCTGTCAGACACCTCATAACCGATATCGCCCGCAAACTTGTTCGCCGCTTTCACAAGACGTTTTTCGAGTTCCTTGAATGCGGGAATGCGATCCGGCAGGTCATNCAGCGAGGCATAGGAGGTGTAGCCAAGATACCCCTGCTCTTCACACCATTTCTGGCCTGCTTCGTCCTCCTCCGACAACATCAGGACGCCCTGACGCAATTCCTCCATGAAGGCCTCTTCGCGGTCAGGCTCTGCAAGCGAGGTTGTAAGGATATCNGTTGCGAAATACTGCCGCAGTTGAGATTGAGCCAAATTGCACCTGTAAAGGAAAATTCTCTGTTTTCAGCCTATAGCGAGCCGTTCATTCAGGCTGCAAGAATGAATTCGACGATATTTTCAGGAAAATTGGCAGCCGTCAGCCATAAACTCCTCATCTCTTGCGCGCATTTATTTGAGCGAGGAAACTGAGGAGTGTAATCCATGAGCGAGCTGGCCCATATTCTCCACGATGAACACCGGATCATTCTCAACCTTCTGAAAGATCTCCGGCGCGTCGGGCCTTCCAGTCCCGAAGGCCATAACACGCTCATGAAAGCCCGCACACTAATCGTCGAGCACCTCAGGAAAGAGGATGAGCAACTCTATCCGGTACTGCGCGAAAGCGAGATTACGGCAGATATTGCGCAAACCTTCGCTGATGAAATGGCGCCGCTGGCTTCACGGTTTTTGGCCTTTTTCGAGCGCTACGACACCAGTCCAGACTGCCCCGACTTCGCACCGGACTTGGCCGCCTTCTGGCAGCCCTCCAGCGCCGGATCACACGCGAGGAATGCGTCCTCCTTCCCACATACAAGCAACTTCGTTTGAGACAGGAAGATGTCCGGCAAGGTGAGCTCGACCTCGAACCTGTTCCGATGCTTTGAATTCTCGCCGAACGGAGAAGAATTAAGCGTGAAAACTGCGCAGACGGGTGGTCAGACGAGTGTTTTTTGCTATGTGAGGCGCTTCATCTGAAGGACCACCTCTCATGGGTTTCAAATGCGGTATTGTCGGACTGCCGAATGTCGGAAAGTCCACGCTGTTCAACGCGCTCACAAAAACTGCAGCTGCTCAGGCTGCGAACTATCCATTCTGCACGATTGAGCCGAATGTCGGTGATGTGGCCGTGCCAGAGCCTCGCCTGAAAAANCTGGCAGAGATTGCGGGCTCNAAGGAAATCATTCCNGCGCGCATGAACTTCGTGGACATTGCGGGTCTCGTCAAAGGCGCCTCCCAGGGCGAAGGCCTTGGCAACCAGTTCCTGGCAAACATTCGCGAGACAGACGCCGTAGCCTACGTTCTGCGCTGTTTTGAAGATGACGACATCACCCACGTCTCCAACAAGATCGACCCGATGGCCGATTATGAAGTTGTCGAGACCGAGCTGATGCTGGCTGACATGGAAAGCCTCGAAAAGCGCCGCGTGAACCNNGAGAAAAAGGCAAANAGCGGNGGCGANAAGGANGCCAAGGAAGCCCTTGAAATGGTCGANCTGGCGCTTGAGCAGCTCAATGCCGGCAAGCCAGCGCGAAATGCCGACGTGCCAAAAGATTCCCGCAAAGCCTGGAAAATGCTCCAGCTTCTGACNGCCAANCCGGTCTTCTATATCGCCAATGTNGATGAAGACTCAGCAGCAGAAGGCAATCAATATTCCCGCATCGTCGANGANCANGCCAAGGCTGAAGNCTCACCTGTCGTCGTNATCTCCGCCCTGATTGAGAGCGAGATCGCCATGCTGGACGAAGACGANCAGGAAGAATTCCTTGAGACGCTCGGCCTTGAAGAGCCAGGCCTCAACCGCGTTATTCGCGCCGGTTACAATCTGCTCGACCTGCAGACCTATTTCACGGTAGGGCCGAAAGAAGCCCGCGCCTGGACTGTTCCGGTTGGCGCCACGGCGCCGCAGGCAGCCGGCATCATTCACGGNGACTTTGAAAAAGGCTTCATCCGGGCNGANACCATTGCNTNNCCNGACTATGTCGCGCTTGGCGGNGAAANCGNNGNNAANGAAGCCGGCAAGATGCGCGCTGAAGGCAAGGAATACGTGGTCAAAGATGGCGATGTGATGCACTTCCGGTTCAACGTCTAAGCCTCAAGCTCCGACAGATACCGGTCAATCAGCGTCACCCGGGCCAGGTCTTTCNGTCGCCNGAACCNCAACAATGTCTGACGCAATTCCTGGAGCGNGGGGANAAAAATCTCCACGCTGTACCGGGACAATTGCNGACGGGTTTCGAACCGAAACGGNNCCCACNACATCCCAGCTTGCCTGAGCTCCATGCCTGCCATGACNTCTACCGGCAGCGGNGTGTCTTCCATCCGCGTGAATGCCGTGGACCGGAAAATCNCCGTGCCGCCATCCGAGNAATTGACCCAACCATGTCTTTCACTGAGCTGGGCAAAATCCCGCTCGGACACCAAGACATCGAGATCCGCCGGAGCAATGTCCGGGACGCCATACAGCNCCAGAGCCGCGCTGCCATAAATCCACCAGGGGTCCTGACACGCTGAGAGCATGCNCGCGGCCAGCTGAATGGTGGCCTTCAACCTGGTGGCGGCATCAGCTTCACTCATGNGTACACCCCCGNAAANGAAAAAGGCGNCCCGANGGCCGCCTTTCCAAAATTACAGTCTGAGAAACAGATCGCTTACTCTTCTGTCTCNTCAGCAGGAGCTTCCTCGGAAGGAGCCTCTTCAGCTGCTTCTTCNCCTTCTGGAAGNTCNACTTCACCAGCNGCNGCATCACCCGCTTCAACCCGTGGNGCGTCAGNNTCNGCAAANTCGCCTTCAATGCCGACGCCGCCTTCAGCCACGTCACCTTCAGGAGCCGNTTCTGCAGGTGCCATCTCATCCATGCCCTCGCCGTCGGCAGCAGGCTCGCATTCAACAGCTTCTTCGCCTTCAGCCAGTTCGCCTTCCTCAGTCGGGACACACTCTTCTGTCTCTTCAGGGAGCGGCTCAGGGAATGCCGGAGCATTTGGTGTTTCAGAGGCAAGGTAAGCGATCACGTCGGCTCGCTCGCCATCCTTACGCAGACCAATGAAAGACATGGCCGTGCCAGACACGTATCCTTTAGGGTTCTCAAGGAAAGCATTCAGCTTGTCATAATCCCAGGCGCCGCCAACTTCGCNGAGGCTGGAAGAATAGCCGCCAAAGCTGGCATGGCCGGCAACATTTCGGCCAACAATTGCGTGAAGGTTCGGGCCTTGCTTGTTCTCGCCGCCATCTTCGATTGTGTGACAGGTCGAGCATTTCGCACGGAAAGAGTCAGCGCCATCTTCAACGCTGGCTTCAGCCAGCGCCGCGCCGAGGTCGAACACCTCTTCGGCAGCTGCTGCGCCAACGCCTTCGCTGATCGGCAGGTAGTACGCGTAGTTTTCAGACACGCGCTCCATGATCGGCTTTTCTTCGCCGTGTCCGCCACCATGGTGACCGCCCGTGCCGAAGACGATGCCAGCCGCCGTTGGAAGTGCCAGAATAATCAGTGCCACTGCCAGAAGGGCACCCATAATTTTGTTTACATACATCAGTCACGAATCCCGGTCACACTGAATTTGAGTGCCTTCTGGCACGCGAAAGCGAAGCATTCAATATTCTCTGACGATGAAGATGCCATAAACCAGCATTTCGCGTCGAAGAGCCGCACACCTGAGCTCAGATTACCCGTCTTTTAGGCTCTTGCTGAAACGGCTCAGCCGTGGTTTCCCTCTCGCCGCAGAGCGCAGGGACACATCATGACAAACAAGATCGCATATCAGGGCGAACGCGGCGCAAATTCCGACATTGCCTGTCAGGAAGCCTTNCCGAACATGGAAGCTGTTCCCTACCGCACCTTTGAAGATGCGTTCAACGCGGTCGAATCCGGCGAAACAGACCTCGCCATGATCCCGGTTGAAAACACGATTGCAGGCCGTGTGGCCGACATTCACCATCTTCTGCCAAATTCCAGACTCAGCATTATTGCCGAGCATTACCTGCCAATCCGGTTTCAGCTGATGGGCCTGCCCGGCACCAAACTCAGCGAAATCAAACGCGCCAAATCCCACATTATGGGACTGGGCCAATGCCGCGCCTTTCTGCGCAATCACAAGATTGAAGGCATTAGCGCCGCAGACACCGCAGGCGCAGCCCGGCAGGTCGCAGAAGACAAAGACCCGCAAACTGCCGCGATTGCCCCTGCNCTGGCGGCCAAGGTTTACGGCCTTGATATTCTCGCCCGCGATATTGAAGACGAAGATCACAACACAACCCGCTTTGTGGTGATGAGCCGCGAGCCGAATGACCTCACCGACGTNACAGAGCCGTGCAAGACCGCGCTTCTCTTCACGGTGCGNCACGTGCCAGCGGCGCTNTATAAAGGGCTTGGCGGGTTTGCCACCAATGGCGTCAACGTGACCAAGCTGGAAAGCTATCTCACCGGCGGGTCGTTCACGGCCGCTCAGTTCTATCTTGAACTGGAAGGCCATCCCGATGAGCGCCCTGTCCAGCTGGCACTCGAAGAGCTCGGCTTTTTCAGTGCGCAGATCCGTGTGCTGGGCGTCTTCCCGATGGGCTCGCGCCTTCTGCCTTAAGTGAGTTGAGCCAGACTTTTCGCCTCATATTTCGTGATGCGCGTTTATCGCCGCAGAGGGAACTCTGCCACGTAAGGTGGTTTTTTGCTCGATTGCGGTTGGTCCGCCTGACGAAGTCGGGGGTCCGGCAATCTGCGCCTTCGCTTTGCTTGTGTGAACGAGCAGGATCGCAGGGTCGGAGAACCTATCCGCCGCCGACACCAGCGAAGGCTGGTGTCCACGCCTCTGACGGAACATCATGCTCCTTGCGAACTCTCTGGCATGGATCCAGGACTTTTCCTCCTCCGTTCCCGTCCGTCATTAACGGACACGGAACCGGCTCAAGGCTGCTCTGGATCACCGAAGAAGGCGGTGCGTGTTTCTTTCCGGGTCCCGGATCCGCTACCGCGCTCCGGGAAAGCTGCTGTTGGTATGCGTGCGCTTTTTCAACAGCTGTCCCGGGCGAAGACCCGGGATCCAGAAAAGAGGATAGGGCCGCAGTTTCAGAGCATGTCCGTGCAGACGTTTGGAGGTGGCCAGGGCGGCGGGGCGTGTTTCGTCTGGCAGGTCGAGCTTACGATAAGAATGGCATCGAACCGGGGATAGACCGGCATAAGGCGCATCTCGGGAGACACATAAGCCAGAGCGCAGACGATAATACGCGCCAGGACGCTGGCGAGCGCATCGGCCTGTTCGAAATTTGCGATTGTGACGTTCAGCCGCGCGATGAGGTCTGCGGTCGCGGCGGGGTCTGTGTCAGCTCCGGCCACATCTCGAGCTGAACGACGCGCCTCGTTCCGTTTTTCGATGGGGTCGCGCATGGCGCGGGCGGCGTGGGTGTAGCCTGCGCGCTCGAGCCGTTCGGCGGCAAGCATGCGGATGAAGGCGTGGACGAGCGCCTCGGCTTGAGCGACACCTCGCGCGATGTCAGACGGCGCGACCGTCTGTCCGGCAGCGTGTGCGCGAAGAAGACAGGCCAGCAGCCGCGCCAGATAGAGCGCGATCACCCGGTCGAGGCCGGGCGCGTTTCTGGAAATGGTGGATGCTGGCACGGGTGACATGCGCCAAGTTTAGGGTCTTCGAAGTGAGCGTAGGATAAGGTTTTGATTTGACCGCCCGCTTCGTCCCGGATCAGGTCCGGAGGAAGCGCTCAGGGCTGCTTTCTCCTTTGTCATCCCGTGCGCGATGCGAAACCATGTTTCGCTGTGCAGACACGGGACCCGGTCTGAATCATGAGACTGACTTACCAGATCCCGGACCGGCAGCGCATCATTCCATGCTGCGCTGCATCCGGGATGACAGGAGGCAAATCAATCAGAATGAAGCATTAAATAGCAGCGAATATCCGTTTCGCGGCAGGGTGGATCAAGCGAAGCGGATCCACCAGGGTAAATAGAGGTGAATGGGCTTTCTGAGAATACCTGCGATCTGTGAGGGCTGGTACATTCCGGGCCGGCAGATCGACCGTGGAGGTGCGTCTAGTACGGGCGGCAATTGAGATCGGGCGAGGATGAAGAACCAGCAAATCCGAACAAGTCTTTCTGGTGCATTCGCTTCGCTTAATGCACCCTACGCGTCACGACGTGACGCAAACTGGTACATTCCGGGCTGTCAGATTGACCGTGGAGGTGCGTGTGGCACGGGCGGCAATTGAGATCGAGCGAGGATGATCAGCGCGGCCAACCCGAACAAGTTCTTTCTGGTGCATTCGCCGGATCAAGTTCGGGGTGAACGCACCCTACCCGACTCAGAGCATCGGATTGCTGGATCAGTGGAAGCGAATCATCAACCTATATCGAAGCGCACTGGAGTTCTTGGAGGAAGTCCGCGCGTTTGGCGAATGATCTGAGTAGAAAGATGCCAGTAAACATCGAGAGCAGATAGCTCCAAATTCTCCAGATCATCAACCCCGCCAAGGAACAAAGGTTTCTTATAGCCGACACACTGATCCAGTGTGGGCGCGGCACCACCAGAGCCAAGCCACTTCTCGTAGAAGCTGATTGCCAGCGCAGCTTCGCCATATTCCAGCAACTCTTCTGTATGGAACGTCTCCCAGTTACAGGGGATTTCCAGCGCTTCGCCTGTGCCGGGTTCAAGCATCACCACGCCAGGCTGCCCCCCCTCCAGCCGCGCCGGGTCAAGTGCAAACACTCGACCAAGCCAGTCATAAGCAAAGCAGGTAGTACGGTCCGCGAACTCCGGAAAGCCTTCTCCTATCCGCGCCTTCCATTCACCTAGGTCTGAAGTAGAAATAACGCGGTAAAGACCGCCTCCAAAAGACGCTCCTCCGAATTGCGAAACAAAGTCAGCAAGGCTTTGCGGGCTCGACGCCGACGTATTGCCGCTCCGCTCTGTTACTTCGGAATCGCGCGGATACCGCGCTTGAAATGCATCGAACACGTCAATCAATCTCCAATTGTGACCCGGTTTACCCGAGTTCCCACCGGCAAATCCTTTATCTGGTGATGGATTTGCGATCCTAGGCTTCTATTCACACTCAGCTAGTTAGCGAACCTGCGGTTCGCCGTAGCAACTGTTAGCACGCAAGTGTTTCAAACCGGTAATTCCGCTGTTCCTTCACCATGGTGTTGAGCCGTGTGAGCAGCTTTCTGGCAAGCGCGATGGTGATGACTTTGAACGGCTTTCCGGCCTCTCGCATCCGGACCCGCTCGGCCATCATTTCGGGGTCCTTCCGGCTGGCGATGAAGGCCGCGATATAGAGCGCTGACTTCACCTCTTTCCGTCCACCCCAGATGCGTCGTTTCCCGCGCATATAGCCTGAGTCATGGGCGTGAGGGGCAAGTCCGGCAAGACTGGCAATCTGTCGTCTGTTCGCATGTCCCAGTTCCGGCAGTTTGCCTATCAGAACAGCTGAGACGATCTTGCCGATACCGGGAGCGGACTGCAGCTGGGCGTCCAGCCGCGTCAGGTCTTCATTGGCTTTGATCTCGCTGGCGATCTCGGCTTCAACTTTCAGAACCCGGCGTTCCAGTACGGCCAGAAGGCTTTTGATATCGGCTCTGATCCAGGCATCTGAGGTCTGTTGCAGACGGGTCTTCTCCTTCTTTACATGTGCTTTGAGCGCGTCACGACGGGCGTTCAGCGCGGCCAGTCGGGTGCGTGCCGGGCATGCCGGTTCATCTGCCTTCAGCTTCAATGCCTCGCCCATGGCGGCCAGGGTCCGCGCATCTGTCCGGTCGGTCTTGGCGAGCTTGCCGGTCGCCCTTGCAAACTCCCGGGCATGACGTGGGTTTACTCTCACATACCGCGCCCCGGCGGCTTCGAGCGCAGCAATGAGGGGCCGCTCATATCCGCCGGACGCTTCCAACACGACCAGCTTATCAGACTGACCTTCTGCAAATGTTGTCAGATCACATGTCCGGAAGCGCTGGCCAATGCCGGTTTCCGGGTCAAACACGTCGATCCAGTCTTTCGCCACATCGACGCCAATATAGTTTTCTGCCATTATCTCGGTTCCTATCCTTGTCCTGCGGGACCGGGCGCGCCAACGCCCCTCCCATTCAACTGTGCAGGTGAGATTGGGGTT
>PABS01000094.1 GCA_002699325.1 Ponticaulis sp. | reverse complement strand
AGAGGATGTCGACAAGGCCAGCGAGTGGTTCGACCGGCACGGCAAGGGCGCGGTGTTCTTCGGCCGTCTGATTCCGGCGGTGCGTACCCTGATCTCTGTCCCGGCCGGTATTGCCGGGATGTCGATGACCAAGTTCCTGATCTACTCGACGCTGGGGTCGCTGATCTGGACCGCACTGCTGGCACTGGCCGGCTATCTGCTCGAGTCGCAGTACGAGAAGGTCTCCGAGTACATGAACCCGATCTCCACCGGCGTGGTCGTGTTGATGGTGCTCTACTACCTGTACCGGCTGATCCGTCAGCGCTTCGGCAGGAAAGAGCACTAGGCCGTGACGCCAGCCCGCGACGCCACGGCGGTCGGTCAGGTGACCGCTTAGCCAGTTCATGCGGGCCGCTTGCGGCGTTGTGCGTGCCAGCACAAAGGTTGCGCGCCCGCCTTGCTGTATACGCGTCAGCGGGTGGTCGTTTTCGCCGAGTGTGATGACGGTTGTGCAACCGGCATGATGGGCAATCTCGGCCGCATCAAGCTTGGTGATCATACCTCCAGTGCCAACTCCGCTGAACGGGTTTGCGGTTCCGGCATGCTTGCGAATAGCTGGCGTGATTTCGCTGACTTCCGGAATGTGTTCGGCATCAGGTTCGGTACGCGGATCGGCGGTATAGAGGCCGTCAATGTCCGACAGGAGGACCAGCACATCCGCGCCAATCATCTGAGCGACACGTGCGGCAAGCCGGTCATTATCTCCATAGCGGATTTCTTCAGTGGCTACGGTATCGTTTTCATTGATCACGGGCACAACCCCCTGATCCAGCAATGCCATGAGCGCGGCCCGTGCGTTGAGCCAGCGGCGCCGCTGTTCGGTATCGTCGATTGTGAGAAGGGCTTGCGCCAGATTGAGGCTGACAGGGTCAAACGCGCTCTGCAGCGCAGTCATCAAACGTGGCTGGCCAAGTGCGGCTGCCGCTTGTTTGCGCTCCATGGGCGCGAGGCGCGCCGCTGTGTCGGGTTTGAGAAGCGCGCGGCCAATGGCGGCGGCACCTGATGAGACAAGCAGGACGCGCTTCCCGCTTTTCATAAGTGCCGCGACATCCTCTGCCAGAGAGCGCATCCACGCCTCTCGTAGCTGACCGGTCGATTTGTCGACAATCAGCGCCGAGCCCAGCTTGACGACAATCGTTCGGGCCGCCCCGAGGCGGTCCTTGGTCATGGAGCCCATCCTTCGCTATCTTCGGAAAGCGGGGCGTCGTCTTCTTCAATATCTTCGCCAGTCACGTGTTTGGCCAGCTGACGGAGCACGGGCTTCACATTGCGGCCGGCGACCGACGAGATCACATGAACGGGCTTGCCGCATTCAGCTTCCAACGCGGCTTTTGCTTCGTCGAGTTGCTCATCGAGAAGCGCATCAGCTTTCGTCAGAGCGACGACTTCCGGCTTATCAGCAAGATGCTCAGCATAAGCCTCAAGCTCGCCTCTGATCATCCGATAGGACTCTTCAGGATGATCCTGTGTTGCATCGATGAGGTGGAGCAGCGCTTTACAGCGTTCAACATGGGCGAGGAAGCGATGCCCCAGGCCCGCGCCTTCTGCAGCACCTTCGATCAGACCTGGAATGTCGGCAATGACGAACCGAGTTGATGGCCCAAGATCCACCACGCCAAGGTTTGGTACCAGGGTGGTAAAAGGATAGTCGGCAATCTTTGGCTTGGCTGCCGAGACAGAGCTGAGAAATGTGGATTTGCCAGCATTCGGCAGGCCGACCAGGCCCACATCTGCGATCAGCTTGAGCTGTAACCAGATCCATCGCTCTTCACCGGGCAGGCCCGGGTTATAGCGTCGTGGGGCCTGATTGACGCTCGACTTGAAGCGGGTATTGCCCCAGCCACCAGACCCGCCTTCGGCCAGCATGATGCGCTTGCCGACTTCATCAAGGTCGGCGATCAGGGTTTCCTTGTCGTCCTCCAGAACCTGCGTTCCGACCGGCACTTCCAGAATGATCTCTTCGGCGTCGGCGCCCGTCCGGTTCTTGCCCATACCGTGCCCGCCGCGCGGCGCTTTGAAGTGCTGTTTGTAGCGGTAGTCGATCAGCGTGTTCAGGCCTTCGACGGCTTCGATCCACACGTCACCGCCACGACCGCCATCGCCGCCGTCCGGGCCGCCGAATTCAACAAAGGCTTCCCGCCGGAAGGAGACACATCCATCGCCGCCATGGCCGGACTTGATGTAGATCTTGCACTGATCAAGGAATTTCATAACACATCACTACTCTACCAGACGCGACATATAAACATGGTCGGCGTTCTCGTTTCGCCCGGCACTGAAAACTTTGCTCCGCCAGCACGGCATGAAGCCGAGCTTTCGGAGAACATGAGAAGATTTCGGATTATCTGCGAAATGCCCCGATACATAGTATCGCGGCGCGATAAAACTGTCAGTCCATTCCAGAAGCGCTGTACCAGCTTCAGTCATAATGCCTTGCGACCAGAAATCCGGGTGGAGGTGATAGCCAAGTGAGTAGGCTTCACCGCGATGCGACCGACCGAGACCGATCATGCCTGCGCGATTGTCATCAATCTCGATGAGACGGGAGATCATGGTGCCAGCTTCTTCGCCCTCATTGGCCTGCCGAATGCGCTCGTGGGCGAATTCAGTATCGACATCTGGAGGAATGCTGGCGGCGTAGCGATAAATTTCCGGCATGCGCCAGGTTGAGGCCAGCCATGCTGCATCCACACCCGCAAGCGGACGGAGCAGAAGTCGTTTTGTCGACAATGTTCTTGGCATGGTGATCACCTGTTTTAGGGCATAACGCCTGAAAACGAAAAAGGGAGGCCTGTGGCCTCCCTGGTTCAATCACCGTGCTCTGCATTTGAGCTGGGGGCCACCATGGCAGCCCGCCGCGGCCGCCTTATTCAGCTGCGTCCGCTACCGGCATGACAGATACGTACTGGCGGTTGTCGCGTTTCTTGCGAAACTCAACTTTGCCTTCCACCTTCGCGAAAAGCGTGTGGTCTTTACCCATGCCGACATTGGTGCCTGGGTAGTACTGAGTGCCACGCTGGCGGATCAGAATGTTGCCCGGAATGACGTTCTCGCCACCGAACTTTTTCACGCCAAGGCGTTTGCTTTCTGAATCGCGACCGTTACGCGATGAGCCGCCTGATTTCTTGTGAGCCATGAGCCCGTTCCTCTAATCTTCTCGCGTTAAATGCCTGAGCCAGGTTTATTTCGCAAGGTCTTTTGCTTGTTCAATCCAGCCATCACGTTCGACGCGGCCAGACGCATTCAGTTTCTCTTCGAGCTCAGCAACGCCTTCAGGTGTGAGGGCAGCGATTTGAGCGAAAGACGTGATGCCAGCTTCATTGAGCTTTTTCGCGTAAGCCGGGCCAACACCTTTCAGCTGAGTCAGATCGTCAGATGCAGCTGTTTCTTTCTTGGTTGCGCCGGTTTTCTTCGGAGCTTCTGCTTTGGCCTTTGGCGCGTCTTCTTTCGGAGCAGCAGCCGTCTTCGCCTTTGGAGCTTCTTCTTTCACTTCAGCTTTCGCTGCAGCTTTTTTCGGAGCGGCCTTTTTCGCTTCTGGAGTATCGTCAGCTTTCGCAGCGGGCTTCTTAGAAGCTTTCTTCAGCTTGGACGCGTCGAAACCGTCAGCCATGATTTCAGTGATCTTTACGATCGTCTGAAGCTGGCGGTGGCCTCTCTTGCGTTTGTATGTCGAACGCTGGCGCTTTTTGAAGATGATGACCTTGTCACCTTTGCCATGCTCAACGACTTCACCAACAACGGCGGCGCCCTTGACGCTTGGTGCGCCGACAGTGACCTTGTCGCCGTCGCCGATCATGAGCACGTCTTCAAAAGCGAACTCGTCGCCGGCATCTTTGCCGTCGATCTTTTCGACGACGATTTCGTCATTCGCGGCAACTTTATATTGCTTGCCGCCCGTCTTGATGACTGCGTACATCGCGCAGATCCTCTTTGAAACTGGGGTTGTGCCGGCGCGTGCCAGCCAGAAAGCGCGGCAAATTACACATCCACGCCTGTGAGTCAATTAGTCTGAGGTGCGTTTACGCTGTTTGCTGGCAAAACTTTTGAGCTGCAGCGTGTGAAACGACCTTTGGGCGGTATGGAGGGGTTTGTCGACCCCTGAAATCCAAGGCAGTGCCTTGATTTAAGTGGACGCAGAGTCGCGCAATTCGCCTCGTGCCGTTAGCTGCGCGCCGCAGGTTTTTGCAGGTGTGCCCGTCCCACAAGAGCTGTCGGAAAGAATCGGGCATTCTGAGCTTTGGCAGAGGGGTTTTGCATTTGGGCAAGTCAGGTGTGGCCGGAGCACAATACCAACAACCAGAACGACCGCTGCGACAACGCCCCCAATCACAGCGCCGCGAATAAACCTCTCTAAAACGTGCTCGGCCCCTCCGATTGCGGTCCATGTCCAGTTTTGAACGGTTTTCCCGTAAGCTGAACCAGATGGCTTTGTTAGATTGTGGTTCGAACAATTGGCGCTAGAGTGAAGCGTCTGCCAGGTGGGAAGGGCGGGTATATGCATATCGAGAACTGGGAACAGGTTAGCCAGTTATTTGACCGCGCGATGTCGTTGGAAGGCACCGAACGTGCCGACTTTATCCGTCGATCAGCTACTTCCGGCGAAATTGCAGGCCAGGTCATGCGGCTTGTGAAGGCGGCAGAGCGACAGACCGGTTTCATGGCAACACATAGTCCTGATTTTGACGACGTTCGGCAACTCTCTGTGGGCACCAAACTNGGAAATTGGGAGATCGAAAGCCTGCTGGGAGCTGGCGGCATGGGNGAGGTCTATCTTGCCCGGCGGGCCGATGGCCTGTTCGAGCAGACCGCTGCGCTTAAGCTGATCGCGTCCACTGAGCCGGTGGCCTGGCAAAGATTCTCGCGCGAACGACAGGTGCTGGCCAATCTTGAACATCCGAGCATTGGCCGGTTGATAGATGGGGGTGTTGCGCCGGACAATCGTCCTTTTCTTGTCATGGAGTATATCCCGGGCACTCCGCTGAATGTGTATGCCGAGCAAAGACAACTGACTCGATCAGAGCGTATCGGACTCTTTCTTGATGTCTGCGCGGCAGTGGCTCATGCTCATTCCCGCCTTGTGCTGCACCGCGATATCAAACCAACCAATATTCTGGTCACCCATGAAGGCCAGGTGAGGCTTGTGGACTTTGGTGTTGCGGCTTTGCTCAACGACGGAGCGGAAGATGATGCGGGCGCCCCGATGACGCTGGCATATGCGGCACCCGAGCAGATAACAGGCGCAAAAGTGTCCTCGGCAACCGATGTGTTCGGGCTCGGCGCGACCCTGCATGATGTCCTGACCGGTGAGCCGCCTGCCCGGAGAGGCCGTGAAGCCCAGATTGAGACGGCTCATCTGTCGCCTGTGCTCAGGGATGTGCTTTCGCGTGCCATGGCTGAGCGCCCGGAAGACCGCTATCCGACCGTTGATGCGCTGGCAGCTGATCTTCGCCGCGTCCTCGATGATTTGCCACTGGCTCATCAGCAAGATTCGACTCGTGCCGTCGTCTCCTCTTTCGTACGCCGCAATCCTTTCTTTGTCGGCCCCGCAGTTCTGGGTGTTGCGGCAATCATTGGCTGGGCAGTTACCGCTCAAATTCTGTCTGTAGGCTATGAACGTGAAAGAGATAGAGCACGCGCAGAAGAACAGCGCGCCATCCGGACGCGCGACGCCGTCATCGATATTTTCCGCCGGTCCAGCCCCCAGCAGACAGATACGCTGTTCACGCCATCGGCCAATCAGAGCGCGTGGTCCTATCTGGCTCAGGCCGCGGAAGCGACCATGGAAGACCTCTCAGAAGAGCCGGAAACGGTCCTTGAGCTGCTGTACTGGACGATTGCGATTTATGACGCTGAAAAAGATCTCGAACGGCTTAAGGCTGCTGTTGACCGGTATGTGTCTTTGTCGCGTTCAACCTTCGGCGCAGGTCACATTGAGACCCTAAAGGCTGAAGCATTAGCCTTCCGGCATGACGCGCTTCTGTCAAACAAGAGCGCTCAGGCGGAGGGCGCGGTCGATACGGACAGCCGAAGTGACATTATTTTCGACGGCCTCATGAACTATCGTGATGCGCATCCGAACGTTGTTGCGGAATCGCTTCTGCAGCTTGGCGCTGGATATCAGGCGTTAGGCGAACGCGAAAAAGAAGCGCAAATGTATCACGCTGTTCTGGCACTCGATCTGCCTGCTGACCGGCGCCAGACAGATTTCTATACGCTNCGTGCAGAAATGGCGCTGTCCTATACGCTCAAACAGGACGGAGAGTTCGACGAAGCGCTGACCAGGGCGTTACGCGCTCTCGAGCTGACAGAGAAACATGTTCCTGCGAACCNTATTCGCCTTCTTGCCCCACTAATCAGAATTGCTGGGCTTCTGGATGAGGCAGGTCGCGCTGGGGAGGCGCTTCCTTATGCCGAGCGTGCACTGCGCGTTCAGCAAGCAGCCGTTGGCGGCAGCGATTATGAGCTCGACGATCTGCGAAACACATTAGCCAATATCAATGCAACGCTTGGGAATTATGACGAGGCGGAGCGCTATTTTCTCGCTAATCTCGCACTCTATGAGGATCAGGGCATGACCGATACTCTGAACTATTCGATCACGTTTCAGAATATTGGCATCATGCTTGAGAAAGCTGGCCGGTATGACGATGCTGCGGACTACTATCAGAAGGCTCTGCAAACCAGACAGTCCCTCACATCCGAGCGCGATGTGGCTCGCTATATTCCGATGATCTCGCTTTCGCGCACACAGCTCAGAGCCGGAAAGTTCGAAAGTGCGGCGCAGACCGCCCGGTCAGGTCGGCGCCATCTGGCTCCACTGCTCCCTTCCGGACATCTCATCCTTGCGCTGTTCGATTGCTTTGAAGGTGAGGCAGTTGCAGAGCAGGAGCCTGCCCGAGCCGGGCGTCTGTTGCAGCAGGGTTTGGCAATATTGAGCGGCGTTTCAGGGCGCGAGGCCGAAGCGCGGGCGTGTCAGGCCGCATTGGCTCGTCTCCCAAAGCCATAGAAGAGGCATCAGAACCCGTGATACGCTGCGTCTTGCTATGTCTGTTCTGATCTTTTTCCGCTAGTCTTCCCGGCGGAGGAAAAAGGATGGCACGTTGGACACGGCGCTCAGCGCTGGCAGGTGGTGCAGCTCTTGCGGTCGGAATGGGCTTTCAGTCTGGCCTGCCGCTATGGGCCCAGGCGCGACAGCGCGTGCCATATCTTCTCTATCTCAGCTTTGACAACATTCATCAGATTGATCCGACGCAACCAGACGAGCCTGTATCGCTCCTTCCTGATGCGGAAGGCGGACGAAGTATCTTTGACGGTATCGCGATTGATCTTCGCCACGGCCATATCTACTGGTCAGATATGGGCGTGCCGAACCAGCGCGACGGCGCGATTTATCGTTGCAATCTGGATGGCACAAAGAGGCAGACCATTATCGCCCCGGGCCTCACCCATACGCCCAAACAGCTCAAGCTTGATCCGATCACGCGCCAGCTTTACTGGTCGGACCGGGAAGGCATGGCGCTTATGCGGTGCGAACTGGATGGCAGCGGGCTCGAGACCTTCCTCAGAACAGGCGATCCTGTGGCACACCGTGGCGATCAGACGCGCTGGTGTGTCGGCATGGCGCTCGACCCCCTGGCGCGGCAAATCTACTGGTCACAGAAGGGTGGCGACAATGCCGGGCAGGGCCTGATTTGCCGCTGCAGCATGGACATGCCCGATGGCGCGGCGCCAGATGCGCGCCCCGATATTGAAGTCTTATTCTCGGGTCTGCCAGAGCCCATCGATCTGGATCTCGATGTCGAAAACCGACGGATCTACTGGACAGACCGCGGCGACAACACGGTGTCCCGTGCTCCAATGGTCGGTGGTGCATGACAGATACTGCTCACAGGCATCGACGAAGCAATTGGAATCTCTATTGATCCGGGTACGGATTCGCTGGCTTACGCGTCGCTTGGCGGTGAGGTCGGAATCGCGGCGCTGGACGGGACGCGGGCGCGTCTCATCCATCGTCATGAACATCCGCTGACGGGAATTGCCTGGCTCTCGCAGTCAACCTGATCTGGGCACTTGCATCGGCCCGTCTGATTGATTATCACCCCGCCTTTCGCGGAGAGGTGCCGGAGTGGTCGAACGGGGCGGTCTCGAAAACCGTTGTACTTTTGCGAGTACCCAGGGTTCGAATCCCTGTCTCTCCGCCAGCTTGCACAAGTTCAGAAACTAAGTCTGAATCAGGTCGAAACTGAACCACCCCCAAAAGGTGTTGAAAATGAAGCACCCGATCATAGGCGCGATTTTTGCCGGAGGGCAGGGACGCCGGCTGGGCGGCGTAGACAAGGCACTTCTCGAGCTCAAGGGTGTGCCGCTGCACCAGATTGTTGTGCCGAAAGTCAGCGCTGTCGTGGATCGACTTCTCGTTCTTGCGCCTTCTTCGCCANCATGGCNTTCAGANCACGATGGCGTGGAGGCTGTGGAAGATTTCATGCCNGCAGGCCAGTCGATTGGACCGGCAGGTGGANTGCTNGNCGCGCTTCAATNTGCGCANAGCTCATNTGGNGANGANGCGATCGTGGTCACCACGCCTGTCGATGCCCCCTTTTTTCCTGCTCACATCCTGACGGATCTGATTGAGCGGTTGGACGCCAGAACGCACGCCGCTGTGCTCTCAACTGACAGGCGGCTCCAACCAGCCTTCTCTGCCTGGCGCGCCAACCAGTTTGATCACNTGNCACGGCTTGTCGCCGCAGGGGATCGGGCACTNCACGTCCTCGCAGAAAGATCAGGCGCAAGCGTTTTGAATATNAAAGGGATCGGCGATAGGTTTCTGAACATCAACACGCCCGATGACGTCGCNGCAGCTTGGCAATACGAGACACAGCCGGCGAANGCGCCGAAACGGCGCGCGTAAAAAGCAGGTACGGAGCGAGGCCAGGGCCCGATGCCCGGTTTTGACGCCGACAACGGCGCAGGCTATGCGCCATGCATGGGAAAGACATCGAATATACTCGCGGCTGCGCTTGTGGCTGGTCTGATCTACCTTGGCATTCTCGGTCGGTTGATCGAGCTTGTTCTTCCAGTTTTCATTGCTTCTGCGGGCCGCGATCTTGGCCTGTCGAACTATACGCTCGGCGCAATGGCGGGCGCAGAACTGATTGGCACTGTTCTGTTTTCCCTCTTTCTCGCGCGACGNTTTGCAGGCATGGGCGCAAGGCTGTTGGCGCTAATTGGCGTTGTGGCACTGTTTGCATTCAATGCGCTGAGTGGCTTTATCAGTAATGCAAATCTTCTTGTTGCCGTCCGCTTTCTGGCAGGCTTAGTCGGCGAAGGGCCGCTCCTGGTTGTCGCTGTCACCCTTTTGGGGAGGCGAGAGGGAGCCAGCCGGATTTACGCCATTTTCATGGGCAGTCAGATGGTGGTCGGCGGTCTGGCGCTGGCAGCTCTGGGTGTTGTCGATTCGCTTTCCGGCTTTCGTGGCGTGTCGGTGTCCATGGCGATCCTCACGATTGCCGGCCTCATTTCCATTCCCTTGCTGCCGCACGAACAGGTTGCGGGCGAGAAAGATCCTCTGAGTGGGCGCTTGATGCGCTGGGATGGCGCGTCTCTCCTGCTCATTGGCATGGCCAGCTTTCATATCGCAGTTGCAGCGGCCTGGGCNTTTATGCAGCAGAAAGGCGCGTCGCTTGGTTTAGGTGAGGCGGAAGGCGGAGGATTGCTGGCAATCATGCTCAGCGGAGGCCTGCTCGGATCGCTATATGTCGCCATCCTGAAGACCAGCCGTCTGTGGGTNCTGGTGAGCTGCGTGACGCTCGCTTTGAGCGCGGCAGTCGCTTTGGCGGCATCTGACACATTCATCTTTGCGATCTGTGGTATACTGATCATGGTGTCGTGGAANATCGCNGTNCCACATCAGATNGCTCANCTCAGNGANGATCTTGGCGCNAAAGGNNGGCTNGCNCTTGTTCCGGGTGCGCAAGGTGTTGGTCTGGCCGCTGGTCCCGTTCTGGCAGGTGTTACATCGCAGCCGGGAGAGTATTTGGGGACAGCATGGCTTGTTGTGATCAGTCTGGCCGTCGCACTGATGTGTTTCTGGAAAGGCGGCTTTCCAATCCGGGGGAAATAGAATGTTTTATGAAAAGCACTGCAGTAAGCTGGTGACAGATATGACGCAGGTTGTTGTCGCCGTGGGGCTGGTCACAATCACCTCTAATTATATTCGTATCAGTAATAGCGATATTTCTCTTCTTCGTAATCCGGACTTTTGGCATCGATCAGTCTTACTCGGCCTGACCATCCTTTTTGCCGCCTATCATCTTTTGATTTATGCGGCCGATTCAAAAACCAGCGCGAAGGGCGACACAAATTGGGGGCGCTCATCAGAGACTGCGATAGGTGTTATTTTCTTGTTCCTGATTGACCTGCTTGGTCTTGCGGCAATGGGCGCTATGTTCGGCGTTTTGGCTATTGGACAGCCATCTCCGGAAGCGTTAAACGAGGTTTTTTCGCTCAACTGGAGGACTCTTGCCTGGCTCGCCGGACTGGCAGCAACATGGCATGTTCTGATTACCATCTGGCACCTGGTGGCCGAGTCGAAACTGATGGCCTGGCTGACTCATCTGGGGTTCGCGGGCGCACACATTTGCCTCGTCATTCTGGCTCTGGCATCCGACGGCCCGAATGGCATAGGGCTTCCAATGCCGGCCTGGACGATTGGTTTCGCCCTGGTCATTGTTGCAATTTATATCACTCGAGGACGAAGGGTGCTTCAGCAGTCGATCGCCATTGCCAGAGCAGCGAATTAGCTATCAGGCGCGCGAAAGCATTGCAGACCTCTCCGTAAACAAACCCATCCCACAATGACCCGGTTGGGGCTTCCCCTGCGGCAAGCTTATCGCTAGAAGGCGATAGTTAGCTATCTTATTGTCCAGCNCAGGNACATGCGCGGGCGNNCGGGGCCGGGGAGAANAATCTATGATTACGCGNGTGGTGAACTGGCTGTTCGCAGCTTTTCTGCTGTCTGTTGGATTGTATCTGACAATNCGNGGNGCAACNCTNATTTCGCTGGGNGGCAGCTGGTANTATACGCTNGCCGGGCTNGGCCTNNTNGGCGTNGTNGCCTTGCTGNTCATGCGAAANGGCTTTGCNGGTACNCTNTACGCAATCATCGTNGCCGCNACGGTCATCTGGTCGATCCCTGAAGCNGGTCTTGATCTTCTGGCACTNCTGCCNCGNCTGATGGCNTGGATCGTNGTTGGCTTGTGGTTCTACATGCCNTGGTATCGATCTTATGTGAAAANCGGNGGAGNTTCNGCCTGGGTNGGTGGCGCCAGNCTNGTCGCGGTNGCNCTGCTTGCAATNTCGGCGTTTCAGAANCANCCCGTNGTTGAGTNNGACCGCNTNGTGCCNGAAGAAACNGTCGCTGAAGACGACTGGGTTCGCTANGGCAAGACCGATGAAGGCACGCGNTTTTCGGCTCTGACNCAGATCACNCCNGAGAATGTCAGCGAGCTTGAAGAAGTCTGGCGGTTCGAGACCAAGATCCCTTACGAGTTCAAGGCCACGCCGATCCAGATCGGGCGCAGCTTATTCACTTGTACCCCCGGCAACATCATCATTTCTGTCGATGCTGCGACGGGCGAAGAAAACTGGCGCTATAACCCCATCAACAGAAATACAGGCTCGACCTGGGATGAGCTCGGCCAGAGCAACCGTTTCGCGCGCGGCTGCCGGGGCGTCACCTATCACAAAGCTGGCGCTGGTTACGAAGGTGCCTGCCGCGCGCGCATTCTGACTTCCACCACAGATGCGCGTCTGATCGCGGTCAGCGCCGAAACTGGCGAGCCTTGTGCTGACTTTGGCGAGAATGGCGAAGTCGATCTAATGGTCGGCATGGGTGATGCGCCGGGCTGGACTTATAATATCTCCTCTGCGCCATTGCTGGCCGGTGAGAACATCGTCGTCGCCGGAACCGTGCAGGACAATCAGGAGCTCTCCAATCCATCAGGCGTGATCCGTGCCTGGAACGTTGTGGATGGTAGTTTCGCCTGGGCATTTGATGTGGGCCGTCCCGGTGAAACCGGTCTGCCGCCGGAAGGTGAAGTGTTTACGCGCGGCACACCGAACAGCTGGTCAACCTCCAGCTATGACCCTGAACTCGATCTGATCTACGTGCCCACCGGCAATGCCTCGCCGGACTATTACGGCGCAAAGCGTCGTGATTTCGATGAAGAGATCACAGCAGCAGTGGTCGCGCTGCGCGGCGAAACCGGTGAGAAAGAATGGGTCTATCGTACGGCCTATCACGACATTTGGGATTATGACGTTCCCTCCCAGCCAACACTTGTCGATATCACCAAGGATGGCGAGCAGATCCCTGCCGTCGCGGTCGGCACCAAGCAGGGTGAAATGTTCCTGCTCGACCGCCGGGACGGTTCACCCATCTGGCCTGCAACCGAATGCATGAATGGTGCAACACCGACAGCGCTTGGTGAATGTCCCGTGCCGCAGGACCCTGCCGAAGGCGAATGGGTATCCGAGATTCAGCCCTTCTCTGCGCTGCCCCGCTTTAACGTGCCGCGCTATGAGGAAGACATGTGGGGCATGACCCCGCTCGACCAGCTCTACTGCCGTATCGAATTCAAGAAAATGCGCTATGAGGGCCACTATACCCCGCCAATGCCGGGCAAAGGCATTCTGGGGCTTCATGAAGAGACGTCTGGCGGCACCTTCCAGTATCCTGGCAATCAGGGCGGCTATAACTGGACGAGTTCGTCAGTGGATGCCGACAATGGTCTTCTCGTCGTTCAGCCAATGCTCATGGGCAACAGGATCATCCTGATTTCTGAGGAAGAGCGGATGGCCATGCGCGGCATCCAACTCTCCGACGAGGAAGCAGCCTCCCGCCGTCAGGCCATGGCCGAGCGCGCGGATCTGACCGGGCAGGGCGCATGGGACGAGGACGCGCCGCGCTACGGTCTTACCGCGCGCTTCATGTCGGCCTGGAAAATTCCGTTCACGGATATCCAGTCCCAGACGCCGTGCTTTGAGCCGCCCTACGGCGTGATGGCGGTGATTGATCTCAACAACAACCAGCTCCTCTGGAAGCGTCCGATCGGCAAAATGACAGAGATCGGTCCGTTCGGCATCAAACCCGGCCTGCCCTTCGAGGTCGGAACGCCTGTCTATGGCGGCATGGTCACCACACGCTCTGGCCTGATCTTCCAGGTCGGGACGTTCGACTCCACCATGCGGGCCATCGACATCCGGAATGGCAAAACCCTGTGGGAGACAAAATTGCCGCTGTCCGCGAATGCCACGCCGATCACCTATGCGGTTGATGGCAAGCAATACGTGGTTGCGTCCGTACCAGATGATCGCCCTGAGGGCCCGACAACTGGCAGCCAGATCATCGCTTATGCCCTGCCGGATTAGAGGCCATCAAAGCCATTAGCGGAATGCCCATATCGCTGGCATTGCGCTAAGGCCCAAGACGGGGCTTTCAAATTCGCTCTCGGCATTTTGACCATTCTGGGTCATGCTTACCCTGATCAAGGCGCCGGCTTCGAAAGCCGGTGCAAAACGGGGAGGGCGGTCAGAATGTCTGAGAGCGACAAGTCGCAAATGCGAAAAGCCTATTGGGCGGAAAGTCTCAGGCTGACGGGTATCCTTCTCGTTATCTGGTTCCTGGCTTCCTATGGCGCGGGCATCCTTTTCAGAGATTTTCTTGACCAGTTCTCAATCGGCGGCGCGCCACTGGGCTTCTGGTTTGCTCAGCAAGGCTCGATCTACATCTTCCTTGCTCTGATTTTCTACTATTGCCTTGCCATGACGCGGCTTGAGAAAAAGCACGGCATTTTCCGGAAGGCAGGCAAGTGATGGATCAGACCTTCTGGACCTATCTCTTCGTTATTCTCACTTTCGGCCTTTATATCGGCATCGCGATCTGGGCGAAGGCCGGATCGACGGATGATTTCTATGTCGCCGGGCATGACGTCCATCCGACGTTAAACGGGATGGCGACAGCAGCTGACTGGATGTCGGCAGCGAGCTTTCTCTCCATGGCGGGCCTGATCGCTTTCATGGGCTATGGCGGTTCGGTTTACCTGATGGGCTGGACGGGCGGTTATGTCTTGCTGGCGCTGCTCCTTGCGCCCTTTCTGCGCGAGTTCGGTAAGTTCACCGTTCCGGATTTTGTCGGCGACCGGTATTATTCCACCACCGCGCGCCTGATCGCCGTCGTTTGCGCTCTATTTGTGTCCTTCACGTACATTGCGGGTCAGATGAAGGGCGTCGGCGTGGCGTTTTCTGGCTTTCTGGGCGTGGAATTCAACACCGGCATCCTCATCGGTATGGGGATTGTCTTCGTCTACGCGGTCTGGGGCGGGATGAAAGGCGTCACCTACACCCAGGTGGCCCAGTATTGCGTGATGATCTTCGCCTATACGGTGCCGGCGATCTTCATTTCTCTTATTATCACCGGCAATCCCATTCCGCAGCTTGGCTTTATTTCGGACGTGAAGGGCGAAGATATTTCCATGCTGGAAAAGCTCAATACGGTGGTCACCGATCTGGGCTTTCTGGAGTATACGAGCACGGACAAGTCCATGTTCGATGTCTTTGCTATTACGGGTGCACTGATGTTTGGAACAGCCGGGCTGCCCCACGTCATTATCCGGTTTTTCACTGTGAGCAGCGCCAGCGCGGCGCGCGTATCTGCCGGTTGGGCGCTGGTTTTCATCGCTATTCTCTACACAACAGCGCCCGCCGTCTCAGCCTTTGCGCGACTGAACTTNATCGATACCGTCAATGAGGCCACTTACATTGAGGGTGACNTNGGCGAAATCGATTATGACGCGCAGGCCGCAGAGATCGAGGCAGGTGGTGGCAAACCCATTCCGCGCTGGTTCAAGGAATGGGAGCAGACCGGTCTTCTGGGAATTACCGACAAGAATGGTGATGGCGTCGTGTCTTATTCAGCGGATGACACGAATGAAGTCACCAAGCTCGACAACGATATTTTTGTCATGGCCAATCCAAGCATCGCGCAGCTACCCGGATGGGTAATCGGGCTGGTCGTCGCAGGNGGGCTNGCGGCAGCTTTGTCNACGGCAGCCGGTCTTCTCATGGTCATTTCCTCTGCCATAAGCCATGACCTTTGCCGNCGGACCTTCTTCAAGGGCATGACGGACAAACAGGAGCTACTGACCGCACGCGGAGCATCGGCCACAGCGGTCGTGCTCGCTGGATGGATGGGGATGAACACAGCTCAGCTGGGATTTGTCGCCCAGGTGGTGGCGTTTGCTTTCGGCCTCGCCGCTGCCTCACTCTTTCCGGTCATTTTCCTAGGTATCTTCTGGAAGCGTATGAACCGGGAAGGTGCGATTTCCAGTATGCTGACCGGGCTGATCGCCACGTTCGGATATATCTACTATTTTAAATTCGTCGATGTGGACCCGGCTGGATGGTGGTTTGGTGTCTCGCCTGAAGGCATTGGATTTGTCTTTATGTGGTTGTCTCTTGGCGTCGGAATCGTCGTTGCCTTGCTCACACCGGACCCACCAGAGGACATTCAGGAACTTGTCGAAGATATTCGCATGCCGGGCCTTCGCGAGGTGCACGGTCCGGGCGATGAAAGCATGGCGCCACTGCCATCTGAACCCAGCTGAAAGGATCGGGCGAGCCGCTGGTTCCTGCGGCAAGGTGCACGCTGCACCGCATCGACTCTTGGCGATTTGACCAGAACAGAGTAAGAGGCCCGCAGGAGCCTCTTGTGTCGCGCTATTCGTGTCGGGGTTTTTCCGGTTTTCGAAAGACGTTAAATGTCACCAGACATGCAGATTGCTGCGCCCCTAGCCACGGCGTTGCAAAAAAAAGGCTATGAAACACTCACACCCGTACAGGAAGCTGTCCTTGATCCCGATATCGGTGAGCAGGACCTTCTTGTTTCGGCCCAGACAGGTTCGGGCAAGACGGTCGCGTTTGGCCTGGCTCTGGCGCACTCCCTTCTCGACGACGCTGATGTTCTTCGGGTCGCAGAATCGCCGCTGGCNTTGATTATTGCNCCAACGCGAGAACTGGCCGTGCAGGTCAGAAAAGAGCTCGAATGGCTCTATGCGCCTGCGGGTGGCCAGATCGCCTCCTGTATTGGCGGTATGGATATGCGGGACGAACGCCGCGCNCTGAGNAAGAACCCCCACATTGTTGTNGGTACGCCGGGTCGTCTGGTCGACCATATCTCGCGCGGATCGCTCCAGATGGACTCCCTGCGCGTCATCGTTCTCGATGAGGCTGACGAGATGCTCAATATGGGCTTCCGCGAAGAGCTGGAAGAGATCCTTGAGGCTGCGCCGGACGAGCGCCGCACCTTGCTGTTCTCCGCAACCGTNTCCAAGCCGATTGCGCGACTGGCCGAAAATTACCAGAAAGACGCGCTGCGTCTGAATACGATTTCCTCGCGCGAACAGCATGTCGATATTGATTATCAGGCCGTTGTCGTTGCGCCTGATGATGTCGAGAAAGCTGTCATCAACCTTCTTCTCTATCATGACGCGCCGAACGCACTCGTGTTTTGCGCGCGCCGTGATGGCGTGAACAAGCTGACAGCCCGCCTGAACAATCGGGGGTTTCCGGTTGTCGCGCTGTCTGGTGAATTCAGCCAGAAAGAGCGTAGCAATGCGCTGCTTGCCATGCGCGATGGGCGTGCCCGTGTCTGTGTCGCGACGGATGTTGCCGCGCGCGGTATNGACCTTCCGGGGCTCGACCTCGTGATCCATGCGGATTTGCCAACCAATCAGGAAGCTCTGCTCCACCGGTCGGGCCGTACAGGCAGGGCAGGTCGCAAGGGTGCCTCTGTGCTGATTGTACCGACACGTGCGCGACGTAAGGCAGAGCGCATTCTTCAGGGCGCAAAAGTCTCTGCGAATTGGGGCAATGCGCCGTCTACGGACGATATTCAGAAGTCNCTTGATGAGCGTGTCTTGTCANATGNNGTCCTCGAGGATGGTGTTGCNNANAACGAACGCGAACTGGTCGATACGCTGGTCGCTCGGTTCGAGCCTTATCAGCTCGCTGCCGCCTTTGTTCGGTTGGCGCGGGGAGGTCAGTCTCTGCCAGAGGACCTTCAGGACCCGGGCGCAGCACCCGCGCGTCCGGAACGCTCGCGCGACCGCGACCGTGATCGTGACCGCGGCGACCGTCGTGACCGCGACTCTGGCTTTGATCGTCCGCAGCGCGCTCGGTCACCCGAGTTTGANAACAGCGCCTGGGTCTCGCTTGGCGTCGGTCGACGCCAGAATGCAGACCCGAAATGGCTTGTGCCTATGCTCTGTAAGAATGGTGGCTTCCAACGTAGCGCCATTGGCGTCATTCAGATCAGCCCGGGTGAGACNCATGTCGANCTNCGNCCNGANGCTGCNGACCAGTTGATGGAACGNGCTGGCGAGCGNCAGATCATTGATAAAAGCCTNTANGTNCAGCGCGTTTCAGGCCCNGATGAAATGATTGCCCGTCAGGATGACGATGCCGGGCCGCCCCGCAGCCGAGGCCAGTCGCGCAAGTCTGATCGCCGCGATTTCGATGACGACTGGTCATCACGGCCNCCGCGGTCTGGGCCAAAAAAGCCTCGNGGNCCGAACGGNGAGAAAAAGCGCGGCCCGAAAAAGCCGCGCCGTGACTAGGCTCATTAGTCAGCGGCGCATGTTTCGCCGCTGACCCGTTCCAGTTCTGCACAAAGTGCATCGGCGCCACCTGGATCGCCATATTGATCAAGCAGGCTGGCCAGGCCGCGCACGGCCTCCGCATTCAGAGGGTCGAGCGACAGCACACGACGATACCAGAGTTCTGCCTCTTCGGCGTTTCCAACTTCAGCGTAATTTTCCGCAACTGTCAGGCCGGTCGCGCTATGCCAGAGATGAATGCCTACCGGATCATCGGCGTATCGCCGTTCCATCGCTGCCCATGCCTGTTCGAGATAGGGCGTCGACAGCTCAGGCTGGCCGATGAGCCGATAAAGCTCGGATAGATTGATCATCGTGCCCCAGTCGTCCGGATCAATCACCAGCGCGCGTTCATAAGCGCTCAGCGCGGCCTCGAAGTCGCGGCTTGCGGCAAGAGCCAGACCTAGCGCCCGCCATGCCCGGGGCAGGGAAGGATCATTGTCTGTTGCGCGGCGTGCCAGCGCGACTGCGCGCTGAAGACCTGCTCTCGCAGTCTCTGTTTCAAGCCAGCCGCTTTCCAGAGCCTGAGTCAGCGTGGTCCTTGGGCCTTCATTCCCCTCAAGACCCTCATAGCGAATGAGTCGCTGGGTGAGCGCGTTCGCCAGTCCCGCAAGGGCCGCGGCGCTTTCAGGGTCATCTTTCAGAACATCTTGATAGAGCTGAAGCGCGGCTTCGTTATTCGTGCGCGTGAACTGATTATAGAAATCATCGGCGCGTTCGAGGCGTCCAGCCTGCGGACCGGCCTGGTCTGGCGCTTCGGTTGGCCGGGTCAGCCACCAGCCGGCAATAGCGGCCGTAATCAGCAACAAGATCGCCAAAACTGCCAGAGCAGCTTTGGGCACGCCACGGCCGGCGGCATCTTTGGTTCCGCTGACGTCCGCTACCAGTCGATAGCCACGCTTCGGCACGGTTTCGATATACCGCGTGTTCCGCGCATCATCGCCCAGAGCCTTTCGCAGCTTGAAAATGCTGCGGGTCAGAGCGTCATCATTGACGTGCACATCACCCCAGAGTGCTGCCGCCATATCGGGCTTGGAAATGACCGTTCCAGGCTGGCGGGCGAACAGCATGAGCAGGTCCATCACCCGCGGCTCAAGCTCGACTTCACCTGCGGGGCCAGTCAGGCGGTTCGTGTCCGGATCGACACGCCA
>PABS01000093.1 GCA_002699325.1 Ponticaulis sp. | reverse complement strand
ATCCCGGGCATTTCTTTGAACTGTCTGCGGACTTCTTCCACAACATCCTGTGCAGCCCGGCCCACTGACATCATCGACATGCCGCCAAAAAGGAAGGGCAACAGCCCGCCGAACAGAAGACCGACAACGACATAGGGGTTGGACAGTGAGAAGTCGGCAACAACACCAAAGAAGAATGACCCTTCAGCAGCATTCGCGATGAAGTATTTCAGGTCTTCAGTGTAAGCTGCGAACAGTACGAGTGCGCCTAAGCCGGCCGAACCAATCGCATAGCCCTTTGTCACAGCTTTCGTTGTGTTACCGACGGCGTCCAGCGTATCTGTTGTGCTGCGGACGCTGTCGTCCAGACCTGCCATTTCTGCGATACCGCCAGCATTGTCCGTCACCGGGCCAAACGCGTCCAGTGCAACCACCATACCGGCGAGCGCCAGCATTGTGGTTGTTGCGATGGCAATGCCGAACAGACCCGCCAGATTGAACGTGACAATGATGCCGCCGATGATGACGAGGGCCGGCAACGCGCAAGACTCAAGAGATACAGCAAGGCCCTGAATCACGTTTGTGCCGTGTCCAGATACCGAAGCCTGAGCAACCGAGCGTACCGGACGATAGTCAGTCCCGGTATAGTATTCGGTTATCCAGACGATGAGGCCAGTCACGATAAGACCCGCGACACCACACCATAAGAGATCCCAGCCGCTAATCTGCAATCCGGCAGCTGATGCGACACTGACATCGAAACTCCCGAGAAGCAGATAAATTGCGGCTGCGACACCCGCCGCAGAGAATAGCGCTGTCGCGAAAAACCCCTTATAGAGCGCTCCCATCACGTTCTGGCTTTTGCCCATCCGGACGAAATATGTGCCGAGGATCGAACCGATGATGCAAACACCACCAATAGCCAGGGGCAGCAGCATCATTAAGGTCGCAGCTTCACCGGCGAAGAAGATGGATGCCAGCACCATGGTCGCGACAAGCGTTACCGCATAAGTTTCAAACAGATCTGCAGCCATGCCCGCACAGTCGCCAACGTTATCGCCGACATTGTCTGCAATTGTCGCTGCGTTTCTTGGATCATCTTCCGGAATGCCGGCNTCGACCTTGCCGACCATGTCGCCGCCAACATCTGCCCCTTTGGTGAAGATGCCCCCGCCAAGACGCGCAAAAATNGAGATNANNGANGCNCCAAAACCCANCGNNACNAGACCATCTACCAGGGTCCTGTCTCCGCTACCATANCCCATGGATGTGAGGATCGCGTAATANCCTGCNGTCCCAAGAAGCGCGAGACCGACNACAAGAAGGCCTGTTACCGCACCCGATTTGAAAGCCATNTTAAGCCCCGCTGCCAGTCCGCCTGACAGCGACGCCTGTGTTGTTCTCACATTCGCCTGAACCGACACCTTCATGCCAATAAAGCCGGCAGCGCCTGAAAGAATGGCGCCCAGAAGGAAACCAACAACGATGATAAAATTACCGCCGAAAGCGATGAGAAGCAGGATCGCGATCCCCACTCCAACAATCCCAATGGTTCGATACTGTCTTGAAAGATAAGCGTCAGCGCCTTCCTGAATGGCGCGGGCAATTTCCTGCATCCGGTCATTACCGGGCGATGCCTTCATAATTGATCGGCTCTGCAGGAATCCAAATGCAATCGCAGCCAACGCAGCTACAATTACCAGGATAATCGTTAGATCCATGGCTTTCCTCACTATGTATTCTTATGAGGTACTGCCCACAGCCGGGACGGTATGTCCCAACCACAGCCCCCGTTATTTATGGAAAGCATTGTTGCCAAATGCACAGATACTACGCAAGCGCTGTTAAATCATGGGCAATCCACGACACAAACACTTTGTATTCTGGCTATTTTTAGAAGATTCTTGACCCGATCCAGAATCGGAAAGCCNGACCTAACCCTCGACAAAGATCTTTTGAGAGTCGCTTGCCTGGATCTCAATGCTCTTGATTGAGTCGTGCCCCACAGCCTCTTCAAACACTTTCGTGATGGCCGCTTTCATCTTCTCTTCGTCAAGCTTCATGGGCTCGCCTTCGAGGCCAACTGTCTTGCGGTGCGTTTCTTTCAGGATGAGATCGCGAAGCACATGCGCTCTCTCGCGAAGCTTCCAATGGTCCTGTCCGTCATTGACGGTCACAACCACGCTCACGAACAGATAGTTGATCAGCTCGCCATCACGTTCCACAGGCACGACAAGGTTGGAAAGGTCGAGCGTCTTGTTGGAATTGCCACCCTCAGATTCTGCACCGCCGCCTGCCGCGTATGCTGGCGCAACTGGACCCGATGCAGCAATCGAGGCCAGCAGGAACATTGGCAAAATAANCTTNTGGATTTGCAACATAGCACGGCACGATCAGCAATTGAGACCAGAACTTCTTCAGAAGTCAGACCCATGCTGCCAGCCAGGCGTTAATATTTTCAAAGGATCACCGTTAGCATTCAATACGTCNACGCCTTCGCCTTTGACGAAACNGCCGATCCGGCTCAGACGCTGACCACTCTTGCGAGACCATGCTTCCAGCGCGTCNCGGGCGTTCGGTGATGCTGTGAAAAGCGCCTGATAATCATCACCACCGGTCACCAGATCAGAAAAGGTCAGGTTCGATAAATCNGCGTCTGTTATTTTCCGCGNTTCGTCAGACAGCGGCACNTGATCANCCAGGATCTCCGCCTTCAGATTTGCCGCCTCCGCGAGATGTCGCAGATCAGCGACGAGACCATCAGAAACGTCGATCGATGCTGTCGCATAACGCGCAATACAGTCAGCGATGTCGGGGATCGGCACATCGGGAACTCTGTAACGCGCAANAAGATCAGGCTGGTCGGCCAAAGATTGTATGAGGCATTCGAGCCCCAATCTTGCGTCACCGATCGTGCCACTCACCCAGATATCATCATTCTCGCGTGCGCCACGCCGCCGGGTTGGCCCGAGGCCGACACAGGCACCGATTAATGTCAGGGAGAGTACCATCTGCCCGTTTGTTGACGTGGTGTCGCCGCCGATCAGGTCGATCTCAAACTGGGCAAAATCCTCAGCCAGACCNGAAACAAATAAACGAAGGTCGTCATCTGACCGTTTTTTCGGCCAGGTCAGGTTCAGCAGCGCGTCTTTGGGCTTTGCACCTTTTGCCAGGCAATCCGATACATTCACCCGCACCAGCTTTTTCGCCACAGTTTCCAGCGGGTCCGAAGCGAAAAAATGGACGCCCTCAACCAGCGTATCCGTCGTGATGATCCGCGCGTCAGTTCGGCTCGGCAATAGACTGACATCATCGCGCAATCCCTCGGCGCCCGCTTGTTTCGAAAGCGGCGCGAGCAACTCGCGGATGACGTCGAATTCCTTCAATTATCGAGATACCCAACGGGCACGCCGTTCGGCCGTACATCTTTGGCGACAGCATCGAGCAGGCCATTGATGAATNTGGGCTCATCTCCGTCAAAGAAGGCATGGGCGATACCGACATATTCTTCGATCAGAACGGCGTTTGACAGGTCAGCCCGAGTCGCCAGCTCCTGCGTCGCACAACGCAGAATCGCTCTGGATGTCGAGTCGATCCGGTCCAGACGCCAGTTTTTCGCCAACCGGTTNTTGATAGCCGTATCAATCAGCGACTGACGATCAACCACCCCNTTCACAATGCTCTTAAACAGATCGGGATCTGCGTCTTCTACCGGACGTCCCTCATCATCAAGACCCAGTCGATCTTCCATGAATTCACGGATAACCCCGCCGGCGCCCCGATCAGTCATTTCGAGCAAGTACAGAGCCTGAACCGCAGCCAGTCTTGCGCTCGACCGTCGCATGCGGACGATGTCGTGTGGCATTTTCTGTTGTGAGGTCATCCTCGAAGCAAGTCCTTGCGAAAGTCTATCATGGCGAGCGCCGCATTCGCAGCATCCGCGCCCTTGTTCTTTTGAGTACGATCCGCCCGTGCCCAGGCCTGGTCCTGATTTTCTACGGTGAGAATGCCGTAGCCAATTGCGAGTCGACGCTGAACCGACAGGTCCATCAGGCCACGCGCGGATTCACCACANACNTAGTCATAATGCGTGGTTTCTCCGCGAATAACGCAACCCAGCACCACATAGCCATCATAAAGATCGCTATCTGCTGCCATTGCAACAGCCGCAGGAATTTCGAAAGCGCCAGGAACCAGTTTTACGGTCGTGGCAACGCCAGCTGCATCAAGAACTTCCTGCGCACCCTTTTCTAATTCCAGTGCAATCCGCTCATAGTAGCGGGACGTGATCAATAAAATTCTTGGGGCCATTTAATCGGTCTCTTTCAGCAGTCGCCAGCCTTCAAGGCTGAGGCCATAGCCATCAAGCCCCGCAACACGGGTCGGCTTCTTCGTTGTCAGAATGATCATTTTCCGGATGCCGAGGTCTTTCATAATCTGGGCACCGACGCCGTATTCCCGCAGCGGCAGAGCACCGTCAGCCGGCTGGCTCGTCGCCGCACCAAGGCTTTCTGCAAGACTGTCATTTCTCATCGTGTTTAGCAGGATGATGACGCCAGGCTCGTCGGCTTCCGAAATCGCTTTCATCGCAGAACGGACAAGTTTCGAGCGCTTGCCCTTTTCAGCGAGCACATCACTCATGAAGTTGACTCGGTGGACCCGGGTCAAAACAGGTTCCTCTGGACTGATCTTGCCGTGAACGAGCGCCAGATGCTCGGTTTGGTCGAGCGTATTCTTGAACACGATTGCCCTGAATCCATCGGCGAATTCGCTTTCGAACGGCACGTCAATTCTACGCTCAAGAAAACGGTCATTCCGGCGGCGGTAGGCGATCAGGTCCGCAATCGTTCCGATTTTAAGATTATGACGCTGCGCGAATGCGACCAGGTCGGGCAGCCGTGCCATGGACCCGTCGTCATTCATGATCTCGCAAATCACACCAGCCGGATAAAGCCCGGCCATGCGCGAGATGTCGACCGCAGCTTCTGTATGGCCGGCACGTACGAGCACGCCGCCATCTTTCGCCATCAAGGGGAACACATGCCCGGGAGAGACGATATCCGATCTGGTTTTTGTCGGATCGATTGCCACGGCGATCGTGCGCGCGCGATCNTGCGCTGAGATGCCCGTGGTTACGCCTTCNCGCGCCTCGATAGAGACCGTGAACGCTGTCCCCATGCTTTCACGGTTATCCCGCGTCATGGGCTCCAGATCGAGAATACGCGCGCGTTCGCCGGTCATGGACAAACAAATCAGACCGCGGCCGTGAGTCGCCATGAAATTGACGGCCGTTGGCGTAGCGAATTGCGCAGGGATAACAAGATCGCCTTCATTTTCGCGGTCTTCCGCATCGACCAGAATATACATCCGGCCGTTGCGCGCTTCATCTATGATTTCCTCAATCGAAGAAATCGCGTGATGGAAATCTTCATCATCCGGAATGTTCTGGTCAGAACGCAGACCGTTCGAAACGGCGGCACTCACCTGGTCTCGTGACAAGCCGAGCCCCTTTTCTTCGGAAAGTTTCATGATCGGCGAAACAGCCGATGCAGGGATACCGCCCTTCTCTATCCAGTACTGGACGGTGGATGGCGGCTTGTTCAGGGCGCGGGCGAACGGACGNAGGCCGCCAAACGCATCAACAATCTGGGATAACTGGCTCATGGACAGGGATGTACGATATTTTCGTACGATTGCAAGCTTAGCGGAACTCCATTTGCCGNGCGACNTATCGCGCCAGCATATCNGCCTCGAGGTTGACCTTGTCACCCACATTGCAATGACCAAGCGTTGTCACTTCCCAGGTGTGCGGGATCACGGCGATTTCAAAGCCCTCATCCGTCACACGTGCAACGGTCAGAGAGATTCCATCGACACAAACCGAACCTTTTTCAGCGATGAGCGGGCGCAGCTGCTCAGGTGCCGTCACGCTGACACGAAAGCCCTCGCCTTCTTTCTCTACTGATGAGATCTCGCCCAGCCCGTCCACATGCCCGAAAACAAGGTGTCCGCCGAGCTCATCTCCGAGCCGGAGGCTGGGCTCCAAATTCACTGCACTGCCTTCGACAAGCTTTCCGAGATTGGTTTTCGCAAGCGTTTCCGGAACAGCCTCGACGACCCAAGTCGGCATCTCGCCGCTCAAATCTGTCGCCACAACCGTGAGGCAAACACCTGAATGACTGACCGAAGCGCCAAGTGT
This sequence comes from Ponticaulis sp., assembly GCA_002699325.1. Taxonomy (GTDB): domain Bacteria; phylum Pseudomonadota; class Alphaproteobacteria; order Caulobacterales; family Hyphomonadaceae; genus Ponticaulis. The sequence continues at coordinate 22,867 of PABS01000093.1, read as the reverse complement.
CAGATCTTCAGGCTTCAGTCGGCCCTGGACCGTCATGCGCTGAAGACCGCCGTCATGGTTTTCGATTGATACGATCCGCCCGAGATCCTGAACCAGTCCGGTGAACATCTACCCTACTCCTCTTTCGTAGGTCTCCCATATATCCGAACCGACTTTTCGTACATTCGTACAGGAAAACTTTTGCACCTGCTCAAGGCGATCCACACCCAGAGCTGAAACGACGGGCATGCCNTCTCCACCAATGAGGAAAGGCGCGCGGAACCATTCAATTCGGTCCACAAGTTCGGTTCGCATGAAGGATGTAGCGACGCCAGCGCCCGCCTCAACCATCAGTGTTGAAATCCCGACCTTTGCAAGCCTCGAACAAACCTCCAAAGCAGACACGCGCCCAGCCTGATCTAAGGGCAACATAATCACTTTGGCTCCGGCCGCTTCAAGCACCCTCACCCGCTCGCCTGGTGAGGCAGCAGAAGTCAGAATCCAGACTTCAGACGTCCCCGTGTTGAGGATCTGAGCCTCCACAGGGGTCCGCAAATGCGTATCCATAACGAGCCGGACTGGTTGGCGTACAGCGCCATCGCTTATACGCGCAGTCATCTGAGGATCATCGGCCAGAACCGTGCCCACGCCTGTCAAAATTGNCTGGTGCTCAGAGCGGAGACGATGCACTTCCGTGCGTGCATCAGCGCCCGTAATCCATTGGCTATGTCCTGAACGCGTCGCGATACGGCCGTCCAGCGAAGTCGCAAGCTTCAGGGTAACACGCATGTTTATTCTGGATCGGTCTTATTGCCCTCTTCAACTTCCAGCGCATAACGCTCGATGAAGTGGGCAAAATCACTCGGATCCTTGAAATCGCGATAGACTGACGCGTAGCGAACATAGGCGACGGGATCGAGCTCAGCGAGCGCTTCCATGATCAGAGAGCCAATCTCTGTTGAGTGAACCTCAGACTCGCCAGCGCTCTCGAGCCGACGAATAATACCAGAGACGAGTTGATCAATATCATCTGGCTCAAATGGCCGCTTCCGCAGCGCGATTGTAATCGACCTGAGAAGCTTTTCTCTGACGAACGGCGTTCGCTTTCCATCCCGCTTGATGACTGTGATCTCACGGAGCTGAACGCGCTCAAAGGTTGTAAAGCGTGCGCCACAATTCCCGCAGGACCGGCGCCGCCTTACAACGGTATTGTCTTCCGCCGGGCGAGAATCCCGTACGGCTGTATCTTCGGATCCGCAGAACGGACAGCGCAAGGTCAGATCACCTCGACGTCAGGATAGATTGGGAANTCTTTCGTCAGAGCGAGCACTTCATTNCGCACTTTNGTTTCGGNCGNCTCTGNGTCATCGCCAGCGGCAAGCGCATCGACGATCTCACAAATCCATTTACCAATCTGTTCGAACTCAGACGTTCCAAAGCCGCGGGTTGTGCCAGCTGGCGACCCGACACGAATGCCTGATGTAATCGCAGGCTTTTCCGGATCGTTCGGCACACCATTCTTATTGCAGGTAATAAAGGCGCGCCCGAGAGCGTTTTCGGCAGCATTCCCTTTTACGCCCTTCGGACGCAGATCAATCAGCATAACATGGCTATCTGTGCCGCCCGAAACGACGTCAAGACCGCCGTCCATAACCGACTTTGCGAGCGCCTGAGCATTTTCAACAACACGCTTTGCGTAACCACTGAATTCAGGCTGAAGCGCCTCTCCGAAAGCAACAGCCTTCGCAGCGATGACATGCATAAGCGGACCGCCCTGAAGTCCAGGAAAGACTGCAGAGTTGATCTTCTTCGCCANTTTCTCATCATTGGTGAGAACAATACCGCCGCGGGGTCCGCGAAGCGTCTTATGCGTCGTCGATGTGACGACATGGGCATGCTCAACCGGGTTCGGATACACGCCGCCAGCAACGAGACCTGCGAAGTGCGCCATATCCACCATAAGATAAGCGCCCACTTCATCGGCAATTTCGCGGAATGTCTTGAAGTCGATAATGCGGGAATANGCCGAGCCGCCAGCAATGATGACTTTCGGCTGATGCTGCTTGGCCGCGTCACGCACCTGATCGAAATCAATACGATGCGTTTTTGAGTCCACGCCATAATGGACTGGATTGAACCATTTACCCGACTGGTTCACCGTTGCACCGTGTGTGAGGTGACCGCCTTCAGCGAGGCTCATACCGAGGAAGGTATCGCCCGGCTTCATCATGGACATGAATGCGGCCTGGTTGGCCTGACTTCCCGAATGAGGCTGCACATTGGCATAAGCTGCATTGTAGATTTGCTTGATGCGGTCGATCGCAACACGCTCGACTTCGTCGGCATACTCACACCCGCCATAATAGCGGCGCCCCGGATAACCCTCGGCATACTTGTTTGTGAAAACTGAGCCTTGCGCATCACGGACCGCTGCCGAGACAATATTCTCAGATGCAATCAATTCAATCTTCTCTGCCTGCCGAAGGCCCTCATTCTTGATATGAGCGGCAATTTCTGGATCCGACTGCAACAAGCCGGTTGAAAAGAATTCACTCGTCTGCGACATAGGATCAAAGGCTCCGGCCATTCACAAATCTCCCGTTTGATTTGGCATTCATCTAAACCTGACCTCTCTCTGGCGCAAGACGAACTCCCACGTTTTGGCACAGCGAACTTTCAAATAAATAGACAAACTTTATTGTGATTAATACTTGAATTCTATTGGCGCTTCGGTATCAAGTTGGCCGGTAAAACCGAATTACGAGGAAAAAATGAACCCAGAAGACGTAAACTCCTCGCTAGAAGCTGACGAAATCATGAGAATGACTACGGATATTGTTGCTTCATTCGTAGCAAACAATCCAGTTCCGACGGATTCCCTTCCTGATCTTATCACTTCGGTACATAAGACTGTAACCAACCTCGCTGCCCGTGAATCTGTACAACTGAACGAGCGCCCGAAACCAGCAGTCCCAATCAGTCGATCAATCACAGATGATCACATCATTTGTCTTGAAGATGGCAAGAAGCTGAAAATGTTGAAGCGTTACCTGCGCTCTCATTACGGCATGACTCCTGAAGAATACCGCAAACGTTGGAGCCTACCGGCTGACTATCCAATGGTGGCGCCGAGCTATACAAAGAAGCGATCTGACTTCGCAAAGAAGATCGGCCTGGGAAAAGTCAGCGGTCGTCACAGCTAATCTTCTCCAGAACCAAACGATGAAAACCTCCGGCTTCAGGCGCGGAGGTTTTTTTTGTGTTTAGATGGACAATGCGCTGTGTTCTTGAACTTGTCCGCAGCTCATGCATTCTGCTGCACGGCCATAAAATACGGACCCCGCGACATGCAGAAAATTCAAATTCGGAAACTCTTACTGAGCATCAGTTTTGCAATTTTTGCAGCAGTTGGCGCAGCGTCCGTTCAAGCGCAGGATGTCACAAGGGGACCGGTCTATCAGGACAAGCTCGTGGACCTTGCTGATGTGCTTGGTCGCATCCATTCCATCCGCGTTCTATGCAATGGTCAGAGCGACCAATACTGGCGAACTTATATGCGCAATCTGCTCGACCTCGAAGCTCCGAGTTCAGGCTATTTGAGATCGCGCATGGTTGAGAGCTTCAACTCCGCATATACGGCCGAACAGGCAGTTCATGGCGATTGCACCGTTGATGCGACACGNGCGGAAGGCCGTTTAAGCGACCGCGGGCGCCAGCTCACGGAAAGTCTCGCCAACATGGCCGCCGGCGAAACGCCGTGATCTGATCTCCTACCCCATATGAGCGGCGATCAGTGAAGGCCCATCCGTCGCGACGGCCCGTTCAAGCGCCTCGTCAAAAGCTTCTGCTGATAGCGCATTTTCTGCGCGCACGCCCTGCCCCTCAGCGAGTTTGACCCAGTCAATTTCCGGCCTGCCGATATTCAGCATGTTCTGGGCCGCCGGACCGGGATTGCCCGCTCCAGTTCGCTTCAGCTCAATATTGAGAATGCGATAGGAGTGATTCACGACAACGATGGTGACGACGTTCAGGTTTTCGCGGGCCATCGTCCATAACGCCTGGTTCGTATACATGGCGGACCCGTCACCCGTCAGGCAAAACGTCTTCGCTTCGCGCTTTGCCACAGACGCGCCGACGGCAAGCGGCATGCCCTGCCCAATAGCGCCACCGGTCAGCATCATCCACTCATGTGGTTCAGCCGTTGCTGTCCCAAGGAATGCGGGCAAACTTGCGGTTACCCCATCATCAGACACGAGGCTGCCCTCCGGCATATGACGGTTCAAGGACGCGCCGATGACTGCGGGCACCAGCTTACCTTCCGGCTTATCAGGGCGAGTTCGCGTCTNAACCGGAGCTGCCTCAGCAGCACCAAGACCATCAGCAAGTTTCGTCAGNCAGTCTGTTACNGCCAGATCATACCCGCCGAGAGTGAAGGTCTCACATCCNTCAGGCACCAGCAGGCTTGGCTTTTCAGGATACGCAAAGAATGCGACCGGTTCCTGCGTNCCCGCCACCAGCATNAGGTCGGTGCCGTCCATATCTTCCATGGCGCCTTCGGCAAAATANTGCATGCGGTCAGGCATGAAGCGCCCAGCACCCCTGGCCTGCTTCCAGACAAATGTGTCCGTCATCACACGGATGCCAGCTTGAGATAGGCGGGAGGCAACAGCCAGCCCCTCTTCCGACAAGGCGTCACCATTGACGAGGATCATGGGCTTTTTCGCTGCCTTGATGGCCTTGATTGCCGCTTCTATCCGGCCATCCTCAACCGGCGTCCTTCCGACCTCTTTCGGAACAGCGCCGAGNGTGCCGCCTGTATTCCAGGCGCTGTCCGCTGGCAGGATCAGAGAAACCGGTGCGCCCGCTCCCGCAGTTGCGGCACGAAAGCTGTCAGCAGCCAGACTGCCCGCGTCAGCAACCTTCTCGACAGAGCGAATCCAGGCCGAATTTGGAGCTGCCAATCCCATGATATTGGAGGTGAGTGGTGCATCATATTTCGAGTGGTAGGTCGCGTGATCGCCAATCACATTCACCATGGGCGTGTGAGCACGGCGCGCATTGTGAATATTGGCACCACCATTCAGATATCCCGGCCCCAGGTGCAGCAATGTCATGGCCGGCTTTCCCGAAACCCGCGCAAACCCGTCAGCAGCACCGGTCGCCACACCCTCGAACAGGCACAGGACAGATCGGATCCGCGTTTCCCGGTCAAGCGCTGTGACCAGATTCATCTCTGATGTACCCGGATTGGCAAAGCACGCTGTGACGCCGCATTCAGCAAGTGTGGAAACTAGCGCGTCCGCGCCAGTCATTTCAGCTTCGGCCATGAAAGAAACTCCGAATAAGAATTTTAGAACGTAAGGACGTCAGCGTCCGGATTTTTTTGGAAAAGACGGACGACATCAGCCGATCGCAGAGACTGGGATTTGCCCTGATTGATATAGCCCTTTTCTGTGATCTCCCCGGCATCCGAGGAGGGCAGATCAGGCTGAATGATACAGCTCGCAATGCGTGAAGCCGAATTCGGAAATTTCTTATTATAAGCCTCAATGCCTTGTCGAACTGCTGAGATGACCTGGGGGTCTTTCGAAAGCTCTTCAACAGGCTTGTCGCCAGCGAGGCGCTTACAGAAATTCGGATTGAGGAAGGCAAGAATGCCGATCTTGTTTTCATTGAGACCACAGACGACAGCATCAGATAGCGCACCGTCCACCGCAGAAACTGCATTCACTCGCACGGCGCCAGCAGANACCCAGGTTCCATTTGCCAGCTTGAACTCCTCAGCGATCCGGCCGTCAAAAGCGAGGCCCTTTTCCGGGTTGTCAGNNTCCGCGAACCGAACAGCATCCCCCATCTTCAGAAAACCTTCTTCGTCGAACGCTTCCTGAGTTTTCTCGGGATTTCGATAGTATCCCGGTGTGATGTGAGGACCTTTGATCCTCAGCTCATATTTCTCACCGACAGGGGTCATTTTCATCACACATCCCGGCAGTGGAAGTCCGATCAATCCCATTGTGTCGTTTGGCCAGTGGACATTGGAGGTTGTCGGCGAGGTTTCGGTTGAACCGTATCCTGCAGAGAGCGAAATTCGCTCACCCACGGTTTCGATCGCAACCTTCTGAATCCGTTCGTAAATATCCTGCCCCATGGCCGCTCCGCCATAAGCCATAACGAACAACCGACTGAAAAACGTCTCGGCAAGGTCCTGATCGTTCTCCAGCTCCGTCGCAATCGCGGACCAGGCTGCCGGCACAGTGGTGTGTTGCGTTGTCGGAACCTCCTTGAGGTTGCGGATCATCTCGGCCAGACGCGCCGGCGTGGGCGCGCCCCAGTCGATATACAACGCTCCGCCCCAGTCCGTCATGGAATGCAGAATGGCGTTGGCACCGTAGGTGTGACTCCAGGGCAGGAAGTTCACCATCACCTGCTGACCATCAACGAGCGCTTCCAGCCGCTCCACATCCCAGATCGANCGGATCATCTTCACCATGGATGCNATCATNCCATGNGTNTTGATNACNGCCTTTGGNTCACCNGTAGANCCGGATGTCAGNATGTATTTNGCNACGCNNTCNGAAGAAATCCGGTCATAAGCGAGATCAACCGCNATGGTCGGCGTCTCCCACAAGGCTTCCAGAGAGACAGNGTGATNGCAATCGGGNGNATTGCGCACATAAACCACCGGACGCTTGCCCACGCCCATGCCATCAATGCCGCGCTGATATTCCTGACCGTCCTCAACGAAGATGATCTTCGGTTCAACCAGGNCATCAATGTATTTAAGCCGCGCGAAATCTTCACTCAGCAGCGCGTATGCAGGTGTGACAGGCACAACCGGACTTCCCGCCCACATCGCGGCATACATCATAAGTGCGTTCTCAATCGCATTGCGCGAGAGAATCATAACCGGGGCGTCGGGCCCTGCTCCAAGATTGAGCAGCCCCTGCGCCAGCCCTCGAATCTGTTTGAGCGCTTCGCCATAAGTCAGTTCGATCCACCCATTGGATTCTGGCTTCACGGGATCTCTCTGTGCCAGCCAGATACGATCAGGATCATTTGCAGCCCAGTACACGATCGGCGCGAGCATGTGCGGCGGATGTGGGCGCAAGGGTTGTCCATTCTCCAGAAGGATTGCGCCGTCCTCACGATGTGTGACGTTCAACTTCTGAGGCAGATAAGGAATGTCTCTGAACGGCAATTCGGCTGTGTGCGCCTCTGCCTGAAGTCCATCCATCACTGATCTCCCTCTTTCGGGCTGGTCTCTCGCCCTGTGTTCTGCTGTGATGTCAAAGCATAGAAGGTCGGACGCTTTGGGACAATGACGATCCATCATCTTCCTTGGTCTGTTTGGGCTGATTTCAGCCTGTTCTGAAAGCGCTGCGCCGCCAAACCTCTGCGCAGACAATCCTGACTGTCTGGCCGGTCCAGCGCGCGCCGTACGCGCCATCGATGGCGATACGTTCGAGCTGAACGGACAACGTATTCGGCTGATGGGGTGGGACAGCCCGGAAAGCTCACCAAACGCCGCCTGCATCGAGGAAGGCGATCTGGGCAGAAAAGCTGANCTGGAAATTCGCAAAATGTTTGCAGAAGCGGATCGCGTCCAGATCTTACCGAAAGGTCTTGATGAGTATCGGCGGGCACGGGCGCACGTTTATCTCGATGGCGAGCATGTTGGTTATCTGCTTTCCAGGAAAGGGTTGTCCCGGGAGTGGGACGAAGACCGTGGAGACGCGAAGCCAAATTGGTGTGAATGACTTTGGGGATTTGAGCCAGACGAAGGATGCGCTCTAGTGCAGATCACGCGGGCTGCTGAAATCGTCCCCTTGAGTGCGAACTTTGACGAAAGCGCCACAATGCTTGCAATGAACAGCGTCTGGCTCGTGTCTCATCAGCCCGCATCTGTCACACTCGGCTTCGACCTTTGACGGCCTGAGAATGGANTGAACCAGCCTGAGAAACAGCGATATGCCCAGAACCATTATGGTGATCGAAAGCAATTTTCCGAATGTGGTTTCAGAAATTGTGTAATCGCCATAACCCGTGGTCGTTAAACTCGACACCACGAAATACAATGCCTCATCGAAGGTATTGATCTGCCCGCCAGTATTCGCCTGCGTGGCAAAGACAATTGATGTCATGATCAATATGAAGACGACGAGATTGACCACCCGGTCGATGATCTCAGAATTCTGCCTCAGAAATCCTGACACATTTTTCATGCGACGCAGAAAGGTGAAGGCTCTCACCAGACGCAAGGCGCGCAAGATTCTCAGGAAGCCCAAATTGTTGAAGAACATTGGCAGGATGAGCGTCACCAGCACGATAGCATCCGCAAGATTCAGAGGATTGAGCCAGAAACGGTGGCGGGGACGTGAAATCCAGAAACGGGCAAAAAGATCGAGNCCAATGAAGATCGCGATCGAAATATCAACAACATAGAANGCCGTTGTGCGGTCCTGATACGGNGCCCATAGGAAGAATGCGACGCTCGCAGCATCAATCGCGAGCAACACCCAACGGAAAANNTAGGGGNCGGTNCCNAAGCCCTCATACAGCCAGAANAGAAGGCGCTCGAGCCCCTTNCTTTGTTTTGAACGTGGCCCCTGAATATCTGTCACGCGGCGTCTANAGGNCCCAGTGTTTCGAGGAAACGCACCGGCTTGCCCTGCCCTTTCAATTGAATCTCGCCNTCNCGCATAATCGCCTNGCCGCGNACAAANGTNGNNACNGGCCAACCNGTGACNTCCATNCCGTNNAATGGNGTCCANCCNGATTTNGTCGCCGACCAGNCATCNGTGATNGTNTCNGTNCGNTTCAGATCNACAATCGTGAANTCNGCNTCATAGCCTTCNACAATTCTNCCNTTGTTGACGATNCCAAACACACGTTGCGGCCCCGCACTCGTCAGCTCGACGAATTTCTGCAGCGTTAGCTTTCCGTTTGCGACATGATTCAGCATGACGGGCACGAGCGTCTGCACTCCCGGCATGCCTGATGGGCTTGCCGGATAAGGCCGGGCTTTTTCTTCCAGAGTATGCGGTGCGTGGTCAGAGCCCATCACGTCCACAATGCCAGCATTCAGCGCGCGCCAGAGCGCATCGACATGGTTTTGTTCGCGGATTGGCGGNTTCATCTGCGCCCTGCCTTTGAGCTNCTGATANGCCTGTGGGGCCACAAGGGTCAGGTGCTGCGGGGTNACTTCCACACTGGCAACATCCTTGGCTTCAGCGAGAAGATCCATCTCCTGAGCGGTTGTAATNTGAAGGACGTGAATGCGCTTCGCACACTTGCGCGCAAGACGAAGCAGGCGCGTCGTTGACTGAATGGCTGCTTCTGGGTCGCGCACTTCCGGGTGACTGGTCCAGTCCCCCTGACGCGCGAGATCGCGACGGTCTGCCAGACGATATTCATCCTCTGAGTGGAAGGCTGCGCGGCGCTTAATNGCGCGCAGAACCGCCTCAACGCCTTCATCGTCCTGTACCAGCAGATCGCCCGTGGACGCGCCCATAAAGACTTTGACGCCACAGCACCCCTTCATGGACTCCATCTCGCCGAGGAGNTGCGTATTGTCNTGGGTCGCGCCAGCGTAAAAGGCGTGGTCCACGTCCATACGGCCAGCCGCACGGTTGAGCTTGTCCTGAAGAAGGTCGGGNGTGATGGTAGACGGATTGGTGTTTGGCATTTCAAACACGCAGGTCACCCCGCCAAGNGCCGCTGAGCGCGCGCCGGTCTCAAGGTCTTCCTTATACTCAAGGCCCGGCTCACGNAAGTGAACCTGAGAATCGATCACGCCGGGAAGGATATGAAGCCCGGTCGCGTCANAGGTNTCACCTTCCACGTCTTTGGATATCTCACCAATGCGNACAATCTTGCCGTTTGTGACACCGACATCAGTCTGGACAAGTCCACCCGGGGTCATGACCTGGCCACCACGAAGTACGAGTTCAAACATGAGTGATCCTTCCTTCATCGTGTCGCCAAAGCGGCTCTTTCAAGCTCTTATTTCTGACCCGCTTGAGAGAAACAAGCCCATTGTGCCGAATCCACCCTACGCAAATCCAGTGCGAGCCTCTATCTAGGCGGAATGAGTTCTACTGTTTTTCATCTCGACCATCGCAGCGTTGCACGCATCACCGGCGAGGAAGCGATCNGCTTTCTCAACCGGGTACTGACATGCCGTCTCGATGACCTGACCCCTGATAACGGTCGCTTTGGCGCCCTTTTGACACCGCAAGGCAAAATTTTGAGCGATCTTTTTGTCTATCGAACGGATGATGCTCTGTTCATGGACCTCCCGGAAGAGGTTGCACCGGACATTATCAAGCGACTGACGCTCCTCAAACTGAGGGCTAAAGCCCAATTTGAGCTCGATGAAAATCTCACCGTTCTTCAATCGTCGAACCCGCCGGAAATTGAGACAGAGGCGAGTTTCGCTGACTCTCGCACCTCAAACTCTGTCTATCGCTCCGTCATCACCAAAGCTGCGCTGAATGACACCATACCGACAGCGAAAGGGCATGCCGACTACGAGAGTATCCGGATTGAATCGCTGCTTCCCGAATTCGGTTTAGATTATAAGGCGAGCGAGGTTTTTCCGTCTGATATCAATCTCGATCTCCTGTCCGGCGTCGATTATAAAAAGGGATGCTTTATCGGTCAGGAAGTTGTGAGCCGCATGAAGCGCAAGACCGAAGTGCGCAAGCGCACCTGTCTCGTAAAGTCTGAAACGCCATTCAGCGACACGCCAGAGCCTGTCATGGCAGGTGAATCCACGATCGGCGAGATCACATCTCATTCAGGCAAGCTGGCACTGTCGCGTGTTCGGCTTGATCGGCTTCTGACCGCTACTGACAAGAATGTGCCGGTCACCGTGTCAGGAAATTCTGTTTCCATTGAACTGCCGGAGCAGAGATGAGCCGCACCGAGAACTGTTGCCTCTGGGCCCCGATGAATGACCCTGTCTATCGCGCCTACCATGATGAAGAATGGGGTGTGCCGGAATACGATTCCCGCGCATTGTGGGAAAAGCTACAGCTCGATGGCTTTCAGGCGGGCCTCTCCTGGCGAACCATTCTTTATAAACGTGACAATTTTCGGGAAGAGTTCGAGGGATTCGACCCCGAGCGACTGGTGAGCTGGGACCAAGCCCGCATCGATCAGGCGCTGCAAAATCCCGGCATCATCAGGTCGCCATCCAAGATCAAGGCGCTCATCGGAAATGCAAAAGCCTATCTGGACTTTGCTGAGACCGGAGAGGACTTCTCTGAATGGATGTGGAGCTATGTCGGCGGCTCCCCCATCCAGAACAACTGGGAAGACTTCAAGAACGCGCCCGTAAAGTCCAACGAATCAGAAGCTCTGTCTAAAGACCTGAAGAAACGCGGCTTCAAATATTGTGGCCCCGTGATCGTCTATGCCTTCATGCAGGCCGTAGGTATGATCAACGACCACGAAACCTGTTGCCCGCGTCATGCTGAAGTAGCGACCATGGCGAGGTGATCTGGCTTTTCCGGCACCACTGACTGCGGCACGGCCTCGCCTGGCTTTGTAAAAACAAGATAGCCATCATCGACTGGATCGTTCTTGAGCGAACGACGGTCTTCGCGATAGTTCTGACTGTTATTCCAGGGCGGTGTAGCGCTTTGCAACGGCGCCCGGTCCCTGACCCTACGGACATAGCCAGACGAAAAATCCAGCCAGTCTGTGATATTGAGACCGGAATCACGATTGACCGGTGTTGCCGCGCCTCCGCCGCGCATATCCACCTCGCGGATCATCCGGCAGAAATACTCACTTACCAGATCAGCCTTCAGGGTCCATGACGCATTCACATATCCGAACACATTCACAAGGTTCGGCACACCCGCATACCCCATGCCGCGATAGTTGAGGAGTTCTCCGGATTGCATTGTCTTTCCATCGACTTTCAGCTCCGCACCGCCGAGAAATTGAAGCTCCAACCCTGTCGCCGTGACAATGATATCCGCATCCAGATGCGCACCAGAAGAGAGCTCAATGCCTGTTTCATCGAAAGCTTTGACATGATCCGTAACCACAGATGCCTGCCCTGAATTCAGAGCCTGCCAGAGATCCCCGTCTGGAATCAGGCACAGTCTCTGATCCCAGGGATCATAGCGCGGCGTAAAGTGGGTTCTGACGTCTGTTGTATCTCCAAGGGACTTCTCAACCATTCCAATGAGGCGTTCTTTCACCCGTTCGGGCTTCCGGCGCGCGAGCTTGTAGAAATAGTCCTGAAGCCGGACATTTTTCCATCGCGTGAGGCTGTAGGCGAGACTTGCTGGCAAGAACCGACGCAGACGGTTCGCAATCCGGTCTTCAACTGGACGCGATACGATGTATGTCGGTGATCTCTGTAGCATGGTGACGTGATCGGCGTCTGGCGCCATGGCCGGCACGAGCGTCACGGCGGTCGCGCCGCTNCCNATCACCACGACTTTTTTGTCTNTGTAGTCCAGCTCCTCCGGCCAGAATTGTGGGTGAACAATCTCTCCTCGAAACCTGTCTTCGCCTTCAAAGTCAGGTTTATAGCCTTTGTCGTAACGATAGTATCCAGCGCAAATGGCGACGAAGTTTGCGGNGTANGTGGTGATTTCACCGGTTTCGCTGTGACGGACTGTAACCGTCCAGCATGTTTCATCAGAGTTCCATGCAAATGCCGTCACAGTCTGATTGAAACGGATGTGCGGCGTCACATCGTTCTCTTCAGCAGTTTCCCGAATATAGCTGAGAATGCTGGGCCCGTCGGCGATCGCCTTGGCCTGCTTCCAGGGTTTGAAGCTGTAGCCCAGAGTGTACATATCGCTGTCAGAGCGAATTCCGGGATAGCGGAACAGATCCCAGGTCCCNCCAATATCAGAACGGCTTTCAAGAATGGCGAAGCTTTTATCCGGGCATTTTTCCTGAAGATGAGACGCCATGCCGACGCCCGATAATCCCGCCCCGACAATCACNACATCGAATGTGTGGTTCGCTTCAGATTTCATATCAGAACTCAAATAAAAAATGCCCGGCTCAGGGCCGGGCATTCTTCATAAGATTGGATCAGATGTCCATGACACCCTGAATGTCTTTTGGAATNGGCTTTGGCTTCTCGATGTAAGAGATCGAGATGAATGCCAGCATTGANATCATCATGGAGATGAAGCCGCCATCCATGCCAAACGGCATCGCAATTCCGAACAGCTTGATGCTGAAGTTGAAGAGCAAGGACAGGATGATCGCGATGATCGCAGCATTCGCCGTCGCCCGCTTCCAGTTCAGGCCGAGCGCCACGACCGGGAAGATCGCCGCAGCGAATGTTCCCCAGCCAAAGGCCCCCAGCAGCGCAACCAGCTCTCCGCTCGCATAACGCGCATAGAGTGCAAAGCCGGTCGCCAGAACACACAGCAGAACCGTCGCGACACGTGCCCACCAGAGCTCATTCTTCAGCGGCTTGCCGCGGAGCGCTTTTGGCAGGTCGTGAATGATGGCCGCAGCGCCGATGTTCAGGAAGCCATCGGCAGTCGACATGATCGCCGCAAAGAGACCCGCAAACACGATACCCGCCAGAAGTGGGTTCGCATATGCCGTCAGGAACTCTGGAGCCGCATCATCAGCGAGGCCGAGTGGTTCGTGATTCCCCTGAAGGACCAGAGCACGCATAACGAGACCAACCGAGATCCAGAGCATGGCCGCAACAGCGTAACCAGCAATCGAAAGCGGCAGGATGATCTTCGTATCCTTCACCGTTTTGTTCATCATCAGCTTGGTGATGAGGTGCGGCTGACCAGCAATACCGACGCCGAACATGAATGCCCACGCAATCGACGCAAACATGCCGCCAGAACCAAATGGCATGATCGCCTCAGGGTCGTCCGCCAGCAGTGTTTCCGATGCACCCGTGAAACCGCCATCGACTGCCATGGCCGCGGCCACAACAACGAGAAGACCACAGACCATCATGATCAGGCCCTGAACAAGGTCGGTATAAACNGAAGCAAGAATACCACCGGTCACAGCATAGAAGATCAGAACACTGACGGAGATGACCGCGCAAGTGATCAGGCTGATACCTTCAAACATCGCTGTATTGCCAAGAATGGACTGAAGAACGGTCGACATCGCAAGGATCTGTGTCGCCAGATAACCAAGAACGCCGAGGATAACGACGACGGCCATCCAGCCACCCGCTGCTTTGCTCGAATACCGAGCCGCAACAATATCAGGCAGTGANATCGAGTCGCGCACATCCGCCATGATCCGCATGCGTTTNGCNAGCATGTAGAANACNATGGCNTANCCAAGCGTNGANACNATNACCATCCAGACCGAGGTCATGCCCATATTGTAGACAAGACCGGGCCCACCGACGAAGCCGAAGCCTGAAAGCGTGGATGAGAAAACGGCAAGACCGACAACCACAGGACCCAGGCCCTTGCCGGCGATGAAGAAGTCTGACGCAGAGTGCGTCTTTCTCATGGCCCAGATGCCCACGAGAATACAGATCACGAAGTATACAGCGATACATACGAGAATAATGGGTTCGCGAAACGCTTCCATAACTTAAGACTCCGCCCCGTTTTTTTCTTTTTCAGCGATCAGCGCTTCNAANTTTTTCTCGTCTTCNGGNGTGAAGATGAANGATTCAAACCCGACAATGTANATGACCGTNTAGAGNGCCGCNGTTCCCCAGCAGCCGAACAACATCATGGCTGTTGGCGCTGGAAAGCCGAGCAGCATGAAGGTCTCGCCTGTATTCAAAAAGTCCGCATAAAAGTAGATCAGCAGAGCAGCGAAGAAGAGGTTCAACACCGTCACTGCGCCCATATATGTCCAGAACTTCTTCGTCCGATTGTGTTCTGCCACCCCAAAGGCACAGAACATCGGCGCCATTATAAAGGTCGCAAAATAAAGGATCAGACCCTCAATCCAGAGACCGCTCAGTCGAGCAGCGCTGTCTCCACCAATGCTCATCCCAGCATATTCTGGATGTGGTCCACCATTGACCATATCCGGCTCTCCGCCCAACATGGCTACGATAATCGCAAGCGCCATGAGGACCAGGATGCCAAAAATCCATTTCATCATGGACCGCTCCTCCCCTATTTTCACTATAGTTNACTTTATTGAAGCGGAACCTTTCAGAACTCTTGGCGTTGCGCAAGCCTGACGCGCGGTTGCGCGATCACCTTTTTTTTATCCGCTCAAAAAGCGAGTCCCCCGCTATTCCTCGCGCTCGGGAGGGTGCAGGTATCGGGTCTTGCGGATCTGAGGAAAAAGCACGGCCCAGCCCGCTGCAATTCCTATCGCCGCGAGGCCACCGCCCACAACAGTAATGACAGGTCCAAGTAACGCCGCCATAAAGCCCGCGCGTGCCTCACCAAGTTCATTCGAGGCGCCCAGAAAGATTGAGTTCACAGCATTCACGCGTCCGCGAACCTCATCAGGCGTCCACAATTGCAACAAGATCTCGCGCACATAAACCGATACCATATCAAATGCGCCGACGAGAATCAGAGCTGCAATCGAAAGCCAGGCCAGCGTCGATGCACCAAATATTGCGGTAACCAAACCGAACAGCGCCACCGATACAAATAGTATAATGCCCGCATGGTCCCTGATGGGGAATGACGTGATGAGCGCAATCATGATGACGGCGCCTATGCCGGGTGCCGCACGGAGCAATCCGAGCCCTCCTGCCCCCAATTCCAGAATATCTCTTGCATAGATTGGCAGAAGCGCAATCGCGCCGCCAAGAAGGACGGCGAAGAGGTCGAGTGAAATGGCTCCGAGCACAACCTTCTCTTTGCAGATGTAGGCAAATCCTCCGAGCAAGGTCCAAACAGATGTCGGGCGCGTATCCTGGAACTGGCGCGGCTTGGGAATCGAGAAAATCAGAACACCTGCAACCGCGAATAATACTGTCGAAGCCGTGTATGCTGCTGGCCCTGAAACACCATAAAGCAAGCCACCAGCCACCGGCCCGACGATNGACGCGGTCTGCCAGGATAGCGCCGAAAACCCTGCCGCATTGGCAAAATCTTCTTTAGGCACAAGATTGACCGCCAGACTGGAAGACGCAGGCGCCAGAAAAGCACGCGCACATCCAAAAAGAGTAAGTGTTGCCAGGACCAGAAATGGATCGAAGTTCCGCGTCGCAGCCATATAGAGGATGACGGCAGCGCAGCTCATCTCCACAAGAATACTGCAGCCCATCACCAATCGGCGGCCCAGACGATCAGCAGCAAGTCCCGTCACCAGCACCAGGCACAGGGCAGGTAGAAACTGAACGAGGCCGATCCATCCGAGCAACGCGGCACTGCCGGTTTCGTCATACATCTGCCAGGCAACGGCGACTGAAAGAATCTGAGCGGCAAAAGCAGCGCAGAAACGCGCTCCGAAATAACGCTGGTAACTTGGATGCTTAAAAGCTGCGAAACGACCCGACATTCCGCGCTCTTACTACGAAACTGGGCGGAGGCCAGAAAAATCTGGCCCCGGCTCAATGGCTCAGATCAGTCCAGCCAGCGGCGAACTCGGATCGGCATATTTTTTCTTNCCCATCCGGCCCGCNAGATANGCNTGNCGNCCNGCGATCACAGCGTGTTTCATCGCCGATGCCATTCGAATGGGATCTTTGGCTTCGGCGATCGCCGTNTTCATGAGCACGCCNTCACAGCCNAGCTCCATNGCNACNGCNGCATCNGACGCNGTNCCCACCCCNGCATCNACGATCACAGGGACACGTGACTGCTCNACAATCAGACGAATGTTGACCGGGTTCATAATGCCGAGACCGGAACCAATCAGNGANCCAAGCGGCATGATCGCGCAGCAACCGATCTCTTCAAGCTTGCGCGCATAAACCGGGTCATCGGAGCAATAGACCATCACCTCGAAGCCGTCCTTGATCAGGAGTTCCGCTGCACGAAGGGTCTCACTCATATCGGGATAGAGCGTCTTCTGGTCTGAGAGCACTTCCAGCTTCACCAGGTTCCAGCCGCCAGCTTCACGCGCCAGCCTGAGCGTTCGGATCGCATCATCTGCCGTGAAGCAGCCTGCCGTGTTGGGGAGGAAAGTGTAGGTTTCCGGAGACACATGATCGGTCAGCCGTGGTTGACTTTTGTCCGTCAGGTTCACGCGGCGCACCGCAACCGTCACCATGTCCACGGCAGCAGCTTCTGCGGCGCGCGCGTTTTCTTCATAGGATGCGTATTTGCCAGTCCCGATAATCAGCCTTGAGCTGAACTCTCGCCCTGCCACAATGAGCTTGTCATCATTTGATAGTGTGTCCAGCGCCATTATCCGCCTCCAACGAACTCTACAATTTCAATCCGGTCATCGGGCTTTAACTCTGTGGAGCCATGCCGTGACTTCGGTACGATCTCAAGATTGCGTTCCACTGCGACGCTTTTGGGGTTCAGTTCAAGCATCTCGATCAATCCGGTAATCGTCATTCCGTCATTGACCTCTTCATCCGCCCCGTTCAGTCTGATTTTCAAAGCCGTCATCCGTGGTTACACTCTGTCTGGCTTCTTAGGATAAGTGTGCTAAGCGTCCAGTCCAACATGACAAGACTCATTTCCTGCATAAATGGCCCGACTCTGAACCTTCTCGGTGATCGGGAGCCTGAAATCTACGGTCGGTTGTCGCTTGATGATATCGGCAAGCTTCTCAATGAGGAGGCTGTGGGCATGGGATTTGACGTCGCCATGCATCAAAGTAACAGCGAAGGCGTTATTGTGGACATGATCCATGATGCGCGAAAAAACGCTGCGGGCGTCATTCTGAATGCGGCCGCCTACACGCACACATCCGTTGCGATTCATGATGCGCTTCGCACCTTGTCTATTCCTGTCATTGAGGTGCACCTATCTAATCCATATGCCCGGGAGTCATTCCGGGCTAAAAATTTCGTGAGCCCGGTGGTGACTGGATCGATTGCAGGTCTTGGTCCAACCGGCTATGTGCTGGCGCTTAAAGCCCTGGGCACAATGATTCCATCGAGCTGAAAGGCGAGACATAATGGGAAATGAGAAGAACGCGGTTGATCCTGCTCTAGTTCGTGAGCTTGCCGCTATCCTGAGAGAAGCCGACCTCGGCGAGATTGAAGTTGAACATGGCGAACTGAAGATTCGTGTCAGCAAGCCGTTGGCTCCAGTTGCGCCTCCTGTAAATTATTCCGTTCAACATGCCCCTGCACCGCCGCCTCAAGCGGCACCACAGGCTGCGCCTGCCGCTCCAGCTGACGGCGGCTCTTCTGTTGGCGCTGATGAAGAAATTATCACCTCGCCGATGATTGGCACATTCTACCGCTCACCATCTCCAGATTCTGGTCCGTTCGTTGAAACTGGATCAGAAATTTCAGCGTCTTCTGTGGTCTGTATTATCGAAGCCATGAAAGTCATGAATGAGATCAAGGCTGACATCTCTGGCAAGATCGTCGAAATTCTTGTTCAGGATGCCGAAGCCGTTGAATACGGCCAGCCCTTGTTCAAAGTGAAGCGCGGCTAGGACCCTTCATGTTTGATAAGGTACTGATTGCGAACCGCGGCGAGATCGCCCTCCGAATTCACCGGGCTTGTAAGGAAATGGGCCTTGCGACGGTTGCCGTGCACTCCACGGCTGACCGCGATGCCATGCATGTCCGGCTGGCTGATGAGTCGGTATGCATCGGCCCGCCATCCGCCACCGATAGTTATCTCAAGTCAGCTGCCATCATGGCAGCGGTTGAGGTCACCGGGGCACAAGCGATCCACCCTGGCTATGGATTCCTGTCCGAAAATGCGCGGTTCGTGGAAATCGTCGAAGCTCACGGCATCACGTTTATCGGACCAAACGCCTCACATATACGCCTGATGGGCGACAAGATTGCTGCTAAGGCAGCTGTCCGAGACGTCGGTATTCCGGTTGTGCCCGGTTCAGATGGCGGTGTCGCAAGTGCTGAGGATGCCATCCGAATCGGCAATGAAATCGGCTATCCTGTTCTGGTTAAAGCATCATCCGGCGGTGGCGGACGCGGCATGAAGGTCGCCAAGAACGCTGACGAGATGGCCAAGGCTTACAATACGGCGCGGTCCGAGGCGAAAGCTGCCTTTGGCGACGATGCCGTTTACATAGAAAAATATCTCGAAAAGCCGCGCCACATTGAGATTCAGGTCATTGCCGACAGTCATGGGAATGTTGTGCATCTTGGCGAACGTGACTGCTCCTTGCAAAGACGTCACCAGAAGGTTTTCGAAGAAGCACCTTCCCCGGCCATCACCCCTGAACAGCGTGAACAGATCGGCACAACTGTCGTCAACGCCATCAAGAAACTCGGTTATCTCGGCGTCGGGACGATCGAATTCCTCTATGAGAATGGCGAGTTCTATTTCATTGAGATGAACACCCGTCTGCAGGTCGAACACCCGGTGACAGAAATGATCACCCGCATTGATCTGGTGAAAGAGCAGATTCGCATCGCACAGGGCGAGAAGCTGAGCTTCACCCAGGAGGATGTGCCCTTCATTGGGCATGCGATCGAATGCCGTATCAACGCTGAACACCCTCAGACGTTTGCGCCATCACCCGGATTGATCAAAGAGTTTCATGCGCCAGGCGGGCTCGGCGTCCGCCTCGATTCTGCAGCCTATGCGGGATATAAGATCCCGCCTTACTATGACAGCCTGATCGGCAAGCTGATCGTTCACGGCGTGACGCGCGAGGAATGCCTTCTCAGGCTGAAACGGGCGCTCGGCGAGATGGTCATCTCCGGAGTTGAAACCACGCTTCCGCTTCACCAGCGGCTGGTGAATGATGCAGACGTAAATGCCGGCGATTATGATATTCACTGGCTTGAGAGATTCCTTTCCAACACGGAAGCATGAGCGCTTACCTGACGGCTGACGACCTCCTCGCTTATTATGTAAATGGGGTCTTCCCGATGGCTGAACATCGGGATGACCCGGATCTATTCATCGTTGATCCTGAAGAACGTGGTGTTCTGCCACTGGATCGGTTCCACGTCCCTAGAAAACTCCGAAAAGTGGTTCGATCAGATCAGTTTATGGTCCGAACGGACAGCGCCTTTTCACGTGTGATCGAAGGCTGCGCCGCCGTCACCCGTGACAGGCCCTCGACCTGGATCAATTCCACTATTCTGAACCTCTATAGCCAGCTTAATCGACGCGGATATGCTCACTCGGTCGAATGCTGGCGGGATAACAAACTTGTCGGAGGTTTGTATGGCGTCTCGATCGGTGGGGTGTTTTTCGGCGAAAGCATGTTCTCGCGTGTCAGCGATGCTTCAAAGGTTGCCTTGGTGCACCTTGTCGACCGTCTGAGACTTGGTGGATACCGTTTGCTCGACACCCAGTTCACCAATCCGCACCTTGAGCAGTTCGGGATTGAGGCGATACCGCGCCATGAATTTCAGCGGCGTCTGGACGACGCCCTGAATATTCAAGCGAATTTCAATGCTTACAGATCGCTCTCGCCCGACGCGCTAACAGGCGCTTCAGTCATGCAGCGGATGACCCAGACATCGTAAATCGGGTGCTCAAGCGCATTCAGTCCAGGCGAGGATGCGAACATCCATCCATTGAACACCCGGTTTTCCATATCAATCTCGTCGGGCAGTTCAGAAACATTCTCCATCGCGAAACCAAAGTCTTCGACTTCAACATACGCAACAGATTCTGGAGGTTCAGTGGGTGGCGTCTCATGGCAGGCCTTCACCGTGATCCGCAGACCGCCAAACAAGATATCGGAATCAACGGCGACTTCGAGGTCAGTTGAACGCCCGGAAATCTTATCAAGTCCTCTCAGGAGAACCGCAGGCTGTTGCTGATATTCGAGTGTTTGTAACTCGCCCTCATCCTCTGCATCAGCCGCTTCGGCCTCTTCAGAACCGAAGCCATCTTCCAACTCTTCGTCTCCGTCCGGATCGTTTTCCGTTGGCACGCCATAGTCTGGCGCAGGAAAACCTGAACCGTCTTGTTCCAGCTCTGGATAGCCCATGGCCTCCGGATCAAAATCCGGTGCGAAGATCGGCGCCAGCGAAGACCGTCTCCCCTGAGGATTATCGGCTTCGTCCTGAACTGAGTCTTCATCCTCAAACTGATCATCGGGGATTACAGTATCTGGCGGCTGGGACTCTGGAGCGGCCTGACTGCGTGGGTCGACCTCAGACTGAGTCGGCCTCTGCTCAAACAAATCTGCCAGCGGGTCTTCTTCCGGCGCGGTTTGCGCAATTGCAAACGAGCAGACAAGCGCTGAAGACACGCCAGCTGAAATCAGAAAACCGAAACGGGAAAGCTTCACTCGCCAGAACCTTCATCATTGTCAGACCCCTGATTGCTCATGGCATTCGCGAAGAGCGTCACGATGTCGACATTGCCGCGCGTGTAGATAATCTCTCCAGACCCATCCTGCGGCAGCGTATCCATGCTGCCACCTATCTCAACCGCAACGAAAGACCCGCCAAGAAGACCGTCAGAAATGATCTTGGCATCGCTGTCTTCGGGAAGCTCAATATCATCGCTTAGAGCAAGGCGTGTCACCGCCATCGCTTTTTCTGGATCATATTCCATCGACACCACTCGGCCGACTTTCACGCCGGACATTCTGACATCGCTGCCCGGCTCAATTCCAACCGCATTGTTGAACCGTGCCGTCAGCTGATAGCTGTCGCCACCACCTGATGAACCTGTGGAGGACAAAGCAAAAACCAGAAATGCGCCCGCGACAATGATCACGACAGCGCCGAGAATAGTTTCAAAGACCGAGTTACGCATCCGGACTCCAGGCTTCGTAGTCGCTGTCCGCTTCCTGTCTCTTTCCGCCGCGCGTCAGGCTGCCCTGAGGACGATAAGCGTAAAGCGTTCCGGTAAGGTTCGGCACGTGATCGGTTTCAAAGGGTTTGCGAACAAGCGGGGTTTCTGTTGGTGGCTCGTCATAAGTGTAGTGCAGCCAGCCGTGCCAGTCGGCTGGCACCTTGGACGGTTCCGCCAGACCTTTATAAAGCACATAGCGACGATAACGGCCTTCATAACTCGGCTTCCGGTCCTGAAAGTACCGGTTGCCGTAGTCGTCTTCGCCGACGAAATCGGAGCGTCGTTTGACGTCAAACAACGTATTCACGGTCCAGCCGCTCCACCAGGTGAAAATCTTATCTAGCACGCGAGTCGGTATCCCTGTTCAATATGGCGGGAATATGGTTCAGCGAAGGCCATAGGTCCAGACCTTCTCTGCCGCAGATTCCGGCCTTTCTGCCGCATGCAGCGAAGATTTCCAAAAAACTTCTCACTCACGCACTTGGCAGATCGATAGAACCTCTGATAACGAGGCTCTTCTTGTGCGGAGAGGTGGCCGAGTGGTCGAAGGCGCTCCCCTGCTAAGGGAGTATACCTTAACAGGTATCGAGGGTTCGAATCCCTTCCTCTCCGCCACTTGCTCTGAGACAGAATAAAGCTCCGAGTGCTGTTGTCCCCATCCCGAAGCGTCGATCGTCAATAGGCGAGCCATAGTCTCGTCCAAACGGCCGATACTCGTTTAGTTCAGGAGATATTTGGTATTTGGGCACAGTTCCCCTGCAGCATATCCGCGCGCAGGGGTCAAAACTGCGATGAAGCTTCCGGTGCTATGCGCCCATACGCAGTGCGCCGTCCAAGCGAATAACCTCACCGTTCAATAGTGGATTGTCGACGATGGATTGGGCCAGAAGTGCGAACTCTTCCGGTCTGCCGAGACGGCTCGGGAATGGAACCTGTTTACCGAGCGTCTCCTGAACCTCAGGCGGCAGACCTTCCATCATCGGTGTCCAGAACACGCCGGGTGCAATGGTAACGACCCGAATGCCGTACCGCGCAAACTCGCGCGCCAGCGGCAAACACATCCCGATCAC
>PABS01000092.1 GCA_002699325.1 Ponticaulis sp. | reverse complement strand
ATGATCAACATTCACCCTTCCCTGCTCCCGAAGTATCCGGGACTGCACACGCACAAGCGCGCAATCGAAGCCGGCGACAAAGAAGCCGGATGTTCAGTCCATTGGGTCACTGAAGGCGTTGATGAAGGCGCCGTAATCGATCAGGAACGTGTGCCTGTTGAACCGGGCGATACGCCAGACACGCTCGCCGAGCGCGTTCTCTCACGCGAGCATGTGCTTTACCCCCGTGCGCTTGCTTCCGCGATTGAGACTTATTTGTCTTCGTCATAGGGCCAGCTAAAGCCTGACCCGTCGTCAGATCCCGCAGCCTTCTTTTTGATTGGCGTTTCAAAGGGTGACGCATTCGCCTCGAGATTGTCACGCCAGGAGCGTCCGACCAGGCTGAACGCAGCCCGAAGAAGTATCAGCGCCAACACGCCAATCATCGGGTCGCCAAGCACAGCCATAGCAAACGCTCCGGCAAAGATTGCAACGTGCAGCACCGCGATCCGCCCATAGGGTGAGAACATCTCGACGATTGGAAGGGGTGTTTCACGCTCTGTCGTCGGCCAGTAATCGATGACGATGGCGAGTGTTTGATAGAGTGCAATCAAACCCAGAGCGATGGCCATTCCAGGCGCATAAACAATCACCGCCTGCATCATTTTCGTGATGCCGTCCGGCCCGGGTGCTGGCGGGCTGAAGTTCATTCCCGGCGCGAATTCGAAAACAAAAACGCCGTGACCATAGCAAAACAAGCCATAGTGGAAGGTGAAGAAGGCTGCGAGGAAGAGCGCCCCGAGGCCACCAATCAGCCCCCAGCTTTTAATGCCTGACAGAATAATCCGGGCAAAGGTCGCAACGCCGATCACGATGTTCTCCGCCCAATACAGAAGGACCAGCGCAGCTGCCCCCCAACCGAACATGAAAACAAACACAATGGGCGTCAGGTCAACTGCTATGGCGAGCCATGTCAGCGGATCACGCAAAGCATATCGCCAGAAACTCGGCTTCAGATACTGAATCAAGGATTGTCCCCCAGGTCTGGAGGGATATCAGATCAGATTTTAAAAAAAGGGAATATCCCCTGTTCTGATACTCAGCATTAAGCCGGTTCGGCCCAGAGATCGTAATGGTCGGCGCCAACAACGCGTGCCTCGACAATCATACCTGGCTCAAGCTCACCGCCCTCAGCAAGCTCAACCTTGCCATCAATTTCAGGCGCATCGGCTTTCGTACGGCCAATGGCGACATCGCGGGCCTCATCGACTTCATCAACGATCACGTCGAGCACCTTGCCGATCTGCGCCTTGGAGCGTTCAGCTGAAATCTCAGCCTGAACTTCCATGAAGCGATGCCAGCGGTCTTCCTTCACGTCTTCAGGCACGTGACCATCAAGCGCCTGACTGTCGGCATGCTCAACGTTTTCGTATTTGAAGCAGCCAGCCCGGTCGATCTTCGCGGTACGCATCCAGTCAAGCAGCGTTTCGAACTGCTCTTCGGTCTCCCCCGGGAAGCCGACGATGAAGGTCGAGCGGATGGTGAGATCAGGCACTTCGGCACGCCATTTCAGAATGCGCTCCAGCATTTTGTCGCCCCCCTGCCCGGGACGCCGCATACGCTTGAGAACGTCAGGATGGGCGTGCTGAAACGGAATGTCGAGATATGGCAGCACAGCGTTTTCCGCCATCAGTGGCAGAACCTTGTCCACGTGCGGATAGGGATAAACATAGTGCAAGCGCACCCAGGCTTCGAGTTCGCCGAGTCCACGGCAAAGATCAAGGAAGCGGGTCTGATACTCTTCGCCCTTCCAGGTCCGCGGCTCGTATTTGACGTCGAGCCCATATGCAGACGTGTCCTGGCTGATCACCATAATCTCTTTGACGCCGGCATTCACCAGCTGCTCAGCTTCACGAAGCACATGGTCAACCGGGCGGGACACCAGATCGCCGCGCAGCTTTGGAATAATGCAGAAGCTGCACTTGTTGTGGCAGCCTTCAGAAATTTTCAGATAAGCATAGTGACGCGGGGTCAGGCGCAGACCGCTTTCCGGCACCAGATCGAGAAACTTGTCCGGCGGCGGCGCAACATGCTCATGCACGGCGCTCATCACCTGCTCGTACTGATGCGGACCCGTAATGGCGAGGACCTTCGGATGCCGCGCACGGATCACATCCGGCTCAGCGCCAAGGCACCCCGTAACGATCACGCGACCATTCTCGGTGATGGCCTCACCAATCGCATCAAGGCTTTCATCCCGCGCGCTGTCGAGGAAGCCGCATGTGTTGACGAGCACCAGATCAGCGCCGCGATAGTCAGGCGCGATTGCATAGCCTTCTGCCCGAAGACGCGTCACAATACGCTCGGAATCGACCAGCGCCTTGGGGCAACCCAGCGATACAATCCCGACTTTCGGTTGGGCAGAATTAGTTGTTTCAGTCGATACAGTCATAAGGGCGATCCGTTGCGCGAAGCGCGCGGCTTTAACGTAAAAGAGCGCCCTTGAAAACCTCGGCGTGCATCAGGCGTCAGCAAGGACGCCCTTTTCTGCAAGAAATGGCTTCAGTTCGCCCTGCTCAAACATTTCCTTGATGATATCACACCCACCAACGAACTCACCCTTCACATAGAGTTGTGGGATGGTTGGCCAGTTGGAAAACTGCTTGATGCCTTCGCGGATTTCCATGTCTTCAAGCACGTTTACAGAGTTATACTCGACCTGAAGATAGTTCAGGATCTGCGCAACGACCGATGAAAAACCACATTGCGGGAATGTCGGCGTGCCCTTCATGTAGAGCATGACATCATTCTGCTCGACCTGGGTTTTAATCGTGTCCTGAACACTCATCGAGTAAACTCCTTATCACTTGCATCGCAGGTGAGGTTTTTAAGGCCCAACGTCAAGATGGGGCCGTCATTTGTGCGCATTCGCGCGAAATTGAGAGACCAGATCAGATATCCCCTCTTCAAGGCTGATTTTCGCCGTCCACCCTTCTGGCAAAGGCCAGGTTGGCCGTTTGTCGATCTCTGCCCGCCTGATCTGCGCAGCTGAAATCGGGCCGATCTTGCCGTTCTTTCCAAGCAAAGGCTTGATGAGGCCCAGCGGCGGACGAATGCAGCGGACGTTACGCTCAGCTGCTGCGATGATTTTATCGTAGAGCTCTGCCAGACTGACACAGTCCGGGCCAGCCGCACCAATCTCCCTCGGCGGCGCGTCTTCACGCAGAACCAGATCCACCGTCAGATCGCAAAGATCGTCGTAGTGGATGGGTTGTTGAAGGGCGTTTCCGCTCCCGATCATCGGCAACCAGGATTTGGTCATCGCAAATTGGACAAGCCGCCCAATGTTTCCGTCTCCCAGAAAACCATAAATCATCGTCGGTCGGATAATCGACCAGACACCGGACATTTCGGAGATTTTCACCTCTGCCTGTCGGAGTTCCTCATAAACAGGGCTTTCGAAATCCAGCCCGACATTATTCGACGAAAAGAAGATCATCTGCGCTTCAGAGCCCAACTTGCGCAGCTCTAACCCTACGGGTGCGCTGAGTGACAGGATCGGACAGAAGATGATCTTGTCAAAACCCTGAAGCGCCTCGGCAGCGGCGCTGACATCCTCAAGATCCAGCTCAAGGATTCCCGGCGGTTCCTCGTGCTTGAGAAAATCACTCAGAAGAGCTGGCTTTCGGCTGGTGCCAGACACCTCGATCTCTACAACGTCATACAATTTCGCGAGAATGAGTCTGCCAAGATCTCCAGACGCGCCGACAACTGCGATCTGAGGAACGCCGGCCATCAGTCAGGCGCGCGCGTTTTAAGTTGCAGGGCATGAAGCTCATTGCCCATACGCCCCTGAAGCGCAGCATAGACCATCTGATGCTGGGCGACCCTGCTTTTGCCGGCGAACTCGCTCGAAATAATCTCAGCGCTCCAATGGTCATCGTCACCGGCGAGATCAGTCAGATTGATTTCAGCTTCCGGAAAGGCCTCTTTCAGAAGCCCTTCGAGTTCTGTACGGCTCACGGCCATTGTGTATCTCCTGTCAGGATAAAGATCCAAAGTCCTGGATCAGTTTGGTCAGCGCCAGATGTGCATTCCGGATTTCCATTGCAAATGCCGGATCGGAAAACTCAGACGCAATCAAGTCATCTCGATAATGCGTGCGAACCCACTCGCCCAATGCATCAATCTTGGCATCGTTCAGCAGAAATGCCGGATTGGCTGCCGCCAGTTGGGCCTCAGTCATCACGACGCGCAGTCGCAGACATGCGGGTCCACCACCATTCCGCATGGATTGGCGGACATCGACAAATTCAACCCGGCCAATCGGCCCATTGCCACGCACCATATTTTCGCAATAGGCGCGGGTAGATTCGGTTTCCTGGGTTTCCAGAGGCGCCACGAGCACAAGCCGGTCTTCCCCTGGCCATGCGAGCAGCTGGGAGTTGAACAGATAGGAGGAAATCGCGTCCTCGATCGGCACTTTATCCTGCGGCACTTCTACGATTTGAAGATTGAACAAGTCCCCGCTGGCTTTGCGCAGCGTGGCATAGGTTTCGTCGCGANTCTCNANCGCTAATTCANGCGNGAAGAGNGTATTCANNGATNCCGNCAGCAGANNACATCATTGTGAAACGCACCTGCATTGATCGCNGCNCGCGATTGGCGNGCNAAGACNGTCANGTCATNACGACANACCATGNCGCNTNGCAATCTGNTNGCTGGCNAGCCGGGTCTGACGCGCCGGAAAGCCCGCCTCNTCCTCANCNGCGTCCCGNCCATANACNAANAGCTCCANNCCNNNCGCNCCATGCTCNGNACANAGNCGNACATGGTTNGCNGCNCCTTCNTCAGAGAAATNTGAGTGCTGNGGCANNGCCGNATGCACGGCGAANTGATCTGCATCGCCGAAGATTGTTTGCAGATTCGCCAGAGTCAGTGGGTGCTCCAGACTCCGATGTAGCATGGTCGACAGATTGGCCGTGGTCAGATGCAGTCGACCATCTTCAGTATCTGCTGAAGGTGAAACGGTGGCCGCATTTGCAGCCCACATCGCGCTTGCCGAATAGCTCGCCTTCAGAAGTGCCGGGGCTTCAGTCGCCGCCGAGCTGATAATATCTGAAACGGAGCCCGAGAACCCCGCCGCTTTCAGAAAGCCAAGATCCGGACGCAAGAGCGGTGGCAGAAAGCCTTGCTTCAGTCCGGCACGCATNAGCATGCGCATTTTCTCAAGGCCCTGAAGCGCAGCTTCCTTGGGATGGGCGATGTCGCCGGCATTTCTGGAACTGGCCAGATTGCCATCAGACAGGCCGCCATAGTTATGGGTTGGCCCNATCAGACCATCAAAATTGACCTCGAACGCCTGCATCAGCCCGGAAATCCTTGTGCCTTCAGTCTCTCAGGCCGTGGCGCAATCTGGCTCGCCTGCGGCCATGCACAATAGTCCGCCGCATAGAAGGCGCTCGGGCGATGATTGCCAGACAGGCCCGGTCCGCCGAACGGCAGCGCAGATGATGCCCCCGCTGTCGGGCGGTTGAAGTTCAGAATACCGGCGCGAAGGCTGATATGTGCCTCATCCCAGAGGTCCTGACTTTCAGAAACCAATCCTGCGGAAAGGCCAAAACGCGTATTGTTCGCGATGGCGATGGCCTCATCAAAAGTNCCGGCGCGCCAGACCTGCAGNAANGGCCCGAAAAGCTCCTCATCATGGAGTTTGTCCGTGTCCGTCATATCGATCACACCGGCCGAAACAAATGCATCGCTCNTGTCGAGCACTTCCANTCTTTTCAGGGACTTACCGCCCAGACCTTCAAGCGTTTCCTGATACTTCACAGCGCCAGCGGCAGCATTTGCATTCACGAGAGGTCCCATGAAGACATCGGGCTCATTCCAGGCACCAATGTTCAGCCCCTCGGCGCGTGCGATCACGGCTTCGATCAGCTGATCGCCCGCTGCACCCTTGGGCACAATCAGCCGACGCGCGCAGGTGCATCGCTGTCCGCTGGTCAGATAGGCCGACTGAGCCGCGATATCGGCAGCGGCATCAACGTCTCCGAAGTCCCAGGCGATAAGCGGATTATTCCCGCCCATTTCCAGCGCCAGCATGACGTCAGGGCGCCCGCCAAACTTCTTGTGAATGAAGGTGCCCGTCGCGGCNGATCCCGTGAACAGAACACCGTCCAGATCGCCATCCAGCAGCGCAGCGCCAGTGTCTCGGCCACCTTGGACAAGGTTGAGCACACCTTTGGGCAGCCCTGCCTTCTCCATAGTCTTTACGAGGAGTTCGCCGGTTGCAGGCGCAAGTTCTGACGGCTTGAACACAATTGTATTGCCCGCCAGAAGAGCCGGCACAATATGACCATTCGGCAGGTGTCCGGGGAAGTTGAATGGCCCCATCACGGCCATCACGCCGTGNGGCCGGTGGATCAGCTCCGAACTGCCAAAGGCTGTCTCAGACACATCATGGCCGGTTCGCTTCTCATAGGACGAAATCGAAAGCTCGACCTTGCCCTTCATGGCGCCGAGCTCGCCCTGCGTCTCCCAAAGCGCTTTACCAACTTCGCGCGAGACGGTTTCCGGCAGGCTGTCGGCAAGCTTGTCCAGCTCAGTTACATAGGCGCGAAGGATTGCGATGCGCTGGTCCAGTGGCGTGCGCGCCCAGCTTGGAAACGCCTCACGCGCTGCTGCATAGGCCTCAGAGACGTCTTCAGCTGTTGCTGATGGCCCTTCCCACACAACTTCGCCATTNGCAGGGTTGGTCGATTGAAAGGACGCCCCATTGCCAGGCCGCCAGCTGCCATTAATGAATAGATTGCTCATATATTCGGTCTCACCCAGATACGACCTTTATGTCCGGTCTTTATTTTAAGTGCGTCGAGCGTCTCGTCCGACAGAACGATGCGCGAAGTGCCCCGGTCAGCAAAATGCGCCCAGGTCACACGAAAGCCTGAGAGGTCATCGGTCGAAATCAATGCGGGCGGACCCGACTCATCGACATCGCCGCTTTCGAAGACCACTTCACGAGACTCTCGGATCGTCCGGATATTATCCCGGACTGTTGAGACTTGGGGACCGCCATCAAAAATGTCCACCACCCGCTCAAAGCGGAACCCTTCCCACTCGAGAAGCTTCAGCGCGCCAATNCCATCAACATGGCACCGACCAATCACTTCGCGCGCTTCTGGCGGAAGCAGATCAACGTAAATCGGATATTTGGGCATGAGATCCATAATGAACTGCCCGTCGGTCACGCCTGAATGATAATCGGCTTCCTGAAAGTCCATATGGAAGAACTGNCGGCCAACCCCTTCCCAGAAAGGNGATTTGCCTTCAGGCGTCACGACGCCGCGNAGTTCAGCCAGCACCATATCNCCAAATTCGTCGGGCGCAGCCGCCATGAGNAGATAACGCGATTGCGCTGCGAGNCGNCCNGCNCCGCCGCCGCGGAATTCTTTCTTCAGAAAGAGCGTGCCCACCTCGGTATAGCCCATGAACTCATTCGTGAGCACCAGGGCGTCCATGCTGAACCGGCGGTCGACCACATTGGAAGACTGCAAGATCGTGACAATGCGATAGTTGAAGAATGGTCGCACCAACCCGATACCGGCTTTCACGGCGCAGCAACCCGCTGTCGCGCCNGAATGGANATCTTCCATCATCATCAGGAATTTGCCCTGCTGAGGNCCATCCGGACGCCGCGAGAACGCCTTCTCTGATGCAGCCAGGCGGTCAGCGACCANCTCTTCATCCACCGGAAGACTGGTAAAACCAGGGCCGGAGAGGTCAGCAAGTTCCATCAGGTCATCGAAGTCATCAAGACGCGATGGACGCATAACCAGCAAAGTCATGAACTTTTCCCCATAAGTTCCTTGATCCCCTGCGCGTCGATCCTGTCATCAGCAATCCGGCTCAGGATCAGCGCCGAGAGAGACGCCCGCTCTTCAAAACTATCCACGTCAACAAACTCTTCCGAGGAGTGAATGCGGCCGCCGCGGACCCCAAGCGTATCGATGTTTGGCACGCCAGCAGCAAACACGTTATTGCCCTCACAGACCCCACCNGTCGANACCCANTGNAGATCAAGNTNNAGNGCNCNNCCCGTTTCACGCACGTTCTCGAACAGGCGTTGCTGTGCCGCATTGAACGGTTTTGGCGGCCTGTAGAAACCGCCATGCATATGCGCNGANATCCCGTCACCGGCGTTCACTTCGCCGATAAGCTTTTTCAGCTCGGCTTCCGCCCATTCAACGGCAGCGGCGTCTGGCACACGGATGTTGAAGCGCACGACAGCGTTGTCCGGCACCTGATTATTGGGGCCACCCCCATCAATCTTTCCGGTGTTAAAGGTCACGCCTTCAAATCTGCCGTTCAGCGCCTCCAGCGCAACGACGAATTCTGCCGCAGCGCGGATCGCGCTTCGCCCATCAGCATGGGCACGCCCAGCATGCGCTGAAACCCCATTTACAATGAGTGAGAAATTCCCGCTGCCCTTGCGCTCACCGGCGAACCCGCCCGTCTCAAGCGCAGGCTCATAGGTGAGTCCCAGATGAGCCCCCGTCGCCGCCTCCTTAAGATAGGGCGCACTTACCGGATTGCCGATCTCTTCGTCCGGCGTAATGACGATGCGATACCCGATCCGGTCAGATTTTTCGTGGCTCTCAAAGGCCTTCAAAGCCTCTGTCATCACGATGAGCCCACCCTTCATGTCCGCAAGTCCGGGACCGTTAAGCCGTCCGGGAGACACTTCTTTCACGTCAGTGAAGCCGGAACTGGGCGGAAAGACCGTGTCGTAATGGCCAGTAAACACCACCTGAATGGCCGCTTCGGGGCGACAGATATGCATAAAAACCGGGCTCGTCGCGTGCCGCACGGGTTTGCCCTGATCTGAGATCAACTCAATCCCATCGGTCTCAATCAGCCGTGTCTCGCCGGGCAGTTCGGCGAGGCGCTCCTGAAGCGCTGGCACCATCTCGCGGAGCCCATCATGGTTCCAGCTACCCGAATTGATCTTGGACCAGGCGACCGTTCTATCGCACATGGCACCGCCCTGCCCCTTGATACGTGCGAGCAGAGCTTTGTCGTTATCGTTCAGTTCATTCAGCATGTCGGACTCTCAGCTGAGATTCAGGCCTGTTGCAAGGCCTGATCAAGATCAATGATCAGATCGTCAGCATCCTCAATCCCGATCGACACGCGGATAAGACCCGCTGTGAAGCCGAGCTTCTCCCGAAGCTCAAGAGACATTCCTGAATGCGTTGTCGATCCCGGATGGCATGCCAGGCTTTCCGTTCCGCCCAGACTCACCGCGAGCTTGATGAGTTTGAGCGAATTGAGCACGCGGAAGGCAGCTTCTTTTCCGCCCTTCACATCGAAGGAGAAAGTCGAACCCGGCCCAGTACACTGACGCTCATAAATGCGTCGCTGCTCAGAACCGATCGGCAAATGTTCAGGGAACATCACAGCTCCCACCTTGTCGTGGCGGGCGAGGAAGTTGGCGACATGCTCAGCATTCTCAAAGGCGTGCTGCATGCGAAGCTTCACAGTCTCCAGCGAGCGCAATAGCAGCCAGCAGGTGTGCGGATCGGGAATAGTACCGAGAAAGATTCGCATCGCCCGGATCGGCCCCAGAACCTCAGACTTCCCAAGAACCGCGCCGGCCAACAGATCAGAATGGCCGCCCATATATTTGGTCAACGAATAGATGACGACATCAATCCCGAGATCGGCGGGTGTCTGCCCGATCGGGCCAAGCATGGTATTATCCGCCATGATCAGTGGACGATGGCCACTTTCTTTTTCAATAGTGTCAGCGACCCGGACACAGGCTTCCAGATCCACCATGATATTTGTCGGGTTGGCAGGTGTTTCCACATAGATCACTGCCAGTGGCGCTTTCGCGTTCAGCTCACGCGCAGCCGCCAACATGTCTTCATAACTCGCCTGGCCAAGAAAGGGCGCAGTCTCTACGCCATAGCCCGGCAAAAGCTCCCGAACGAAGGTTTCGGTGCCGCCATATAGCGGCTCTGAGAACAAGACGCTCGAACCGGCCTTGGCATAGGCCAGCAGAGCTGTCGTAATTGCCCCCATCCCGCTAGAAAAGGCCAATGCCGCTTCTGTCTGATCATACAGAGTGAGCCGATCCTCAAGCACTTCCAGATTGGGATTGTTGATGCGAGAGTAGGCTAGGCCCGTATCCGACACCCCATCGTCCTCGGCACGGCCCGATGCTATGTTGAAATAGGTTTCGCCCTGCTCGGCAGACCGAAAGGCAAATGTCGAGGTCTGAAAGATCGGCGGCTTGATCGCGCCTTCAGAGAGCTTCGGGTCATACCCATAGGAAATAGCCAGCGTTTCCGGCTTGAGCGTGTGCTTCCCGATCTTCTTGTTCCGATAAGGGCGATCTGGCTTGCTCATCTCATTCCTCCGAAAGGGTTATTTTTTCTGATAAAGCATATTCTCCAGCATGACATTCCACCAACCCCAAGGTCCAGAAGTTATTTCATTCACGAAACTCGCTGAGATCTCGACAGTCATTCTGCTGCGACCGAGTTGGTCTAGGCATAAAAAAACGGCCTGGCGTGAGCCAGGCCGTTCTTGTTCAGCTTAATCGCCGTTCTTAGCGAACGCGGATCACAACTTCCGAACGACGGTTCAGAGGCTCGCGCACACCGTCAGCCGTTGGCTTGGCAGGCGCGGTCTCACCGAAGGCTTCGGTTGAGATCATGTCAGCAGAGATGCCGCGAGCGACGAGCGCATCACGAACTGTCTGTGCACGACGTGCAGAGAGGCGAACGTTGTACGCCGCAGGACCAGAACGGTCAGCGTGGCCGCCGATCGTTACTGTTGCGACAGAACAGTCGCCACGCTGGCGGATTGCGCCAACAGCGCTGTCGATCACAGCCGCAGCTTCAGAGGTGAGGTCAGACTCATCCCATTCGAAGTACACGCGGAACTCCTGAGACACCGTCGAGCAAGCCGGCAGCACTGGCGCCGGTGGAGGCGGCGGTGGTGGCGGAGGCGGCGGTGGTGGTGGAGGTGGCGGCGGCGGAGGCGGCGGTGGTGGCGGTGGCGGTGGTGGCGGCGGTGGAGCCGACAGCTGCCAGCGCAGACCAGCCGTTACGCTGTGGTCGCTGTACTGAGAGTCGTAAGTCGTCAGAATGCCCTGATAGTCCAGGTCATCAGCAACGAAATAACGGTAGCCGAGGTCAAACGTCAGACGCTCTGTGAGCTCGTAACCAAAGCCGAGAAGGCCCTGATAAGCGAACGCTGTTTCAGAATCGTCGATGCCATTGATCGCGCTGCCTGTGCTGTTCACGTTGTCGAGCAGGTAGTACAGATTGACCTGAGCATTCATCTCAGTCGCACCAATACCGGCACCAACGTAAGGCTGGAAGCGACCGCCTTTGTTGAAGTCATAATAGAGGTTCAACATAGCATCCCAGCCGTAAGCTTTACCGCTTGCAGCTGCGACAGTGACGTTCAGTGGAGGTGGCAGAAGGCCAGCCTCATAAACGCCTTGGCCGTTAAGCTCGTATGGAACGCCAAGTTCGGAGTTCCGGAACGTCAGAGCACCTTCAAGACGGAAGCCATTGTCATAGGCATAGCCCAGACCAGCACCGTACATGAGGTCACCCTCAACGTCTGCAGCACCGGCAAGTGTACCAGGCTCCAGTGGATCGTTGGCGTCATAATCCAGCGTTCCATCAAAGTTATAGCCAACATCGCCACGAACATACCAACCGTCCGTAGCATGAGCAGCCCCAACCACCGATGCGAAAGCAAAGGCCGCTGTGGCGCACAGAAGAGTTTTTTTCATACCCATCCCCTTTTGTGAGCCGCCAAGCATAACAAACCAAGCGGCCGCAGGAAACTGTGCGGAAAATCCACACTGATTTCTCTTTATCGAGTTTTGTCAGAAAACGCGATACCCTTTTGTGGTTAAGTCGTTGCATTTCCATGACGTTTTGTCGTCGCGCTGTATCATTGCAACAGTTTTGCCTTGGAAAGCATACTTTTTTACTTCGATAGGGAACGCTTCAGGAAATATCACGTTATGGCTCAATTTTTTGGTTATTCAGCGCAATGATAACGTCTGACCAGGAAATAAATTTGAAGTTCTGCGTCCGCTCTTTTTTACCGTTCGAATCATCCTGAACAACAAGAATGCCTTCGGAAAACGTGCTGCCCAGATTCGCAGAGCTGATCGTCAGCCCATCTGTGTGGCTGACACCATCGATCAACTCATCTGAGCTGGCGCCAATTGCGAATGTGCCAACCCAGCGATTTGGCACAGCGCGCTCGTACACCACATAACGGTCCGCTTCCTGAGCTGAGGCGACCACGTAGCCAGTGTTGGCAGGGCCTCTCCAGATGTCGATCCCTTCGACATCTGCCATAAGTCCGGTTTCTGAGCCCACAACATCAAGCGCCTGTCGACCGACTTCATCATTACCCTGAAGCGCGACGCGCCAGACACCGGCAGCTTCTTCGCCTACAAGCAGCATGTTCTGAGTTTCATCATAGCTGCAGCCCTCAAGCTGCGAGCCAAACTGAAGCGTATTCTTAAGCTCAGACGAGAAGCCATCGCCCTCACGCGTCAGCTCGAAGATTTCAACTTCGCCAGTTTTATAGGTGACGAAGACACGGTAGCCACTCTCATCGTACCCAACGCACAGACCATAAGGCTCAATGGTTGTGACCGGAAAATCACCGGCCGCCGAGACCTCACCCTGATCATCGATTGTGAAGAGCGATACACCGTTGATCGAACGATTCGTGGCCGCTGCGATGTCGAAAGCTTCCTGGCCACCAAACTGAACGTTCTGACGGAGATCCACATTATTCAGTTCGCCGAATTCCAGGAATTGCTGAACCGATCCCGACAGATCGTATACATAGAGACCTGCCTGTTTATCAGTGCCAAGAACCAGGCTGTCTGCCGGAGAATTTTCATTTATCCAGATTGCGGGGTCATCAGCTGCATCGCCGGTCGATGCGACCTCCTCGGTTTCAGCAACAGGCTGCACGTGAGGATAGGCCGCATTTTTATCCACGCTCGCACAAGCTGAAACGACCAACAGCGAAGACAGGATTAATCCCAGCTCTGACTTCATCGAATTCTTCCTTTAGATTCGTAATCGCGATTTCACGCCTGCCTAGCTGAAACGCGTTGGGGTTTTGTGACAGACAGGTGTAAAAACCGGCTACTGATCTGAAGATGAGTTATCGGGCGTCTCCTCGGCCTCTTCAACAGACTGACCAGGAATCGCATAGCCATCAGACAACCAGCGCTGCAAATCCACGTCCGCACATCTCTTCGAGCAAAACGGTTTGAATTCTCGCGCGCTGGGTCGATTTTCACAAATTGGGCAGAGCGGTGTCGGAGCCATCAGTTTACCTGTATTTCGTATGCTGACTTTAGATTGGGTTTAATCTGCAAGTCGAAACGCGTCCCATAGCGTTGAGCAAGCCCCGCTTCCCAGTTGAACCGGCAATTGCCAAGCTTTTCCGCGAAATTCGGGGTGACCATGATCGCGATCTTGGCGGTTCTGGCGCTCGCAGCCGCCTCTTCTGCTTGCCGGAGGCACGCTGCAACCATCTCTGTCTCTCTGCGATCCACCGCACATGTTTCAGGACTGTACTCCCGAAGCGGACGCAATCGACGCTGGATAGATATCTCCATCACGCCAAAGGGCGAAGGCGGCAGAACGTCTGCGCGTCCCAACCGATATGCGTTGAGTTCGCCTGACATGTGATCGCGAAGCGCCTTCGCTTTCCCCCCTTTCGGAGCACCCGCCAGATCAATCGCGACAAGACCGGAGATCCGCCGCAGAGATATCTCTCTTGCAAGCGTGGTGAGCGCTGCAGGATTCACTGCGCCCTGCCCGGGAGACCGGCCAGCTGTATCCACATCAACCACGGTCATGGCGCGTGTCGTCTCAATGGAAAGTCGCCCGCCACCGGATATCGTCACTTCGGTGGATAATGCTTCAGTCAACACCTGTTCGATGTCATCGGTCGGCATCTCAGACCAGTCTTCGACGTCCGAACCTTCGAAAGCTGACATCCAGTCTCTCAACCGATCCTCACGAGACGTCCGCTCAGCAGGTTCACCAGTCGGCCGCACCAGCGCGTTCTTGTCGCCATAGGCTTCAGCGCGAATCTCTACGTTTATATGTTCTCCCTCTGCGGGAGGTGTATGTTTCGGTGACAGATTGAAAAATGCGAGTTCGCCGGTCTGAAGCTCAACAAATGCTTCCTGGCGCCGTTTATCGACAGTCCTGACAATCGCCGCAAAAACATCGCCATAGGTCGCCGATGGGTCCAGCGACGTCTCTCTCTGGATGAAGCATGAAATCGGCACATCTTCGGAATCAAAAGCAACGGCTCGGGTTTCTGCGACCAGGCGTTTGACCAGAATTCGGCTCACGCCGACCCTACCGGACAGGGATAACCCGCGCCAACCAACAGATTCCGGGTTTCATGAAGCGGAAGACCGACAACGCCGCTAAATGATCCATTGAGATTGGAGACCAGCGCCTCGGCACGTCCCTGAATGCCATACCCGCCAGCTTTGCCATTCCATTCCCCGCTTTGGATATAGCCGGAAATCTCATCTGGCGTCAGGCGTTTCAGATGAACCCGTGTGCTGACAACACGCAGGGTAGTCTTACCTCCAGGCGATATGACACACACTCCGGTCAGGACCATATGCGCCCTGCCGGACATCAGCTCCAGACAGGATCTGGCTGATGCTTCGTCTTCTGTTTTGGGAAGAATACGCCGCCCGACAGCAACAACCGTGTCGGCAGCAAGGATAATACAGTCTGGCTTTGCCTGATGAACCACCCGCGCCTTTTCCAGGGCCATTCTTTCGGCATAGGGCTTTGGCAGTTCTCCAGACCGGGGCGTCTCATCAATGTCGGCCGGTAAAATATGGGCCGGTGTCACGCCAATCTGCACGAGCAGATCCTTCCGGCGCGGCGACGCACTGGCCAGAACTAGCTCAGGACAAACCTTTGACCCCACCACTATTTGAAGCGGTAAGTGATCCGCCCCTTGGTCAGGTCATAAGGGGTCATTTCGACAAGCACTTTGTCGCCTGTCAGAACACGAATGCGGTTTTTACGCATTTTACCTGCAGTATGAGCAACGATCTCGTGATCGTTCTCAAGTTTCACACGGAAAGTCGCATTGGGAAGAAGCTCCACAATGGTCCCGTTGAATTCAAGCATTTCTTCTTTTGCCATGCACTCCTCGTCCGCGGCCTCAATCTATCAAGGGCTCGCATATAGTGTGATTTCAGGATGTTCGTCACCCACAAAGGGAACGCAACCGAAATAAAATTTCAGATACAGACTATATGTGGTTGTTTAAGCGAAGGTTTTCAAACTTTACCTGCGAAAACTTCCGCCGCGCCAGTTACTGGGATTTGGCATGAAGCGCACAGATCAGCGTGAATAACCGTCGGGCCGTGTCAAAATCGGTTTCGATTTTGCCTTTCAGCCGTTCTTCAAGCAGCTCTGAGCCCTCATTGTGAACGCCCCGACGCGCCATATCGATGGCCTCAATCTGGCTTGGCGACTGATGCCGGATGGCGTCGTAATAGCTGTCGCAGATCATGAAATAGTCCTTCACGATCCGGCGGAATGGCGCCAGTGACAGAATGAAGGTGTGAAGATGGTCACCACCCTCACCCTTGATCTCAAAGATCAGGCGATTGTCCTGACGCGATAAGATCAGGTGGTAAGGCCCTTCCGGCCCCTCTTCGATCGAGAACGTGTTTTCTTCAAGCAGATCAAATATCGCAACGCGACGCTCGTGCTCGGCATCCGGCCCCGAAGCACTCAATGTCGCATCGTCAATATCGACTTTGAAAATCCGCTCTGTCGCGCTCACGTCTCATTCTTCCTTGCCGAGTCGAATGGAAACACTCCGTTCGTGGGCAGGCAAGTGTTCAGATTGCGCCAGCGCTATAGCAGCGCCGGCAAGATGGTTGAATCCAGCCGGGCTGGCAGACTGCACAGACATCCGCTTGAGAAAGTCAAACAGTCCAAGGCCGGATGAGAACCGCGCAGCGCCAGAGGTTGGCAGAACGTGGTTCGAGCCGGTCACATAATCACCCAGCGCTTCAGGCGCCCAGGCGCCAAGGAAAACGGCACCTGCATGGCGGATTTGTCCCAGCAAGGTGTCTGGCTTCTCAACCGCGAGCTCAAGGTGCTCGGGCGCAATCTGATTCGAAAGGGCGCAGGCCTCCTCCGCGGTTTCGACCAGCACAAGCGCGCCGTGAGATTGCCAGGACTGACGCGCGGTTTCGCCCGTGGCAAGAGTTTCCAGTTGTCGCTCAATTGCATCAGCCACTTCATTGAGATGGGCCTCATCGAGCGAAATAAGGATCGATTGCGAAGATGGGTCATGTTCCGCCTGGGAGAGAAGATCAGCGGCAATCCACTCGGCACTGATCGTTCCGTCACTGATCACGCAGACTTCAGACGGGCCCGCAATCGTGTCGATTCCTACCTTGCCAAAGACCTGACGCTTGGCTTCGGCAACGAACGCATTGCCCGGGCCTACAATCTTGTCGACGGGCTTCATATCCCCGGCGCCATAGGCCAGTGCGCCAACCGCCTGAGCGCCGCCGATTGGATAGTATTCTTTGACGCCAGCACGAATGGCAGCATAAGCAACCGCCGGGCTCAGCTCACCATCTGGAGATGGCGCCACCATCACGATGCGCTCTACACCGGCCACTTTGGCTGGCACCATGTTCATAAGGACTGAACTCGGATAATTAGCCCGACCGCCCGGCACATACACGCCGACCGAATCAAGCGCCGTCCAGCGCCAGCCCAGTGTCAGTCCGTGACCATCCTCAAACTGGTGGTCCGCAGGGCGCTGCGCAGCGTGATAGGCTTCGATCCGATCATGAGCGAAGTCGACCGCCTTCCGAACCTCCTCAGAGCAGTCTTTGGCGCGATCTTCGAGGCTGATCTTAGGAGAAGCAAGCGTTTGCGGATCCACATCCAGCCGATCAAACTTCTGAGTATATTCGCGAACAGCCTCACCACCGCGCATCCGCACGTCATTGAGAATATCGCGAACGACTTCGCTGATATCATGCGACGTGCTGCGGGGTTCAGCCAGAAAATCAGCAAATGTGTCTGCGAACCCGACATTGCGGGTAGAAAAACGGCGAGCCATGGCGTCGATTTATTCCTTGTGCGCCGGACGGTTGCGGGTCGCCCAGGGCTGGCTGACGTCGATCAGCGTCGCATCGAGACAGTCAGCTGAAATTACGATTTCCCCGTGCCCTGCAAACACGATCCGGACTTCTCCGCCGGGCGGGTCCTCATCGGGCTGCCAGTCGATCGACAGAACGGACAGAACCAGATCAGCAGATTTGGGTGGCATGCCGCGTGCTTTCACGCTCGAAACGTCTTCAAATGAGAGGACACTCCGAACCCGTTGCAAGCCTTTCTGACGGGCAATTCCATCGACTTCCCAGCGGAAGCGATTAAATTCCAGACGAAAACGGCGGCGCTTTCCTTCCAAAATCAGGTCAGACGGTTTGCATACGCCATCCTGACAGGCCGCCGAGATGACGTTCAGGTCGTCCTGATCAACTGCTAGCAGGCGTAGGGTATTAGTTTCCGACACTCAAATCTCTCCGCAGGGTCAAGGGCGCAGCTATTCGCTGCCGCGCACCACTGATGCACCACATGCATTTAGTTTCTCTTCGAGTTTCTCAAAGCCCCGGTCGAGGTGATAAATCCGATTTACGACAGTTTCACCTTCTGCCACGAGGCCGGCAATGACAAGGCTTACTGAGGCGCGAAGATCTGTCGCCATAACCGGCGCGCCTTTCAGCGTCTCGACGCCGTGAATCGTCGCCACCTTACCCTGCACCCGGATGTCTGCGCCGAAGCGGTTCAGTTCAGGCGCATGCAGATACCGATTTTCAAAAATATTCTCAGTGATGGTGCTTGTCCCGTCGGCGGTCGTCATCAGGGCCATAAACTGTGCCTGAAGGTCAGTGGCAAATCCGGGATGCGGCTGAACATCAACATCAACAGGTTTCAGCCGACTTCCATTGCGGATGACACGCACGCCTTCATTCTCAACGGAGACTTTGACACCCGCCGCCTTCAAATGCTCAATCAGTGAGGTCATCTCTGCCGCCGGCGCAGCCTCAAGCAGAACATTTCCACCTGTTGCCGCCACGGCCATTGCATAGGTGCCAGCTTCAATCCGGTCCGGCATGACAGAATGGGTCACGCCTTTGAGCTTCTCGACGCCTTCAATCCTTATGCTCGACGTACCCTCGCCCTCAATCTTTGCACCCATAGCCTTGAGCATGGTCGCGATATCTACGATTTCAGGTTCCTGAGCAGCATTATTGATGGTGGTGACGCCCTGGGCGAGCGTTGCGGCCATCATGGTATGCTCAGTCGCGCCAACAGATGGGAAAGGCAGATCAATCACAGCGCCCTTCAAACCACGCAGCGCTGCGGCTTTGACATAACCCTGCTCGATCAGAATGTCCGCCCCCATGGCTTCGAAGGCCTCGAGGTGGAAATTGACGGGCCGGGCGCCGATCGCGCAGCCACCTGGAAGCGACACCGTCGCATGTCCCATACGCGCCAGAAGCGGACCAAGAACATTGAAGGTGGCGCGCATCTTCCGGACCAGATCGTACGGCGCAATCGAAGACGTGATCTCGGCCGCACTCAGCCGACACACATTCTCATTTTGTGGCCAGTACACATCCACACCCAGTGTAGACAGCAGACGCGCCATAAAACGCGAATCAGCCAGGTTCGGCATATTGCGCAGTTCGACCGGCTCATCAGTGAGCAATGCCGCTGCCATAAGCTTCAGCGCAGAGTTTTTCGCGCCGGAGATCCGGATTGTCCCGTTGAGGGGATTTCCGCCTTTTATCGTGAGGTTATCCATGCCGCACGCTATTCTGTGATGAGTGGAAAAGCAAAGGCGTTATTTGGGCAATTTTGGATCAATTTCAGTCTCTTGCGCGGAACTGGCATCCTGCTCTGAATCGGTCTGTTTGCGCGCGGCAGCTTTCCGGCGCCGAAGATTGGCTCTCAGCGCGGCTTTCAGCCGGTCTTCCTTCTCATTTGAGGTGCGCTTACGGGGTGTTGCAGGCTTTTCTTCAGACATTCTTGGCGTGCGTCCGCTATTTGGGGTTTTCAATTCTGATGCTTTGAGGTAACGAGCGCGCTCTGCGAATTCAA
Organism: Ponticaulis sp.; assembly: GCA_002699325.1. Classification (GTDB taxonomy): domain Bacteria; phylum Pseudomonadota; class Alphaproteobacteria; order Caulobacterales; family Hyphomonadaceae; genus Ponticaulis. The sequence goes on along the minus strand of PABS01000092.1, from coordinate 27,511 downwards.
TGCCGCGGTAGCTCAGTGGTAGAGCGCACCCTTGGTAAGGGTGAGGCCGAGAGTTCAATTCTCTCTCGCGGCACCATTTCTCGATAAATGACTGGCATACGTCCCCTAGCATGGGTTACATGCCCCGTGTCTACACAGGGTTGGGGGAACGACATGTCCGCGCTTATAGGGCTGGCAAAACAAAGATTCTCGTTTGATCCGGCAATCGCAGTCTGCCTGGCTGCTGCTTTCCTCTATCATTTTTTCCTTAATTACGGTGCGTTCGGCTCAAGCGGCGACGACAATGCGCATATGCTGGCCGCATTCGACCTGAAGAACGGGCCGTTTTCCGACTTCACTGACGAAAATGCGCGTTTTGCAGCTAATCAGGGCCGGTTCTTCCTCCTGATCTCCGGCTACATCGCCTACGGGCAGTTTCTGCTCGGCACCCCAGGGCTCGCAATCGTGGTTGCCGCCCTCAATACGGCCATTCCGGTTGCTGCGTACGCGATTGGCCGCGTCCTGTTCAAATTGGAAACACGGTCCCTTCTCTGGATCCTGCTCGTCTGCACGTTTCTGATCCCTCACTACAAGGGATGGCACGGCTATTATCACTTCCCGGTATTCTTCAAACTTCCCCTTATCCTGCTTCCAGTCACGGTATGGGGCGCAGCCACGATTTTCGATCTGATCAGAACCAACCAGAATGCGTTGAAAATCGCCGCCGTCGTCCTGCCCTATACGCTGGTCACGCTTGTGATCTGCCTGTTCTGGGAGCTCAATTTCATCCTGGCTTTCGGGCTCGCCGGCTTCACCGGGCTGATTAAAATTTACGACGACGTCCTGAGCGGCAGATTCTCACCCCAAAATCTTGTCCGCTACGGCCTTTCAGCCATACTTATCGCCCTGCCATTTCTGGTATTTCTGCTCCCATATTTCCTGTTCAGGTCCCAGCACTCTGGCCGCGTTGACGAAACGCTGACGGTCGACCTCAATCCAGCCGAAGTATTGGTAACCAGCTCTCATCTGATCACCTCTGCCTTGCCATTCAACACGCGCTGGATGGAAGAACTCAATTGGGTTGGGCGGTTCAGTCGTCCAGATGGCTTTGAGATCGTACTCGGTGTGGTGCTGATGGCCTGCATTGCACTGTATGCGGCGTCACGCCAAAGCCCTGCTCAGTCGAAACCGCTCTTTGCAATGCCATTCAAGGCTGATGGCATTGCAGCGAAACTGGCGCTACCAGTCATTCTGATCGCAGCGATTTGTCTCGCCTATTCATCAACAGATTATTATCAGGAATGGCTGTCGCGGGAGACCACTTATACTCCGGCCTTCCACATCTCCGTCGTGCTGATGGCAGCTCTCGGATATGGCGCCTATCGTCTCTCTCGCCTGTCACCCGTGATCGGCTATGTCGTGATGGGAGCGCTCTTCATTGCAGGGTTTGCCAACATCTGGCTGAATTCCATTGCCACCCAGATGATCAAACGGTCCTCACAGCCGGCCTACGCTGTTGCTCAGGCCATCGACGAGTTCCAGTCGCTTCGTCCAGACGGTCCATTTCTTCTTATAAATGCGGGTACGAACGGACAAAAGCCGGTTCCTCTCGAACGAGCTGTCACGGATTCAATTGCTGATCGGGCCAAGTTGAGAGCCGGAGACGTGACGCACATCAGGGCCACCGAGTTAACGTGTGCGCTTGTGCCATGCGGCGGTCCTGTCGAAAAACCCGCCATGGTCACCACGCTTCTGTCATGGCCGGGAAAAGATGGCGCCTATGGTATCCTCTACGCGCCTGTTGAACGATGGAATACGAGCGCCGTACCTGTCGGCACAATCGGCTATCTCATTGACGCCAAAGCACAATATGGTTGGGCGGTCTTCGCAAACACGGAAGATGGGCGACTGATCGAAGCCCGGATCAAGGTCAATACGCCTTATAACGGCGACGTATCCCAGGCGACCTTCCCAGAACCTGTCTACCTGTCATCTATCCGCGTGATGATGAAGCCGTGACATTGCAGGTTTCCAGAGGCGCGCTGATCAAATTGGGGCTCGGCATCATTGTCACGGTGACGTGCCTCTACTTTGTTCTGAGTTCAGTCAAATTCGATGAACTCCTTCGCGAACTCTCGCGCATTCAGCCGAGCTATATCCTGGCGGCGCTTGCGTCTCTATCCATTGGTTATGCGCTGCGGATCACGCGATGGTGGGTCATGCTCTCTGCCTGTGCGGCGCAAGTGGCCTGGCGCAGCTGCGTCAGTCCGTATCTGGCGTCTATCGCGCTGAATAATGTGCTGCCCTTCCGCGCTGGCGATGTCATTCGCGCCTTTGCTTTTCCAGCGGCAATAGGTGTGAGCCGCGCGCAGTCTCTGGCCACACTCATCTTTGAGCGTGTACTTGATCTGGCCTTTCTTCTCGGACTGCTGACAATCGGCCTGATAAGCCTGCCAGATGCCGTGCTGCCAGCCTGGCTGCAAACGGCTATCCAGTTCGTCCTTGGCGCGACTGCACTCGCATTGATCATCTGCTTTGCCGGACACAGCATACTGTCGCGCTTTCTGAACGACCTTGCGGAAAAGAGTGCGCTCGGGCGGATCACACCGCTCAGATCTCTTCTCAGTTTTGGCAGTATGACGCTCGACGAAATCGGCAGGCTTTCAAGAGGCGGGCGATTTCTCGAAATTATAGGCCTCTCTGCTGGTATCTGGGTATTTGAAGCGGGCGTTTTTGCGAGTGTACTTTATGGGCTCGGGACCGATGTCGGTGCTGCTGGCGCAGCGCTCGTTACCGGCATGGCGACGATAGCGACCCTTGCACCCTCCTCACCCGGCTATTTCGGCCCCTTCCATCTCGCCGCTTTTGAATCTTGCAAACTCCTTTTCGACAATACAGAACGCGCCGCAGCGATTGCCGTCCTGTCTCATGCAATGATCTGGTTGCCGATGACCCTCGCTGGTCTCATCAGTCTGCTCTTCATCCGTAAACGACGCTGGATCGCTGATCCCGATATCCAAACAATGGAACACACTCATGACTGACATTGCCATTATTGGCGCCGGATTTACTGGGCTGACAGCCGCCATCGAGCTTGCAAGAGCTGGGAAGAAAGTCGTGGTTTTCGAGCAGGATGGTGATGTCGGGGGGCTCGCCGGCAGTTTCAAAATCAATGGCGGTTATGATCTCGAAAAATTCTACCACCACTGGTTCACCAATGACGAGCACATTAAGACGCTCGTCGAAGAGCTGGGTGAGACCGATAAAATTGTCACCCGGCCCTCAGAAACCGGCATGTATTACAATAATTCGATGTATCGGCTGTCATCTCCGCTCGATGTGCTCCGCTTTGATGCTCTGCCTTTCATTGACCGGATTCGAATGGGGCTGCTTGTCTTTCAGGTCCAGATGGTTCGGGACTGGAAGTCAATTGAACATCTGGGCGTGAAAGAGTGGCTGATCTCGCTGTGCGGCGAACGGGTCTATAAGGTCGTTTGGGAGCCACTCATCCGCGCCAAGTTTTCGATCTATGCCGATGATCTCAACGCGGTCTGGTTCTGGAAGAAACTCGCACTTCGTGGCTCCAGCCGGTCTGGCGATGGCTCTGAGGCGCTGGCTTATTACGAGGGTGGCTTTGCCGCACTCGCCGAACGCATGAGAGAAGAAATCATCCGTCATGGTGGCGAAATCCGGCTCAATGACCCCGTGACCGCCCTGCGCACCTCAGAAGGCCTTGTCACGCACGTCGTATCCTCGTCTGGCGAAACAGAGGTGGGCAGCGTGCTCGCCACACCTGCCTTCCCCATCATAGCTGATTTGTTGGAACAGCACGTGGAGGAAAGCTATATCGCCAGCCTCCGTCGTGTGAACTATCTCGCCAACAAATGCCTGGTGCTGGAGCTCGACCGTAGCCTGTCTGACACCTATTGGATCAACGTGAATGATCCTGGCTTCCCATTCGTCGGTGTGATTGAGCATACAAATTTCGAACCTGTGGAGTCCTATGGCGGACGCCACATCGTCTTCATGTCGCGCTATCTGCCCCATACCGATCCAGTCTACGCCATGAATTCCGACGAACTTCTGGAGTACGCGCTGCCGTATATCGAACGGATGTTCCCCGACTTTGACAGAAGCTGGGTGCTTGAAGCCCACGCCTGGTCAGCGCGCTACTCTCAGCCCGTCACGGAGCGCAATTATTCCGAATATGTGCCGGGTCGTGAAACCCCGCTGAGCAATTTCATTATCTCCACCATGGCGCAGATTTACCCCGAGGATCGCGGCACGAATTATGCCATCCGGGAGGCCAAAGAGGTCGCGAAGGTCTTGCTGAATAAAGGATAAAAAAGCCGCCGGGCAGTCGTGCGCGGCGGCTTTCTGGTTTCTCAAAATGGCGGATATCAGTCCGCTGCAGCAGCCTTATCCTGTCGGGCTTTTTCTTTGTGCGCCATGTCGATCACATAGGCTCTGACCGTTTTGATCTCCTCGTCTGACATGGCCGCCGAGAAGCCCACCATGCCATTTGGCGTGAGCAACCCGTCTTTGACGATGGCCATCCAGGTGGCTTCGTTTTCGATTGCATAAGAGTAGCGCAAGTCCGGGATCACGCCTCCACCATGGCAGACACCGCAGAACCGGTTGTAAAGCGCACCACCCAGCTTGATTTCGTCTTCGCTGGCTTTCTGGATGGGGGGATCGAGCACGCGATCTGCAAGCGCTACTTCCTCTGGAAGCTCTGCTTCTCCTTCAAGCGAGAATACCAGGATGCGGCTTCTGTTCTCCGTCACGCCCGTACCGAGGCCCAAAACGCCACCCCAGCCGGCAAGAATGGCGACATATTGTTTCCCATCCTGTTCAAAGGTCATCGGCGCAGCGATCGCTCCGGTCTGAATCGGCATGGACCAGAGCTCTGTGCCGTCCGCAGCGTCATAAGCTTTAAAATCGCCGACTGACGTGCCCTGGAATACGAGGCCGCCCCCCGTTGCGAGCAGGCCCCCATTCCAAAGTCCCGGATATTCTACACGCCATCTCTCGGTCTGCGTCGCAGGGTCCCATGCGACAAGCGACCCAAGCGCGCGGGAGCGCGGCTCGACAGGCTGATAGTTTTCCGGCTCTGGAGGACTGGATATCCGGTTTTCGGGATCAGGCCGTGCCATTGGATTGTCGCCGCTTCCAGGCACAGTCCCCTGACCGCGTGTGCCCACAGCGGTATTGAAGCCATATGGCGCAAAGTCCCATCGATCGGGGCTGTCATATCGTCCCGGCGCGTTTTGAGCCGGAATATAGACCAGCCCCTCATCCTTACTGAATGCCATCGGATGCCAGTTATGCCCGCCAAGTGGCCCCGGGAACATGATCGTCCCGCTCTCCAGATAACGTGATTTGGGATCCTCAACCGGTCGCCCGGTCTCTGGGTCAATGCCCTTCGCCCAGGTGATATTTGTGTAATTGTTTGCCGAGATGAATTCACCGGTCTCACGATCCAGAACGTAGAAGAACCCGTTCTTCGGCGCCTGCATCAGCACCTTTCGCATTTCACCGTCAATCTCGAGATCCGCCAGCATGATGTGCTGGGTGGCGGTGAAGTCCCAGGTTTCGCCGGGGGTCGTCTGGAAGTGCCAGGCGTACTCGCCGCTTGTCGCATTCAGCGCGACGATAGAAGAGACGTAAAGGTTATCGCCGCCCTTTGGCGAGCGATATTGCTGGTTCCACGGCGCGCCATTGCCGACACCGATATAAAGGAGGTCGAGCTCAGGGTCGTAGGCCATGGCGTCCCAAACGGTGCCACCTCCCCCGACTTTCCACCACTCACCCGTCCAGGTCTCGGCGGCTTTTTCAAGGTATTCCGGCTGCGGGCCATTCGCCGGATTGTCCGGAATCGTCCAGAAGCGCCAGGCCATCTCGCCGGTCTCAGCGTCGTAAGCGGAGATATAGCCGCGGATACGGCCCATATCTGCGCCGCCATTTCCGACAATGATCAATCCGTTCATCGCACGCGGCGCGCCGGTAATCGTGTAAGGCAGGTCTTTGTCGACGGTCTCTTTCACCCAGACTTCTTCACCTGTTTCACGATCAAGGGCTATGAGCCGCCCATCCAGCGACCCGAAATAGAGCTTGTCGCCCCAGGCTGCCAGGCCACGGTTCACAACATCACAGCAGGGCTTCACGCCCGTCTCACCGGGAACGTCAGGATCATAGTCCCAGAGCTTTTCACCGGTAACAGCATCATAGGCTTTCACCTTGCTCCAGGCGGTGGTGAAGTACATTTTGCCGTCGATCACGAGCGGCGTGGCTTCCTGACCGCGTGCCGTATCCAGATCGGCATACCATTCAAGCTTTAGCCCGGAGACATTCTCGCGATTGATCGCGTTCAGCGGACTATAGCGTTGTTCAGACCACGTTCGCCCATAGGACAGCCAGTCTGTCGTGTTCGTTTCGGCGTTTGCGAGATCAGTTTCCGAGATCTGGCGGACAGCGTTCGCAGGTGCCATCGGGACCGCTTCACGGTTCTCTGCGGTTGCGCTGGTGCCGCTTGATGAACAGGCCTGCATAAGCAGGATTGCGCCCAATCCAATCCACCGGACTCCCGGTCTTCTTACTACTGATGTCACGTATCGACTCCCCGTGTCTCGATGCTCACAGGCCGGCACTTTTTGTTGTTTGGTCCGACTCTGTAAGGCTAGGTTTTCGGCTAGCACCATTCCCCAGATTTGTCAGGTTGCCAGCGCCCCAATTTAACGCTTTGCGCCAAAATCAATCTGCAAGTTCTGCTTCTCATGCATTCATCGACATTCATTCCTGAATGGCGCTGAAGTTATAGCCATCCATTAAAGCTGTGAGCGTCTGCTCAGGCGTTCCAGATCAGCCAGACCAGCCCTCCAGACAATACAACGCCAATAGCGACCCGAACCAGCGAGGCTCTGACAGTATCTGTTGGATGCCCCTTCACGGAGTCAGCCGGTCTGCCTCCAGTAATCATGGGCTGAATAATGTTCGCTTTCAGAAGGAACTGATAGACTGCCACTGCCAGCACATGCAGACCAATCAGGATGTAGAGCGCCCGAAACGAATTCTCATGAAGCGTCGCGAATAAACGACCCGTGTCGAAGTCCACGTGACGAGAAAGTGGGCCGGATTCCAGCCCGTCCACATCAATCGTAAAAAGCCCGGTCGTCAGCTGAGTCGTCAGGACAACAAGTAACGCGATAACGCTGAGAGCGCCCAGCGGATTATGCCCTAGCCCGGGCTTATAAGGGCGCTCTTTCAGAGCTGAAATATAAGATCTGACCGCCGCAGGACCTTTCACGAACTGGCTGAAACGCGCTGTCGTGCTTCCAAAGACACCCCAGTAAATTCTATAGATCAGAAGGAATAAAAGACCGATCGCAAAGGTTCTGTGCCAGCCCATATTGCCGCGCGGATACTCATCCCAGCCGTTCGCAACCACGAACTGATCCAGCTGCTTCCAGATTCCATGATTGTCTGCGGTCGACCACATGCAGATGATCAACAGAACCGTCGCCCAGTGAAACACCCGAACGGTCCAGTCCCATACCAGAATACGGGACTGGGTATTTGTGTTTGCAGAATCTGTCATCGAACGGTCGTTTAGTCGTCGAGACGGAAGCTGTCATGGCAGTTCTTGCACGCTGCCCCCAATCCCCGAACAGCGCCACCAACCGCAGCGACATCACCGCTTTGAGCTGCACCATCAATATCTGCAACGGCTGTCTGCAGCTGAGTAATCGCAGCCTCGAATTCGGCAGGTTGCTCCCATATCGCTGGAAGTGCTTCGGTTTCAACGCCGGAAGACGGGCCGGAGCCTTCCGGGAACCAGTTACCGACCGCCGAGGACAGCTCGGTCAGCCGAGCTGTCGCGGCCTGAATTTCCGTGATGTCCGGATCGCCTTCGCCCAACTCATCGCGGATCGTTTTGAAGCTGGCGCCGATGGCTTTATAGCCTTCCTGACGCGCTTCGATCACATCGGCAAAATCAGACTCTGCAGCTTCTTCGCTGATCTCTTCATTAATCTCTGCCGTTTGTTCCGCAGCATCCTCAGCCGCGTCGGCGGGGTCTTCGCTGCCGCAGGCCGACAGCATCAGCGCGCCACCCAGGCCAAGAATCATCATGAGATTTTTCATAGTTTTCGTCCCTCCAGTTTCCGGCCTGCGAATGCAGAACCGAGCTTCACTCCTCATCCCCGAGCTTAGGTGAGTTCCCGCAACAGTCAATCGAGATCACCTGGAGGTGCAAGCACCACTTCGAAAACAAAAAAACCCGGCGAAGCAGAACTTCGCCAGGCTTTGATTGAGTGTTCGTCACAGAGGACTATTCGAATGTGTAGCGGAAGCCCACTTGGAAGGTACGGCCAAGAGCGTCGATCCCCATACGTGGATCATATCCCAGCTCAGCACGAACGAATGGTGGATCCTCATCTGTGATGTTGTTGATCGTACCCGTCAGACGAAGATTGTCGCTGAAGTCGTATACATAAGTAAAGTCGAATGTCAGCGTGCTGTCGATGGTGTTACCTTTGTCGAACTGAGGCGTCGGCGTGGTCGTTCCCGGAATATAACCAACTGGGTTCACACCACCACGTTCGTCTTCGATCTCGGAGACATAGAACGCCGTCAGACGCGCATTGTGAGCACCACGGTTGTAGTTGACCGAAGCATTCACGCGCCATTCCGGAGCCGCGAAACCAACTGAAGAGAAGTTCAGCTGACCAAGGCGTTCGTCTTCAGGCGTAACCTCAAACCCGTCAAGTGTACGAGCAGATGTCGTCAGTTCCTGAACCTTCACACCGTTGAGGTTCAACGTCCAGTCTGCCCCCACAGCTGGGAACATGTAATTGGCCTGGAAGTCGATACCAGATGTCAACTGATCAGAGCCGTTACCGATGTCTGTCGTGACACGGTTCAGGTTCGCACCTGTGAAATCGTTCTGACATGCACCGTTGAACTCAACCCGATTGATCAGTGGGTGATCGCAAAGGTCATATTCGTCGGTTGGATCGAAAATGGCATTTGCCAGGAAGTTATGCGGCACGATCTCGCCGATTTCCCCCATGGTATGGATGTCGAAATAGTCGAGGATCAGCGTGAAATCGTGATCAGGCTTAAAGCCCTGGCTCTGCCAGATCAGACCGACGTTCCAGGATTCAGCTTCTTCCGGCTGAACGCCTGCTTGCGTCACGCTGGTACCAGCGAGCCATGCACCATTCGCCACGTCATAAGAACGAACAACGTTTGTGATTTCGCCCGGCTGCAGTGTGATTGGCGGCGCCTGGAAGTTGGTACCGAAAGAGCCACGGATCGCGAGCGGGTCGAGAACCTGCCACTTACCGGAGATCTTATAGACCGTGGCACCGAGGCCACCAGAGAACTCTTCACGGCGAACAGCTGCCTGAACGTTGATATCGTCCGTAATTGGAAGGCTGGTCTCGCCGAAGAAGGAGTAAGACTGCTGGTCGTTATAGTCAGGCTCGTTTGTACCGTAGAAGCCAAATGGACCTGGCTCGTTCAGCGTACATCCATTGAACTCCGGGTCATCGTTCGGCAGCGGACGCTGACCAGATGGCCATGCACAAGGCACATTGCCGTTGTACTGGTCACTCGGAACAACTTCACGAGATTCAATCATACGACCCTGGCCACCAACAGCCCAGCCGATTGTGCCACCTGGAAGCTCAATTGGCAGGACGCCATCAAATACAGCATCAAAGGTAATGCTGTTGACGGTCAGCTCGTCGAAACGACGATCAAAGAGCCATCTGACAAGCTCGTCGGGGTTTTCTGTTCCGGCAACATAGTTCGGGTTCGGTGCGCCGATTTCAGGTTGTCCTGCATAAGCTGACGCGAACGGGTTGTACCAGAGGCAGTTGCCCTGCCCTTGAGCACCCGGATTCTGCGTACCGAGCGTGTCCCGGTCGAGATCTTCCGCATTACAGTTCGGTCCACCGTAACCGTTCAGTGCTTCCTGGAGGCGATAACCAAGATAATCCGGATTGGAGTTCTCAGAAATCGACTGGTTGTAGGTCACACCGAAGTTATAGCCAATGTCTTCGAGCGGGCCGAACGTGTCACCCAGCGTACCATCAAGTACCGCAGACACACGCCAGACCTGGTTGTCAACGCTGGCAGCAGAACCAAAGCCTTCGCCGCGGCCCATGACAGGGTTACCGTTGTGAGCGAATGGACGCATAAGAAACGCGGAATAACGCCCGGCAAACGCGGAGGCAGGTATGGAAGTATTGACACCGGTACGCTGAACAAATTCAGCAACATACGGGTTGTTCACAGGAACTGTATACTGGAATGTAGCGCCTGTAGATGTTGCCGGACCTTGAGTGGTCGGCAGAGATGGCGAACCAAATACTTCAGGAACCTTCACCTGACCGTAAGAAAAGTCGAGGTGGAAATCCATGTTCTCGTTGATCACGGTATCGATCTGAGAATAGACCCGATAGATGTCCTGATCTTCGACGAGGTTATAGTAAGACGCATAGTTATAGAGACAGACCGGCGTGATCGTCTGATCTACCGCGTATACGCCATCCTGAGATTCACAGGAGGCCTGCGTGAAATCGACAGCCATACCGCCTGTCAAAGGATTGCTTAGCGGCGTTCCGTCGGAAAGTTGCGGCCACCAAGATGTCAGGTTGGTCAGGTAAGACCATGGTGTTGGGTTTTCTGTGAACGGAACAAATGCCCAGTCGCGATCTTCAGTTTCAAGGCGCGAACGATGTTCCCATTCAGCAGCGATGTAGAAGTTAGTGTTGCCTTCGCCCCAACCATACATGGCGCCGAGGTTCCACTCACCATCTGTATCACTGACGAGCTTGTAGTTGCCCGTGGCCTCAAACCCTGTGAAACCGTCTCTGGTGATGAAGTTCACAACGCCGCCAACAGCATCAGCACCGTAAATAACGGCAGCACCGTCTTTCAGCACCTCAGTCCGCTGAATGGCAATACCTGGGATATTTGAAAGATTCTCACTCATCCGACGTCCGTTGAGGAGCGTCAGTGTTTTGTCGGCACCCAGACCACGAAGGTTGAAGCTCGGCGAACCTGTAAGTTCAGCACCACCGAAATAGTTGGCTTCACCAGAAGTTGGACCCGATTGTGGGAGTTCCTTGGCAAAGCTCAGGGCGCTTGGTGAGCCCGACAGCTCCAGGTCCTGAGCAGAATAGACGTTTACCGGCAGAGCCGCGTCTTCGGGTGTGCCACGGATCGCAGAACCGGTTACAACAACCGTTTCCTGAACAGCGACCTCATCATCTTGCGTTTCCGCAATGCGCTCAGGTTCTTCCTGTGCATATGCAATATTTGATTGAATAGCAAAAGCTAACGCCGCCATTGAGGCGTACTTCAAACCAGCCCTCATCGATTTCCTCCACTACGATATTTTTTATCAGCCTCTTAAGAGGTCTTGGAAGGCGATATGAATTTAGATCATGAGATTTGTAAATACCCGTATCGCCAAGTTTTAGTGACCTTGTTTACAGATTGCGGGTGTTGAGTGACAGAAATACAACACAGAAAGACACGCGCCAATACTGCCCCGAGGCAAGCATTTGCGCGAAAGCCTGAAGAGTTGAGAAAATTGACTTCGCGATGGCACTGCAGCCAGCCAACCCGCCCTCTAATCCGGAGAATCTGAAGAACGACCGTAGAATCAGGGTTCAGCGTGAGTTGATGACGCCCCGGAGCCTGTCTCAACCGACGTTTTCTCGCTCAGCCCCGGAAACCTTTTGCCACAACATATATTTCTGGAGAGTGTGTGCGACTCGCAGGTGGCTTGGCGTGACTCACCGATTCGAAATTCTTCTTCAGATTGGTGAGAAGGTCAGGACTTGTCCCACCCTGAAAAACCTTCGAACAAAAGTTCCCGCCAGGCTTTAACGTTTCAAGCGCGAACGCAATGGCCAGCTCCACCAGTGCCACCGTCCGCAAATGGTCTGTCTGGCGATGGCCGGTTGTGTTCGCCGCCATGTCAGACAGGACGACATCTGCTTTGCCGCCCAGGTGACTCGTCAACTCATCCATAATGGCGTCGTCAGCAACATCACCCTTCAACAGAACCGCACCAACAATAGGTTCGACATCAAGGAGATCGATTCCCACCACGGTTTTCGCGCCGAGCTTCTGTGCGACCTGAACCCAGCCGCCAGGCGCTGCGCCAAGATCAACGACGCAGTCGCCTTTCTGGATGATATCGAAGCGGTCCTGAAGCTCTATCAGTTTATATGCCGCGCGGGACCGAAAGCCGTCAGACTGAGCCTGTCGGACATAGGGGTCCGACAATTGCCGCTCAATCCATCTTTTAGAGCTTTCAGTTCGGGCGTTGTAGGCGGGTGTTTTCTTCTTTGCAGTGCGCCCCGCACTTCCTTTACCGGCACCGACACCCTTACCTGTCCATCTGCGTTTTCCATCATCCGCCATGTTCAGGCACCATTCCTTGTTTCAGCTCAGCGTCCGCCGTATCGCCAGCCTTTTTATCCTCTGACTTTGCGCCCGCCTTGCGTTTGCGTTTGCGAGCGGGCCTGCCGTGTATCAGTGACATGAGCAGGCCTTCGCGCAGTCCACGATCTGCCACGCGCATCTGGTCACAGGGCCAGATTTCCCAGATCGCTTCGAGAATCGCACAACCTGCAAGTACAAGATCGGAGCGTCCGTCGCCAATACAACCAATACTTGCACGCTCTTCTTTGGTGAGGCCGGATAATCGGGCCCGCGCTGCCATGGCGTCCTCACGTGCCAGCCAGCTGCCATCCACCATGCTGCGAACGTATTTGTCGAGATCGAGATGGACAGCACAGAGCGATGTAACGGTCCCGCTCGTACCAATCAGATGGCCTCTGTTCTGTTTGAAATCTTCACTGAAATCGAGGCCGCGCTCGAAACTTGTCAGCTTGTCACGCGCGAAGGCCAGCATTTCGGGATACCAGCTCTCGTCGGCGCGCTCCGGAAACTGCTCGGAGATTGTAACAACGCCAATCGGGAAGCTCGCCCAGGCCAGCATGGGTGTCTTGTCGAGGCAGGACTTCAGTCCACGCCCCCTGACCTTTTTGACATCGACCCAGCACAGTTCCGTCGATCCGCCGCCAATATCGACGACGAGTGCATATTCCTTCTCGTCGTTCATCAGGTCGAGCGCACCGACAACGGCAAGCCGCGCTTCCTCCTTGGGTGAAATCACCTTGAAGGACAGCCCCGTCTCTGACTGAACGCGCGCAATGAATTCCCGACCGTTATCCGCTGCGCGGCAGGCCTGTGTGGCCACGCATTTCAGTCGTTTCACATTATGATTTTTCAGCTTGTCACGGATGATTTTGAGGGCGGCTATTGTCCGGTCAATCGATGCATCAGACAGCTTTCCTGATGCGCCCAGGCCTTCGCCCAGTCGCACAATCTGTGAATAAGAGTCGACGACTCGAAATCTCTTTCCCCGCGCTTCTGCGACCAGAAGCCGACAATTGTTCGTACCAAGATCAATCGCCGCATAGACGGGGCGTTGCTCGGCCTTTTTCGATTTCGTCCGCCGACGTCCCTTTTTCTGAGACGCTTTGGAGCTGAGCATGGTTTCGCTCTGAATGATGAAGTTATACGCACGATAGCAGAGCTCTTATGGTTTCAAAAGCGCTCAGTTCTTGTTGTGGGGCTTTATGGCCTCTACATATTATACAAGCGTAAAGTAGCGAGGTACGAACCATGAATGATCGCATAGCGAAATTTCAGATCGGTCAGGTCGTCAAACACCGCCTCTATCCCTTCAGAGGCGTGATCTTTGACGTCGACCCTGAATTTTCCAACTCCGAGGAATGGTGGGAATCCATTCCCGAACATGTGCGTCCGAGCAAGGATCAGCCATACTATCACCTCCTCGCGGAGAATGATCAGAGCCATTATGTGGCTTATGTATCTGAGCAGAACCTGCTGGATGACGCCGAGGGTGGCCCTGTGGAGCATCCCCAGATCAGTGAAATTTTCGCAGGTCAGAACGGATCGGCTTTTACTATCCGCCCTGAACTTCGAAACTGAACCATTTTATTCCGGCGCGTCCGGCTGGTTTTCCGGCCGGGCGGCTTCAAATGCTGCCAGTTCATAGCATTTGGCCTCTATCCCGGTGAGTACCGGAAATTCCGATAAATCCATTTCAAAGCGCCGGGCATTTCTGATCTGCGGGATCAGGCAGATTTCGGCGAATGTCGGGGCCTCTGAGAAGAGGTAGGGCGTCGTCCGCTCTGACGCCTGACGTTCAAGCGCGGCAAACCCCCGCCCAATCCAATGATGATACCAGCTGCGTTTTTGCTCTTCGCTCGCACCGAAGTCCTCGACTAGCTTGCGAAGCACGGCTTGGTTGTTCAGCGGGTGGATGTCACAGGCAACCGTATTGGCGAAAGCACGACACTTAGCCGCCTGCCAGGGGTCTGACGGCAAAAGTGGCGGCTCAGGATGAGTGGCTTCCAGCCATTCCAGGATTGCCATGCTCTGACCGAGCACGCCCTGATCTGTTGCAATGGCCGGTACGCGACCTTCAGGGTTCAAAGCCAGATATTCGGGCGCGAACTGGCCCTGCACCTGCGGACTGATATTCACGGGCACATATTCGGGCTCGATACCCTTGAGGTTCAGCGCGATGCGGATGCGGAACGCTGCCGATGAGTAGTAATAGCTGAACAGTTTCATCCAGACGCCCTCTTTCTGCGCGAACTGGAGATGACACCCGTCCGAACTGACTTGCAACAGCACGCTCGGCTCACCACATTACAGATACGTAATGCTCGGGGTAAGGTGGCTAACCTGAAGGTTTGCCATGAAGCAAAACGACGAAAAAACGATCCGTATGTTCAACCGGATGCGTGCCCGGCGTGGCCGCATCATGAAGCGTATCAACGCAAAAAGCAGCAGCAATGGCTCATACGGTCTGAAAACCCATTACTCACTTGCGACGAAAGCATCGGGAGAGGTTACAGGCGGAAAAACCGGCCGAACCTTCGACTTCACGATGATCGTCTATGTGGCTCTTCTGACTGCCTTTGTCCTGATCGTCATTCTCGGATCTCTGGGGCGCGGCGCAAATTTGTGATCAGGGGAGCTTTTGCTCCCCTGCCTCACGATCTCTAGTCTAGATCAGCCCGTCTTTTGCCAGCTTGGCCAGGCCGCGACCAATCACAATCTGCTGGATCTGTGTCGTGCCTTCATAGAGGCGGAAAATACGAACATCACGATAGAAACGTTCAATGCCATAATCAGCAATATAGCCCGCGCCACCGAAGACCTGCACGGCCTTATCTGCGACACGGCCAACCATCTCAGACGCAAACAGCTTACAGCTGGCCGCGAGCAAAGTGACATTCTCGCCCCGATCCCGCTTTTGAGCTGCATCAATCACCATGCATCGCGCCGCATAGGCTTCCGCATAGCTGTCTGCCATCATGGCCTGAACCAGCTGGTGATTCGCAATTGGCTGACCGAACTGTTTACGATCCACGGCATAATGGGTCATTTCGTGGATGAGGCGCTCTGCGACGCCAGTACACACAGCCGAAATATGCAGACGACCGCGATCCAGAACAGACATAGCGACTTTAAAGCCGTCTCCTTCTTTGCCGAGCATGTTGGCCACAGGAACGCGGGCATCTTCGAAAACAACGTCACACACGTGTGCGCCCTGCTGACCCATTTTCTTTTCCGGCTTGCCGATCGTCACGCCTGGCGTCGTGGTTTCGACGATGAATGCCGAAAGTCCTTTGCCACCTGGCGTGTCTGGATCTGTGCGCGCCATCACGGTGAGAAGATCAGCCTTGTTGGCATTCGTGATATAGCGCTTGGTGCCGTTCAGCACGTAATGGTCGCCATCGCGAACAGCGCGCGTCTTCACGCTGCCCGCATCTGAACCGGCCTCAGGCTCAGTCAGGCAGAAGCTTGTGATGATCTCGCCGCTGGCGATCTTCGGCAGCCATTCGGACTTCTGTTCATCAGTGCCCCACATGACAAGGCCCTGGCTGCCAATACCGATATTCGTACCTGCAACGGAGCGGAATGCGGGAGAGGTCTGGCCCAGCTCGAGGGCGACCAGCACTTCTTCTTCCATATTTAGGCCAAGCCCGCCGAACTCCTCAGGAATCGAAATCCCGAAAAGGCCAAGTTCTTTCATCTGATCGACAACTGACTGAGGAACTTCGTCCTCTTCAGCGACTTGCGCTTCGATGGGTTTGCACTGCTCATCGACAAAACGCCGAACCATCTCGATCAGAGCGTCCCGAGTTTCCTGATCATAAGCCATTTCGTTTCCTCTGCAGATTTCTTGTATGTCCTTTCGGGAGAACCTAGTCCGCTACCCCCGCTTCGTCGATAGTTGCCTATCGCGACTTATGGTCTGGTCAAGACGGATAAAGCGGCTCGATATATTTCCCATAGTTGGTATTGCTGTTTTTCGATAAATGATATATCGTTTTTCAATAACTTTGAGGAACTATCATGAAACTGCTCTTTGTTGGTCTGTCTGCCTTTGCACTCTCTGCCTGCGTCGTTATCCATGCCTCGCCTGACACACTCATGCCTGCCGGTAGCGAGAAAGTCACCCTGAACGACTTTTCCGGCATCGAATTACGCGGCGGCGGCGATATCGAGATTGAACACGGCGCAGAGTTCACATTCACAGACACGGGTGACCGGCATGATTGGAAGATCGGTATTGAAAAGGGTAATCTGGTCCTGAAATGCGATAATCCATGTACTGGCCGGGGGCGTCGCTCGGCACTCATCACACTACCGGAGCTGGAAAACATCTCACTGAAGGGCGGCGGCGAGATTGATGTTGAAGGCGACTTTCCGGATGTGCGCGAACTGAATATCGCCATCCATGGCGGCGGGGACATTGATGCCTCCGATGTGCGCGCCGATGAAGTCAATGTCTCGATCATGGGCGGCGGAGAGGTCGACGTTCATGCCGCAGACGAACTCAACGTCTCGATCATGGGTGGTGGCCAGATCAATTATCGCGGCACGCCTGAAATTCATAAGTCCATTCTGGGCGGTGGCGGGGTCTATCCCATCAAGGGATCATAGACACAGCGCGATCGCCTTCCTAAAGACTGTCCTTCAATCAAGGAAGGGCAGCTGCTGATGACAACTCTGGTTCAGACCGAAGGCGAATTCAAAGGTTGGACATACTGGGTCGGCGACAAATACGAGTCAGAAACGGTCGGCCCCTTTTATTATCACCGCGACGACTCCGACGAGTTGGTCGGCGCATTTCGTGCTGAACCCCGTCATATGAACGGCCATGGCAATATGCACGGTGGTTGCATGATGTCTTTTGCTGACTTTGGCCTGTTCACTATCGCTGAAGACGCGCTCGAGGGAGACTTCAGCGGCGTCACGCTCTCCATGAATTCCGAATTTCTGAGCGCTGCCATTGTTGGCGATCTGATGGAAGTCAGAGGCGAAGTCCTGCGGAGCGGACGATCGGTCATCTTTGTCCGCGGAATGGTCACAGCCAATGGCAAACCGTGCCTGAATTTCTCAGGCACGATCAAAAGAGTATCGAAGCGTTAGTCGCCGCGCGAATAAGCCCGTGGGCGCTCACTCTCATCCAATGAGAGATAACGATCACGGAGCTCGGTCTGACGACTGACGAGCGATTGCGCCTCGCCAGCAATGTAGACGGCCTCTGCATTGGTCATCACTTCAAGCGGATCACCATCCCAGACGACCAGATCCGCCGTCTTGCCACGCTCCAGTGATCCCAGATCTTCAAGACCGAAGATCATGGCGGGAGCGGAGGTAATGGCCGCCAGCGCGTCATCATGTGACACACCATTGGCCACGGCATTGCCCGCACTCTGAAGAACAAGCCTCGCCTGATGGCCATCATCCTCGAAGTGCGTGAAAGCCGTCAGCACACCGGCCTCAATCAGGCGTTCGGCATTGTGCATGGTGGCCGCCAGTGACTCAAAAGAGGATGGCAGATTGTCGAACGGGTCAATGATCACGGGGATTTCAGCAGCCGCCAGTTCGTCTGCCACCATCCAGCCTTCGGTGGCACCGACAATCGTAATGTCCAGATTCGCATTTTGAGCCTGAAAATCGACGATCGCCAAAAGGTCTGAGGCCCGATTCGCCCGGATCAGAAGCGGCATTTCCCCGCGGGTAACAGGGATCAGCGCTTCAGCATCTGCCCGGCTCAGGCTGTCGCCATTGTCATGGGTGACATAACGCGCCGGATAGGTGCGTGCGTCCAGCAAAGCGCCATTCAGATAGCGCCAGGCCGCCTCGCGCGATCCGCCAGACCGACCCGCGCCGCTTTCGCCCAGCTCGATATACTGGAAAGCACGGCGTTTCGTCATGGAGCCGCGAAGTTCGCCAGACGTGTCAGCTACGAAGCCCTGCCCGGCAAACAAGCTCGACGAAACACTTGGCGCGATGACGATGCGCGTCACACCCTCAATGCGGGTGATGTCGATCGGTGTCGCCGCCGGATTGAACGCGCGTGACGCATCAAGGGCCACCGAGAAACGAGAGCCAGACGCGCTCGTATCATTGGTCGAATCTTCGGCAGGCACTTCCACAAGACCCATTCGGGTAAATGGCGCGATGATGCCCGGCGTGATCCACTTTCCAGAGGCATCCACAATCTGCGCGCCCGGAGGCACACGTANGCGCGGGCCGATGGCCGAGATTTCACCATCCTCGACAATCAGCGTGCCATTCTGGACTGTGCCCCTCTCAGAGCCTGTCCAGATCGTCGCGCCGGTGAAAGCNATNGTCTGGGCCTGCGCAGCAAAGCCCGAGACCATCATGGCGGCGCTGGCGAGAAGTGTCGGGATCAGTCTCATTTCACATCTCCTTCGCCAGGTTGGCCGAGTTCAAAGTCCATGACCGCGTTCTCATTCGGCGTATTCAGATCATACATTTTTGCGCCGTCGATATAGACCTGTTCGGCCTTGGTATAGGTGGAGTACGGATCGCCCGACCAGATCACCACATCGGCGTTCTTTCCGGCCTCCAGCGAGCCGGTTACGTCGAAAATCCCCATGGCTTTCGCCGGATTGGCTGAGAGCCAGGTCCAGGCCTCGGCCTTGCTGATATCGATCCCCATCTTGCGGCCATCGGCCAGAGCTTTGGCAGCCTCCTGATTGAGGCGCTGAATACCAACTTCGCTGTCGGAATGAACGATCGCGCAGGCCCCGGCATTGTGAACAAAGGGAATGTTCTCACGAATGCCGTCATAGGCTTCCATTTTAAAGCCATACCAGTCGGCCCACATGGCAGAGCAGATACCCTCTTCGGCTAGCATGTCGGCGATTTTGTAGCTTTCCACGGCATGGTGGAAGGCGGTGACCTTGTAGCCAAATTCCTTCGACATATCGATGATCTGAGCCATCTCATCAGCGCGATAACAGTGCATCTGAACGAGAATATCGCCATCCAGAACGCCTTTCAGCGTATCAAGCTCGAGATTGCGCGCTGGCGGCGTGCCGCCCTCTTCGTCATACTTCTCCCAGCTGCGCTTGTATTCCACGGCCTGAGCCCAGGCAGAGCGATACCCCGCCACATTGCCCATGCGTGAATACGGCGCGCCGCCCGGAAAGCCACCGCGACCATAGCCATAAACCCGCTTGGGGTTCTCGCCGCATGCCATTTTCAGCGTGTAAGGCGCATCCGGAAACTTCATCCCCTGCACGGTACGCGCCGGCACATTTTTGAGGATCACCCCGCGCCCGCCAAACAGATTGGCTGAGCCTGGCAGGATCTGAAGGCTGGTAATCCCGCCCGCAATCGCGCGTGTGAAACCGGGGTCCTGCGGCCAGACGCTGTGCTCGACCCACACCTCAGCCGTCACAGGCGCGGAGACTTCATTGCCGTCCTGCAGCGACGACACACCCGGTGAAGGATAGGCGCCAAGGTGGGAGTGGATATCGATGATACCCGGTGTCACCCATTTGCCTTCGGCGTCGATCACGCGGGCATCTTCAGGGGCTTCCAGACTTTCGCCCACGGCAGAAACCTTGCCATCAACAATCAGAACATCCCCGCCTTCAATCAGGCCGCCCACGCCATCCAGAACGGTGCCGCCTGTAATCAGGACCGTGTCGGAAGGATACGGCTCATAGGTCGAGGGGAATGGATTTTTGTCGATTGTGACGCGTGTCTCATCGGAGGCGTCTGACTCCGTGTCGCCAGCCCCACCACAGGCGGCAAGCGCCACTGCAGAAGCCGCCAGCATCGCAGCGTATCTTGGTTGCATCATGAAACTTTCAGAATCCCGATCTCAATGAGAACGATGATGCAGGCATTCAGCGCTCTGGCAAGAGAGACCGCAATTTTTTAGAAAATCGAAAGCTCAGCGCCGCGTCGGATTATTGGCATGCGCATACATCAGCACACCCACAAAACCGATGAAGACAAGGCCCGCCCCGAACAATAACTGATAAATCATGTTCACGCTCCTCTGTGTCAGAGAAACGCCGGATGCGTCTCGCCAGTTCCAGGGGACGGGTGGGTAGCGATATCGTATTCGTAGTCAGAAGCCAAAAAGCTGAAACAAGCGAGTGATAAGATCTTTTAAACCAGATTGAGCCACTGACGAGTCTAGAAAACGGAATAAGGCGTCACGATTTGCCCACATTGAAGACACGGTGAGAGTGGCCCCGCTTCCTACTATACCAGACTTCGCTTCCGTAGAGGTCGTCTTTGTGAATTTCCAGACACGTCGAACGGTTGCGCGAATTGCATTTTTTGCAGTTTCTACAGCGCGGATCTTCGCTTGATCGACATCGATATTTGAAACATCAGAAGCTTCTACCTCGTCCATGCGGGCGACGTTTTCAATGTCTGCATGAATGGCGTTTGTGGCGTCTGTTTCAAAGACATCAGAATTTTGAAAGAAAGCTCTGTCTAACTCGCGAGCGTCGGACAAAGCTTCTTCTAGATCACGGATTTCGGGTCCACGCCGCGCAGTATCAAACTTACGTAAAACCTCATCACCACTCGCGAAGACGTTGTATTCATCGACGACACGAGAAAAACCTTCCGATATGTCAATCGGAAGTGGTTCGCGATCCGGATCACGCGAACTATGCAAACGCGCATCCGCTTTCATATACCGACGGAGTCTGTTACCCGACGTCCAAACTTTCGGATGATCGATCTCGGACACGGTTGTGCCGAGAGCTTTCAAAAGGTCGTTGGCGGTCTCTATCAGTTTAGGGAACTGGTTTTCACCGCGAAAACCGGTATCGCGGATTGCTTCCCTGATCGCGTCACAAAGCGCGGTGTGAAATGAACGCTGCTCATCATTAAGACTTGGCTGTAAACTTTCCAGACCAGTTCGGCCTGTCTCACTTTCTGCGAACTGAGTGGCAATTGGATTCTGGCTCGACGCCGCGTCAATGTCAGCATCCTCCGGTTCCGCATGCTCCCGTTCGATATCCGCAATAATCTGATTGACGTGTGCCGCACCTCTTTGCCAGTCTTCATTTGAAATCGATATCCGTGCAACTTCCAAAGCTTTGTTTCGATTTCGAGCGCCGGTCAGCTGGCCCTCATACCAGTTTGTCCAGACCCACCAGTTTCCGCTTTTGGGAAGTGAGGTCTTCAGCGCTAGCCATTGAGTTTGAACATCGTACGGAATTCGATCAAGCCAGAGCGGAAACTGCATAACGAAAATCGAACCGCTATCTTCATGAAGCGATGTTAAATCGGAAGAAACCGCATCCCAAACTTCATCAGCGGCACTAGCATTTGCAGCGTGTGCAGCGGCATGGGCGGCCGGTTGTATGGCATGGGAACGATCACCATCGCGACGATGTGCAGCAGCGACGGCGGCGGAATTAATAGCATTGGCGGCGTAAACGGCAGGATCAGCAGCAGCGTCTAATTTGTTGGCCGCTGCATCCAAAGCCTTTTTGGTGGCATTGGCGGTAGCAACTAACTCAATTTCCAATGGCCAAGTTGCTACACAAGCGGAAGTCGCTACTCCCCGGCAAAGAGGCAACAGGATGTCGGCCCGGAAGTTCTTTCTAGAAGAAACGGCATTTAATGATGGTAGCGCACGTAGCGCGCAGCGTGACGAAATTATCAAGGCCCAAGAGGCGGGCTTACCAGAGAGAAATTCTCCCAATTCTATCGACGAATTGATCCTGACCACCCATGAACTCCCCTTTGCTTGTAGCGTAAAACGCCTTCAATCAGAGGGGAAGCTTGGACGTTGGAAATTTCGCTGGTTTTCAGCCATGACCATGACCTCAGGACACAGGAGAAACATCAGCACACTTACAAGACATAGTCGAACCTAGACTTATTCTATCGCTCAACGACGTATCGACAAGATAATCCCACCTCACTGCGGCGACCCTAAACTCAGGCCATGTCACCCGCGCCAGCCTCCGCCCTTCCTGAGAAAGCTCCCGGCCTCGACCGGGTGATCGCGCTCTATCTGGCGCGGCTCCTGGCCTGTCTTCTTCGGGCCGAAGCCGCCGGCCAGACGGTCGCGCCGTCTGANATCGCTCNTATGGTGNCGTCCGCNGAGGCGCTNGTNCACGCCTTNGTNCGTATGCTTGCCGCCGCNNNNCTCGANNGCGCNGGNTANACCCATGCCGCCCGCGCCATGCGCGACCCCATCGAAAAACGGGATGAGGCGCGTCCGTCGGCTCGAGCCGTGAGCGGAGCCGAGTTCGGCCCGACCTCACCGGCCTCAACCGTTGACCTCATCGCGCGACTGAACGTCATTATCGCAAATTTCGAACAGGCTGATGGGGTCGCCAGCGCGCTTGCGCGCATGATCATCTGCGCCCTGGCTTATGTGTCTCCTGAGACGCGCCGTATACCGGTCTATCCCCGGTTCGACGCCATTCTTATCGTAAGCGCGACCTACCCAACAAAACACGCCCCACCGCCCTGGCCGCCGCCGATCATCTGCACGAATACGCTCAGAGACTGCGATCCTACTCTCTTTCTGGATCTCGGGTCTTCGGCTGTTGAAAAAGCGCACGCATACCAACAGCAGCTTTCCCGGAACGCGGTAGCGGATCCGGGATCCAGAAAGAAACAGGCACCGCCTTCTCCTGTGATCCAGAGCAGCCTTGAGCCAGTTCCATGTCCGCCAACGACGGACGGGAACGGACAAGGAAAACTCTGGGATCCACGCCTTAGAACTCGCAGCATGCACGATGTTGCGTCAGAGGCGTGGACACCAGCCTTCGCTGGTGTCGGCGGCGGATAGGTTCTCCCATCCAGGGATCCTGATCGCTCACGCAAGGCGAAGGCGCAGATTGCCGGACCCCGGACTTGATCAGGGGGACGAACCACAATCGAGCAAAAAATTACCTACGCGGCAGAGTTCTCTCTGCGGCGATAAACGCGCAGGATTATCCGAAGAACTCGCTAATCCCGCTGCGCCATTGGATGTTCTTGCATCAGCTCAAACCACCGGGTCAGGTTCGGCCGTCCATCCCAGATTTTATAGCGCATATAGAGGCCGAAATTCATGCAGATGAACAGGGTGATGTCAGCATTGGTGAACCGCGTGCCCGCAACATATTCGGTCTTGGCCAGCACACCGTCAAAATAGTCTGCGGTCTTCTTGGTGGCTTCTTCTGATATTTCCGACCATTCCGACGACTGCCGCTTCTCCAGCGCAGACGCTTTGGGGTGACCATGGCGGAACCAGCCGGCAATCGACATCATCAGCATCAGCTCGACACGGCGATCCCACATCTCGATCTGTGCGCGCTCAAGCGGTGTCTCGCCCATAAGGTTCGGCTCGGGAAAGACACTTTCCAGATAGGTGCAGATGGCGCGGCTCTCACACAGAACCGTGCCATCATCGAGTTGAAGAGCTGGCACACGTGAAAGTTCATTCACAGCCTTGTATTCCGGCAGCCGGTGCTGACCTTCCAGAATCGCAAGCTCTTCGATTTCAACCTGATCAAGCTTGCCCTTTTCCTTGAGGAAAAACGTCACGCGATCGGGGTTCGGCGCACCTTTGGCACTGTAGAGTTTCATGAGTCCTCCTGGACTGTTTGAATTTAACNGACCCTAACAGACNTCACGCCGGGGTATGCAAGTTCTACCAGTTCGNCCGGATCCCGAAGGTCGCATTCANCGGCTCNCCNGGGAANTANCGGTTATTNCCGAAGGCNAANTCNGCNCGNTCNGCATANCGCTCNTCAAACANATTCCGAACGATCACAAAGGCTTCGAGGCTTTCATTTATGTCGTAAGATCCACGAGCCGCAAANATGGTGTGGCCTTCATATTCCGCCGTATTGGCCTCATCCGTGAAATACTCGCCAACATATTCTGCCGACAGGCTGGCTTCAAACGGCCCGCCATTGCTCCAGGACAGCGCGAGGTCGCCCAGCCATTCCGGAGCCGTGTCGATCTGATTTCCGCTNACGATGCCATTTGCGGGACGGTTGAAAGCATAGGTCTGGTCAGACCAGCTCAGTGTGCCGGAGAGTTCCAGAGAGTCGGTCAGCGCGAAATTGCCGAGGAATTCAATGCCTTTATGGTCAGTCTCGCCATCCACGACATTCAGACCATCAGAGTCACGGAAGAAGTAGTTTTTCTTCTCCATCACATATCCGGCCAGATCGAANANCAGACGATCATTCAGGGCCGATCCGCGCAGGCCGATTTCGAAACTGTCGAGCGTTTCGGATTTGACCTCGCCAACCTCTTGCTGGCTCTGAAGCCTGTAGAGATCAGACGCCTGCGGCGCGCGCTGTCCGCGTGCCAGATTGGCGTAGAGATCAACAGTGCCGATNGCGTCATCCCAGATCAGGCCNAGCTTCGGCGTNAACANNGCNAAGTCNTCTGTCCGGTCGGCTGGTACGAAGAACCGGCCNGACACGCCAGTCGGCGCGTCAGTNGTGTAATCATANTCNTGGGTCTCACCGCGAAGACCNGCCAGCACACGGATGTCGGTCGCAATTTCAAACTCGACCTCGCCCCAAAGCGCCATGGCCAGCGTGTCGACGGTGTAGTCATAGTGAACGCCTTGCGGGAAGCGCGTATCGCCNGGGAAGAAACCAAACGGTTCAGGCTGAGTCTCGCTCAGCCCGCCAGATGCCGCATCCACCATGCCGCCCACGCGCCAGTCGAGCTCGCCCGCCTCACCATCGAGACGCGCCATCAGACCGAAGGCCGAATGGTCGTTCGTCTCATAACCCTTATAGGGCAGAAAGTGCTGACGAAATTCCATATCCTGCCAGCGCGCATAAGGTGTCAGCGTCAGCNNCATCTCGCCNATATCGCGNGAGAGCTGAACAGCGCCCATNGCAAANTTGGCGTCGCGAAACGCCTCNGGNTTGGGGTTCTGCTCAGAAAGGTNTTCGTCCTTATAGGCCTCTGGCCCTTCGACATAGCCGCCGGTTTCCTGATTGAGGTTCATGAAGCTGAACCAGGCTTCCCCATCCCAGGCGCCGGCCTGAAAACCCTGCGCGAACGAGATTTTCTGCTGATCNACGCTGGTATCGTCCCGCCANCCAGCATCATGCTGCAGGGAAACAGAAACCACGCTGCCGGTGCCGACCGCTTCAGAGCCAATCACGGCATCAGCTTTATAGCGCGAGAGAGTAGAGCCGCTCAGCTTGAGCCGACCGCCATCCGCAGCCTGTTCGGAGCCAGGCAGAATGAAGTTCACAAGACCATGCACAGCGTTCGAACCGTATTTCGCCGAGGCCGGTCCACGAACCACTTCCACGGCTTCGGCGACTTCGTGATGGACTTCGAACAGCATGTTCACATTGCCGAAGGCGGGCGAGCGCGTCGGAACGCCGTTCTGCAGGATCAGGAAACTGCCCTGCCCTGCACCGCCGGTCAGCACGGGAGAGCGAATCGCCAGCAAGTGTTCCTGCCCCGAATTGATGTGAATATTGACGCCCGGAAGTGTGTTCAGGAGCTCGGCCGGGTGGTCGGCCGAAATATCGTCAATCTCGCTCCCAACCATAACAGCGAGCGCGCCAGGCTGGTTCGGCGGCCGGTCAATCACGCGAATGGTTTCAAGCGTTCGGCCCGCCGCAGTTTCCTCAACGGCAGGACCGGCAGATTGCGCCAGGGCAGACAAACTGACCGTTCCAAAAAGGAAGAGCCCGATTGTGGTAAAGCGCGCGAATCCGAATGCCATGAAACCTCCCAATGCTGCGTTCGCAGTCTGTTCAAACTGCTTCTAGGAGGTAGGCGGCTTTCGGATCAAGTGAAGTTAGCACGCTCTATCAAAGTCGTGATCGAATGTGTTGCGCTAGCTCCCAAGGAAAATAGACGCCGGAAGTGCACCAGCGATACAGGCGCTCATACATGTGGCGAGCGTCCCGGCCAGAAGTGTTTTCCATGAAAGGCTGAGGAACATGTCCCGGCGTTCCGGCTCGATAATCGTCAGACCACCAATCAGAATGCCAATCGAGCCGAAATTCGCAAAACCGCAAACTGCGTGCGCCACGATAATGCGTGAACGGTCAGAAAGCTCAGCCTCTGGCGTCTGCGCGAGCTGCAGGAAGGCCACAAATTCGGTCAGAACGGTCTTGATGCCCATGAGGGAGCCGGCTTTCGCAGCTTCTTCTGCTGGGACGCCGACCATGTACATAAGCGGCATGAAAATCCATCCGAGGATTCGCTCAATCGATAGCGGCATTCCGTTCACATCAGGAAACGCTCCCAGCATTGCATTCACCATGAACAGGAGTGCTAGAGCCGCGATCAGCATGGTCGCAATATTGAGAACAATCTGCAGGCCGGTAGTCGCGCCAGACGAGAACGCATCCATCGTGGATTCGTATTCGAACTCCGGCTCATGCGCGCGATCACTGATGCTGACGGTTTCGGGCACCATGGTCAGGGCGAGCGCGACAGCGGCGGGCGCCGCAACGATGGAGGCTGTCAGAAGCTGTGCAAGGGGGTTCGCCATGACGGGCTGGAGGAAGGTCACATAAATAATCAGAACAGAGCCAGCGATCGTCGCAAAACCGGTCGTCATCAGAACGAAGACTTCAGACCGCGTCATTCCTTTGATGTACGGCTTCACGAGGACGGGCGCTTCAGTCATGCCCATGAAGATATTGGCTGAAACTGCAAGTGAGGTCGCACCACCCAGACCCATTGTTTTTGCAAAGACGAAGGCAAAGGCTTTGGTCACCCACCGGAGAATTCGCCAGTGCCAAAGAATGGCGGACAGCGCCGCGACAACGATCACGATCGGAAGAATTTGAAAAAAGAAAGCCGGGTTGGCATTTGCCTGTTCAACTGGGAATGTCGTGTTGTCGCCGATATAGCCGAAGACAAACCCCGTCCCATAGCGTGTGGCATTTTCCAGCGCGTCAACAACCACATTGGCCTTGAAGAGGATATTGCGAACTGGCGGCACGCCGAACAGAAGAAGCGCAAAGACGAACTGCAGCGCCACAGCGCCGAGCACGATCTTCCACGGAAAGGCTTTGCGGTTCTCAGAAACCGCCCAACAGATGCCCACAATTACAGCAAGCCCGAGGATCGCCCTCGCATTATCCCAGCCCCAGTCCATCAG
>PABS01000091.1 GCA_002699325.1 Ponticaulis sp. | reverse complement strand
CCGAAACAGGCCGCCGACCCGTACTATATGACGGCCCGGGAGCGCGTCGCGGCGCGCGCCGAGATGCGATCAGCTAAGTCAGCCAAGAACGTGATTATCTTCATCGGCGACGGTATGGGCATCTCGACGATCACCGCTGGCCGGATTTATGCGGGCCAGAAGCAGGGGCTGGACGGCGAAAGCTATCAGCTGGCAATGGAGACATTTCCGAATGCGGCACTTTCCAAAACCTATGCTCACGACGGGCAGGTGTCTGACAGTGCCTCTACGGCTGTTGCGATGATGTCCGGCGTGAAAACCAATGTGGCAACACTCGGCCTCACTAAGGACGCCCGTCCAGACAATTGCGCCGGTTCAATCGGTCACGAGGTTGAAACAGTATTTGATATTGCTGAAAACGCGGGCCTCGCGACTGGTATCGTTTCCACCGCCCGGCTCACCCACGCCACACCTGCTGCAACCTATTCACACTCGGCCTCCCGTAACTGGGAGAATGATGAGGATCTGGGGGCTCAGGCTGAAGCGGGCTGTAAGGACATCGCATCGCAGATGGTGGACTGGCAGGCGGGCGATGGATTTGAGATCGCAATGGGCGGCGGACGCTCCAACTTCATGACCTCAGACCAGGCCGACCCTGAACTCTCAGACCGGAGCGGGCGTCGTGGTGATGGGCGTGACCTGACCGCTGACTGGCTGGCGAAGTCTGCCGACCATAAAGTGATTTTTGATCAGGCTGGTTTTGACGCCATCGATTTTTCAGGGCCATCAAAAGTGCTGGGTCTGTTCGAGCCATCCCATATGCAGTTTGAGCTGGATCGTCCCGGCGATGAGGCGGGCGAACCCGCTCTGAAAGACCTCACGCTCGCCGCGATCGAGCGCTTGTCGCAAAATAAGGACGGATATGTACTGCTGATCGAAGGCGGGCGCATTGACCACGCGCACCATGCGGGGAATGCCAAGCGCGCGCTGGAGGACACTTACGCTTTTGACGAGGCGATCCGCGCAGCTGCTTCGACGGTGGATCTCTCGGAAACGCTGATTGTCGTCACCGCGGACCACAGCCACACCATGACGATTGCCGGATATCCGGCGCGCGGCAATCCGATCCTTGGCAAGGCTGCATCCGGAGTTGGCGCTTATCTGCGCGGCGCAGATGGTAAGCCTTATACCACCCTCAACTATGCCAACGGCCCGGGCGGTGTGTGCAAAGGCGAAGACTGTCAGCGTGAAGACCTGTCAGACGTCGATACCACGGCGGACAACTTCCTTCAGCAGTCGCTGGTGCCAAGCGGATCGGAAACCCATGCGGGTGAAGATGTCGCCATCTTTGCAACGGGGGCCGGCGCTGAACGTGTGGGCGGCGTGATGGAGCAGAACGAAATTTTCTTCGTGATGGCCCAATCACTCGGCCTGGTAGAGTAAGGGCTTAAGAGCAGCCTTCAACATAATCCACGCCGGGCGCAATTCCGGCGTGGTAGCTTGAAACCCTGCCTGCCTCATTCGTTTCGAAAATGAATTTGCCGCCACTTTCCTCAACAAGGAGGTCCGGCTGATCAGGAACGTATTTGTTCGGCTGCTGTTCGAGGTCAGGGTAGAGCCTCACCATCGCGTCAATAGTCAGACCAACCTCGCCGCCTCCATCGGTTCGTACGCCCGGCATGCGAATGTCCACGCGATTGAATATGTCATCAACAAACATGAAGTAGACATCGCCAGCAGGCACANTGCCCGAAAGGTAAGTGCAGCTCTCTNGTTCGNNCGCCTCTGTCTCAGAGCCCTCCAAGTCGATACTCAGGGCATTAAGNGTTTCGTCTNTCGTCATGCCATAGTCGGCGCCGCAAAAGCCCTGTGTGGTGACCACGCCGCAGNCNNCNCTGNNACTNGNCNNGTNNCGGTGNNGGCTNAGNTTGTCNGNTCNNCNTCNGNCTNCGGGCGNNGNNGTCNCNGNNGAAACNGNNTCNGNTGACGTCTCGATCGATTCTGTTTCNNGCGCGCCNCAGGCTGNAAGAAGNGCCGCGGCGCAGAGCCCGGAAAAACTGTAAATACGATTCATAAAGCNGTGCTCCAAAGCTGCATTCTGCCAGCAGTGTAACGCTCCCGGCTATGGGTGGTTGCTCAGAGTTTGACTTTGCCGTCTTCGATATCGTCCACCATCTCTGAGGTCAGAAGCGTGTAGGCGTCTGAGCCGGGCAGGCGCACATAAACCGGATCATCAATCTCGTCGACTTCAATTCCTTGCTCCACCAGATCGACTTTGCGAAATTTCAGCGTNCCGGTCGTCTCCGCGGCTGGCTGGACGCGCACGAAAACCGGACGTGCATAGGCCGGGAGCGCCTTGTCCACATAGGCGGCGAGATCCTTGCCATGCAGTGTGGAGCCCGGCGTCAGATTGATTGCGGCCATACCAGCGCGGCCTTCTGTACCGGGGAGGCTGACGCCATAAACATTTGGCAGTTCGATACCNGGATAGTTTGAGAGCGCCTCNGCGACCTCTGTCGTGGAGACGTTCTCGCCCTTCCAGCGATAAGTATCGCCGATCCGATCGACAAAATAGATGAAATGGTGCTCGTCCATTTTCATCAGGTCACCGGTCCGGAACCACATATCGCCAGGCTTGAAGACATCACGCAGGATTTTCTTCTCGGTCTGGGTCGGGTCTTTATAGCCTTCAAAACGCTGCCGGGGGGCGCTGGTAATCTCGCCAATCGCTTCGCCAACTTCGCCGGGCTCGGTCTCGATGCAGAAGCCATCCTTNCCNCGCACAGGCTTTTCGGTTTCCACGTCAAATTTTACAATNCGAGACCGGATGCGATCACGCATATANGGCGGCAGGCGNCCNACCGCACCGACTTTGCCATTGAANTTGACGAAAGAGACATTGCCTTCGGTCGAGCCGTAGAATTCGATCAGGTCTTCTATGCCGAACCGGTCGATGAATTTCTCCCATACATCGGCGCTCATGCCATTGCCAAAGCCGGTACGGATACGGTGTTCTCTTTCCAGCGGGTGCGGTTTGGCACTGACAAGATACCGGCAGAGTTCGCCGATATAGACAAAGCTTGTTGCCTTGTAATTTACTGCGTCGTTCCAGAATTCGGTCGCGGAGAACTTATCCTTCAAAATCATGGATGCGCCGGTCATGAAGGCCTGACCCACTGCGCAAATGCCGCCGGTCGCGTGATAAAGCGGGAGGGTGATGTAGATCCTGTCGCGCTCTGTAATGTTGCAGGCATCAATGAAGCTGCGCATCATGCCGAGGACGCGCGACTGGGTCAGTTTTGCGGCTTTTGGCAGGCCAGTGGTGCCCGAAGTATACACATAGAGACACAAATCCGCAGCACGCAGAGACTCACGATGTTCAGGGGACGGCCGGGTCGAGGCATAAGTGTCGAGCACTTCATCAATCCGCTCAGACTGTTCCATGTCCGCACCATGAGACCAGGCTGTCAGGCCCTCCGGCAGATGCTCCCTCGCTGACGCAAAATGCCCGACCTGTTCTGTCCCAACGATCACGGCGCGGGAATCCGCGATAGAGACGCAGTGAGCCAGGCCTGCGCCCTGCAGCTGGTTGTTGATCAGAGCGACCGCGACGCCGATTTTGGACAAACCCACCCAGATGGCCAGATAGTCTGGCTTGTTGTCCATGAAGAGGGCGACCGTATCTCCCGCCCCATAACCCTGATCGAGCGCCCAGTTGGCGAACTGGTTGGCGCGCTTGTCGAGCTCTCCATAGGTGATGATATCATCCTCGAAGCGGATGACGACATTCGACCGGAACTGGTCAACTTTCTCTTCGAATACGTCAGCGAACCGGATTTTGTCGTCAGGTTCGATTGAGCCGATCCGGGCGAGCGTTTTCCGCGCGCCATTGAAATAGACCCATTCTCTTTTGATCGTATCGAACAGTCCCATGTCGCGCGCTTCCTCCTGATCAGGATATTTTTAAAGATATGGGCTCTGACGTATTCAAGAAAAGAGTGAATTCAGAACCTGTTTCCGGTTCAGACGTTTTACATAGTACTCAAAATCCGATTGATCCTTTGCGATCCCATCACCAAGCCGGAGCAGACGACAGATGAAACTATACGGGCTGAAAAATTGCGATGGATGCAAAAAGGCGATGAAGGCGCTTGAGGCGGCTGGCAAGGATTTCGAGTTTATCGACATCCGGACCAATGCAGATCTCGACAGTAAAGTCCCCCAATGGCTTGATGCGGCTGGCGCGAAGGCGCTGGTGAACACGCGCTCCACCACCTATCGCGAACTCCCGAATGAGGAAAAAGCGATTGCCTCAGGCGATACGCCAGGCGCTGTGCTTATCAGCCATCCAACGCTGATCAAACGGCCTGTGATTGAGGATGGCGACAAGGTGTATGTTGGCTGGTCGAAGGCAACAGAAGCCGAGCTGACTTAGAAGAGCTAACTGCGGACCAGCTCGTGAAGGCCTTTGAGCGTTGTCAGCAGGTCTTCGGCTGAGTTGAGTGGCAGACAGCTCGGCCCGTCGCAGAGTGCTTTGTCTGGATCGGTGTGAAATTCGAGGAAGACCCCGTCAGCGCCTGCGGCAACAGCCGATTTGGCGATGACAGCCACACCTTCACGGCGACCGCCAGTCGAGCCGCCAGACGTGCGCGGGTCTGCGCCGGGCAGCTGAACGGCGTGGGTCGCGTCTATTGTCACGGGAACGCCAAGTGCCTGCATGCCCTGAATGCCCAGCATGTCCACGACGAGATTATTATAACCGAAGCTCGTGCCGCGTTCGCAGAGAATGGTCGGGTTTCGTTTCGTAACTTCGCCGACTTTGGAGATGATGTTCTTCACATCCCATGGTGCGAGAAACTGGGCTTTCTTGACGTGCAGCCAGCCTCCGGCAGCTTCAACAGCCTGCGCGCCCGCCACAACCAGATCTGTCTGGCGGCAGAGGAAGGCCGGGACCTGCACAACTTCGGCCACTTCTGAGACCGGCACGGCCTGATCAATCTCGTGATAGTCAGTGACCACCGGTACGCCGAGTTCGGTTTTGACCTTTGAAAGAATTTTCAGACCTTCATCCATGCCCGGGCCGCGATAAGACGTGATGGAGGAGCGGTTGGCTTTGTCGAAGCTCGCCTTGAAAATATAAGGCAGGCCGAGCTTGTCGCAGATCGCTTTCAGTTTCTCACCCACCGTCATGGCGAGGGTTTCGTCTTCGAGCACATTCAGGCCCGCCATGACAACCAGTGGGTGACCCTCACCAATAGAGATGCCGTATTTGTCGAGTGAGAGCGGATTGGTCATGAAATGCCTGCATAGCTTTCTGAGAGATGTCGCGTGGAATGCCTCAATTCTGAAGCAAGGTGAAGGGGGTCAGCCGCCAGTCATGGCTTCGAGGGCTGCAAGGGCGTCTTCGGCCCGGTCTTCGGCGACGAATATGTGGTCATGATAAAAACCTGCAACCGCATTCACTGGAATATCGATCTCGGCGAGACGTGTTGCGATTTTTGCGAGGAAGCCGACCGCTTCGAGCGAGGAATGGATATCAAGCGTAATCATGCGAGAGGGAAAGGTATAGGCAAAGCTGTTTGCCTCGGCTTCTGCCCGGGTGATGACCAGTGTCAGTCCCTCGGTTTCCCGGAACTGCATGCGTGGCCTGATCTTGAGGTGAGCAATGTCGCGTGTCGTCGTCACGAAGACATAAGTGTCCCAATGGAGTTCGGGCTTCATCTCCGAGAGGAGCTTTTCGAGATCGGTTTCGCCGGTCATGTGAAATCCCGCTGGTTTGGCTGTATTGGTAACCCTAACTCAAAATGCAACCGACCGGCAGGCCCGGTCAGCTTCTCCAGAAGCGCGGCGTCAGCACCACAAAAATTGTGATCAACTCAAGTCGTCCGAAAATCATCGCGATGAGGCAGACCCATTTTGCGAACGGATGGAGCGGCTGGAATGTTCCTGAGGGCCCAAAAATACTGCCAAGGCCCGGGCCGACGTTTGAAATTGAGGTCGCCGCAGCAGACAGCGAGGAGATCGCATCAAGACCCGTAAGAGAGATGAGGACTGCTGAGACAGAAAACACGAACAGATAGAGGAAAATGAACGTCATCACCGATTGAAGCACATCGTCCTGTACCCGCCGGTGACCGTAACGGACAACGATGATCCGGTTCGGGCTGAGCATGCGGCGGATATAGGTCCACATGGTGCGCAGGACGATTTCGACGCGGAAGACGTTCATGCCGCACGCCGCTGAGCCGGCGCAGCCGCCAATGAACATAAGAGTAAAAAACACAATTTCTGGCAGGCTGCCCCACTGTCCGTAGTCAGTGGAGGAATAGCCCGTCCCCGTCAGCACTGAGACAACGCTGAAAATCGTGTCGCGCAGCAAATGCTCATCATGTCGGATGAAATAGGTTTGCGGATGAAGCTTTACGCAGACATAAAGAATGATTACAGCGACGATGGTGACTGCCAGATAGAAGCGTGGTTGAGGGTCCTTTACGAGCCAGTTTATGCGGCCGTGAAAGAACAAAACCATGGTGGTGAATGGCAGGCCGGCGAGAAACATGAAGACAATCGACACTTCGATTGCACGGGTCTCGGCATATTTTCCCATGGACGCGTCACTGGTGGAATATCCGCCGGCTGCCATAGTGGTCATGGCGTGATTGACCGCGTCAAAAAATGTCATTCCCGCAACGACGTAACAAAACAGGCAAGCAATGGTGAGGCCGAGATAGAGCCAGGTGATCTGCTTGGCGATTTCAGTGACGCGTGGGAGGAATTTGTCTGACACGTCCGAAGATTCAGCGCGGAAAAGCTGCATACCACCAACGCGCAGCATGGGCAGAACGGCAATCGCCGTCACAATAATTCCGACCCCGCCAATCCATTGCAGGATGGAGCGCCAGAGCAGAAGGCCTTTCTGTTCTTCGTCGAGGCCGGTCATGATGGTGGCACCGGTTGTGGTGAGGCCTGAAACGGATTCAAACACCGCATCTGTGAAGGTGAAGCCGAGCGCCAGGAAGGGGAGCGCGGCGGCCAGAGGCAGAACGGCCCAGACAAGTGTTGTCAGCAGGAAGGCTTCGCGTGTTCCGGTCTTTTTCTCGGAATTGCCGCTGGCGATTGTGAGAATACCGCCAATCCCACCCAGAACGAAGGCCGTCAGACCAAACACGCCCCAGCTTTCAGCGCTGGTGAAAAAGTCCACCACTGCACAGGGAAGCATCGCCCCGCCGGTCAGCATCAGGAGTATGCCGAGCGCGGAGAGGATGGGCTGAAGGTTCATGGTAAAAAGCGGACCTTAGTTCGCTCGAGCCGTTTCATACGGACTGTCGAGCGAAAAGGCAGGAATGGTGACCCGGAACTCCTCACCGTCTTCGCGACGCATACCGTAATGACCGGCCATCATGCCAGAAGGTTCGGGCAGCGGGCAGCCACTCACATAGAGATAGGACTCGCCGGGATGCAGAACGGGCTGCTCACCTACTACGCCTTCGCCGTCAACGATCTGCCGGCGGCCAACCGCATCGGTAATCTCCCAGTGCCGATTGATCAGCTGGATGGTGTGGTCGACATTGTTGTCGATCTGAACGGTATAGCGCCAGACGAACCGGCGCTTGCCAGGATCAGAATCATCCTCGACATATTCTGGCAGCACACTCACCGTGACGCCCCAGGTTTCATGCGAATAGGGAAAGACGATATCGTCCATCATGCCTTGTTTGCCTCGTCGAGTGCATAGAGCACATCTTCCATAAGATCATCTGCATCCTCCAGGCCAACGGAGAAACGCACCCAACTCTCATCAAGCCCCATACTGGCACGCTCTTCCGGCGAGAGCGCCCGGTGAGTTGTCGTCGCCGGATGGCAGGCCAGCGATTTTACATCGCCCAGATTGTTGGAGATCTGTACCAATGAAAGCGCGTTCAGGAAGCGGAATGCCGCGTCCTTGCCACCTGCCAGCGACAGGGCGATCAGCGTGCCGCCAGATCGCATCTGCTTGGCGTGCACTTCATAGTGCGGATGGTCTTTCCGCCCGGGATAGCGCAGCGCGCGCACGGCCGAATGCTCTGCCATGGCGTCGGCCAGTCGGGCTGCTGTCTCTGATTGACGCTCGACGCGGATTTCCAGCGTCTCGAGACCTTTCAGAATGACCCAGGCATTGAAAGGCGAGATGCATGGCCCCGAATGCCGGATGAAAGGATCAATGATCTCTTCCATGTCTTTCTTCGGCCCGAGAATCATTCCGCCAAGCACGCGTCCGCCGCCATCCATGTGCTTGGTGGCCGAATAGAACACCCAGTCAGCGCCGAGCTCAAACGGACTTTGCAGAACGGGGGATGCAAACACGTTGTCGACAATGAGCTGCGCGCCCGCCTTGTGAGCCAGATCGGCAACCGCCTTGATATCCACCGCATCCAGCATCGGATTGGCCGGGCTCTCAACCAGAACCAGTTTGGTCGGCTTGGACAGCGCCTTCTCCCAGGCTTCCATGTCCATACCGTCAACGAATTCGGTTTCAACGCCATATTTGGGTAGCTGATTGGCAATGAGCCAGCGGCAGGAGCCAAACAGCGCACTTGCGCCGACCACCCGGTCACCTTGCTGGATCGGCGCGGTCAGGATCGCGTTCATGGCGCCCATTCCGGATGCCATAGCGCGACACGCTTCAGCGCCTTCAAGCAGACGCAGCCGTTCTTCCAGCATGGCCACAGTCGGATTATTGTATCGGCCATAGACATAGCCGGGCTCTTCACCGGCCATGCGTGCCTGAGCCTGCTCCGCTGAATCATAGACATAGCCCGATGTCAGAATCAGGGCTTCGCTCGTTTCCTGCCAGTCCGTGCGCTCGGTGCCGCCATGCACCAGATTGGTGGCGCGGCGGTAGGTCTTGCGCGGATCAGAAGAACCTGAACTCATAATTTGGCCTTTTCTCATACAAGGGCGCGGGCATAGAGACTTGCGTCGGCCTTCGTCAAGGTGAAGGTTGGATTACCAATAGTACAAACGAGTCGGACACCAAAGTGCGTTTTAAGCCCGGAATTCTCGCAGATCACCAGATCGACGACATCATTGCTGAAGGTGCCATCAGGGCCGAAGGGGGGCTTGAGCCCCTGCAGGTCCAGCCCGCCAGCCTTGATCTGCGTCTGGGCGGCAAAGCCTATCGCATGCGCGCGAGCTTTCTGCCCAATGGACGGCGCGTTGAAGACTGCCTGACAGATGAAGTTGTCATGCACACGGTCGACCTCTCTGGCGGCGCTGTCCTGGAAACAGGATGTGTCTATCTCGTCCCGTTGCAGGAGAGCCTGTCACTACCCAAAGGCCTGACAGCCTCTGCGAATCCGAAAAGCTCGACGGGGCGGATCGATGTGTTCGTGCGGCTGATCGCGGATGGTGTTTCGCGTTTTGACGGTGTTCCGGATGGCTATGATGGCCCGCTCTATGCGGAAGTCAGTCCACGGACATTCTCTGTACTGGCACGGCCTGGCGACAGGTTGCTTCAGATGCGTTTCCGATCTGGAGATCATGTGCCGACCTCGACACTGGATTTTTCCGTACATCTCGAGCCCCTGCAGGACGGGCTGATTGGATACCGCGCGCGACGTCATTCCGGAGTGCTCAATATTTCCCGTATTGGTGGCCACCGGACAGATGATTATTGGGAGCCGGTTTATGCGCGCGATGGACGGCTGATTCTGGATCCTGACGAGTTCTACATTCTGGCATCGAAAGAATTCGTTCGAATTCCCGAAAACCGAGCCGCAGAAATGGCGCCGATTGCACCGGATCTTGGTGAATTTCGCGCTCATTATGCTGGCTTTTTTGATCCCGGCTTTGGCTGCGATGGCAAGGAGGGGCGAGCGGTTCTGGAAGTCCGTGGCCGGGATGTGCCTTTCATCCTGGAGCATGGTCAGCCGGTCGGCCGCCTTGTCTATGAAGCCATGTCAGAAGAACCTCGCTCACCTTATGGCGGGCAGGGCTCCAATTATCAGGGGCAGGGGCTGAAGCTTTCAAAGCATTTCTCTGGCTGATCTTGCGACTGGCGATGGTCGTGTCGGCGAGCGCGGTCAGACATGATAGACTGCCACCATGAGCTATGACGTTGGTCCCGGTGATCTTGTCCTGTGTGTGAATGCGGCCCCGAACCATGTGACGGGCATGCCTGTGCCGCTTGTGGCCGGCGAGACCTACACGGTTTATGACGTCTTGCTGTTTGCCTGCCCCTGCGGTCGATCCGACGCGCTCATTGATGTCGGGGTCGGCTTTGCCTGGTGCCAGTCGAGATTTCGACTCCTTCCCAAACCCAAGGCGAAAGCNAAGAGACGCAGCGCCTCCAGGCCGAAGGAGCTTGAGAAGGTCTGATCGCAGTCAGAATTTGGCGACTGCATTCTGCGCAAAGAAAAAGCCTCGCCAATAAACTGGCGAGGCTTTCTTGTTTGAAGGTTGGAGCCTGACCTAGTGCAGGTTCAGGAGATCCGCATCACCGCCTTGCGCAGCCGTATTGACGGTGGTTGTCCGTTCAACAGCAAAGCGCGGCAGATAGTGCGGTCCGCCGGCTTTCGGGCCGGTACCTGACAGACCTTCGCCGCCGAATGGCTGAACGCCTACAACGGCGCCGGTCATTGTCCGGTTCACATAGGTGTTGCCGACCTTGACCTTGGACTGAACTTCCTTGGCAAAACTTTCCAGCCGCGAGTGAATACCCAGCGTCAGGCCATAGCCTTTTGCTTCGAGCTTCTGACAGGTCTTGTCCATCTTGTCCGGATCATAGCGGACGACGTGAAGGATCGGNCCAAACGTCTCACGCGTGAGATTATCAATCGATTTCATCTCGATCAGCGTCGGCGCGAAGAAAGTGTGCTCCTCCGGCAGGCCTTCGAGCTCCACACGCTTCAGCACTTTCGCGTTTTTGTCCAGCTTGTGGAGGTGGTCAGAGAGAAGCTCTCGGGCATCCGCATCAATCACCGGTCCGCATTCCGTGGACGGCAATGACGGGTCGCCAAGCTTGATCTGATCCATTGCGCCTTTCAATCCTTCAATCAGCATGTCTGCTGTATCATCCGGNATGAAGGCNACACGCAGCGCAGANCACCGTTGACCCGCTGAGCCAAACGCGGAGGCGATGATGTCGTCGATCACCTGCTCGCGCAGTGCTGTCGTGTCTACGAACATGGCGTTCATGCCGCCGGTCTCTGCGATGAGNGGCAGGATTGGCCCCTCACGATTGGCGAGCGTCTGGTGGATNAGNNGAGCGACTTCNGTCGAACCTGTNAAGCANACGCCACCAAGATCTTTATGCTTGGTCAGAGGCGCGCCGATTGTTTCACCATCGCCCGGCAGGAGATGCAGAATCTCTTTCGGCAGACCGGCCTTCTGGAACAGCTTCACAGCCTCAAAGGCGATCAGGGTTGTTTGCTCTGCCGGTTTTGCCACCACGCCGTTACCAGCTGCAAGCGCTGCGGCGACCTGGCCTGTGAAAATGGCGAGCGGGAAGTTCCATGGGCTGATGCAGACGAAGACGCCGCGACCGTGAAGGCTGAGATGGTTTGTCTCGCCAGTTGGCCCAGGCATACGTCTTGGTTCATTGAAGTGCGCTTCAGCTTCGTGCGCATAGTAACGCAGGAAGTCGACAGCCTCACGAACTTCGGCAATGCCGTCGCTCAGTGTCTTGCCGCCCTCACGCGCCATAATGGCAATGAGACGTTCCATATTGTCTTCAAGCGCATGGGCCATATCGCGCAGGATGTCCGCACGTTTGACGCCGCCGCGGTTATTCCACTCAGGCTGGGCTTTGACTGCAGCCGCAAAAGCCTTGTCGACATCCTTGGTGTCAGCCCATTTTACCGTGCCGACCACTTTGGAAAGATCGTGTGGGCAGCGCACCTTGTGCTTGCCGCCTGTACTGTCTTTGCCATTAATGATCGGGCCGGCTGANAGNACAGGNCCATCGTCCAGTGCCTTGACGGCCTTGGCAATCGCGTCGCGCTCCACNTTGCGGGTGAGGTCCATGCCCTTCGAGTTCCGGCGATCGCCGCCATAAAGCGCGCCCGGCTTGGCGATCCGTGGATGGCGTTTCTGACCGGCTTCCAGTTTCGAAATTCCGTCATANACCACATCATCGACGGGCACATCTTCATCAAGGAAGGTGTTCACGAAGGATGAGTTGGCGCCGTTCTCAAGAAGACGACGTACCAGATATGGCAGAAGGTCACGGTGAGCCCCAACCGGCGCATAGACGCGGACGCGATTGTTTTCGCCAGCGGCGCGATAAAGCGCTTCGCCCATGCCGTGCAGGCGCTGGAATTCGTATTGCTCCACGCCCAGTTCATCCGCCATCAGCCTGACCGCAGCAAGGGTATGCGCATTGTGCGTCGCAATCTGCGGATAGATGTTTGGCGAAGCCTCCATCAGAAGGCGGGCGCAATAGAGATAGTTGAGGTCTGTGGCGTCTTTTGTCGTGAAGACAGGGAAGTCATCAACGCCTTCGATTTGCGAATGCTTGATCTCGGTATCCCAGTAAGCGCCTTTCACGAGGCGAACCATCAATCGCATGCCGGTATCTTCAGCCAGTTTGCGAAGATTCTTGATCACATACGGCGCGCGTTTCTGATAGGCCTGAACGGCCATGCCGAGGCCTTTCCAGCCCTTAAGCGACTCTTCGTTCGCGAGACGGTCGATCACCTGAAGCTGAATCACGAGACGGTCAGCCTCCTCGGCGTCGAGGCAGATGTGAATGCCGCGGCGGTGTGCCATTTCGCAGAGCTCAAGCACGCGCGGATAGAGTTCCTCCATCACACGGTCTTCATGATATACGTCATATCGCGGATGGAGCGCCGATAGCTTGACCGACACGCCATTTTCCAGTTCTGGCGCATGACCTTCCGTCGCATCATCAATCGAGCGAATGGACNTCTTATAAGCTTCCATATAGCGATCGGCGTCTTTGGCGGTNCGNGCNCCTTCGCCGAGCATNTCGAAGGAGAAGTGCGCCGCTTCGTCTTCGCGGATCATCTTCTTGCCGCGTTTGATGGCAGCTTCGACCGTGCGACCAAGAACGAACTGCTCGCCCATGATCCGCATGGCCTGCATCATTGCGGCGCGGATAACAGGCTCGCCACTCTCGCGCACGAGGTTCTGGACGAATTTCGCGGGGCTGCGGACAGCGTCAGCCGGCGGGCCAAGCACACGCCCGGTCAACATCAGGCCCCAGGTTGAGGCGTTGACGAGCCAGCTTTCAGATTGGTTGAGGTGAGAGGACCAGTCGCCAGACCGGATCTTCTCGGCAATCAGATCGTCGCGAGTCTCAGCGTCGGGGACGCGGATCAGTGCCTCGGCCAGACACATCAGCGCCAGGCCTTCCTGGTTGGACAATCCGAACTCTTCTAGAAAAGATTCCATCATGCCTTTGCGTCGCGCATTCTGGCGCGCCGTGATGACAATATCCTGGCCGATCCGGACAGCTTCTTTCCTTTGGGATTCGCGCAGCGGTTCTTCAGCAAGAACCGCGCTGACGACCTCCTCTTCAGGAGCTATTTTGTACTTATCGATTTCGTTCCAATCGATGTTTGATGCAGTTTTCATATCAAATGCCATAAATCCTCCGTCAATAAGGACTTTGCCCCGCTGGACAAGGACTTCAAGAGGCCGACATGAAGACTCAGCTATTTGTTTGAAAACTTTCGAAAAAGCCCGCCATACGGGAACTTTCGGCCTTAACCTGTGTTATATTCTGTTGGCGTTTACGGCGCAATTTAATCAAATGGTTTGGAGCTTTCGCATCAGCAGTGAATGCCGCTGCGAACTGCATTCTGTCTCTATTCTGAGACTTTTGACCAAATCTCCCTGCGGTTCGCCCTATTGGGCGTGATCCTCGCCTGCGGTATCGCGTCCTTGCTTTTGTCATCATGATTTGGAACACCTGTTTGCGCGTCGAGATTTGNCGGCTTCAGGAGTTTCTGCATGAAAATCATGCTCATTACCGATGCATGGCACCCACAGGTGAATGGCGTCGTGCGGACACTGACCCGCGTCATCGAAGAAGCTGAAGCTATGGGCCACGTGTTTGAGGTCGTCTCGCCCAGTGATGGCTTCAAAACGATTCCTCTGCCGACATACAGCGAGATCCAGCTGGCCGTTGGTGCGCGCAAGCAAATTGAAGAGCGGTTTCATGCTTTCGAGCCAGAGGCGGTTCATATTGCCACGGAAGGCACGCTGGGCATGGCCGGGCGTTCCATGTGCCTCAAAAATGGCATGCCCTTCACTACCAGCTATCATACGCGCTTTCCGGAATATGTGTCGGCGCGCTTCCCGGTGCCGGTGAGCTGGGGCTACGGCTTCATGAAATGGTTTCACCGCTATTCCGGACATATCATGGTGGCCACGGCCTCCATGCGCGAAGAGCTGGAAGAGCGCGGCTTTGGCAATGTTGTTGCGTGGTCGCGAGGTGTCGATACCGAGCTTTTTCACCCGTCGAAGCGAGAGAACATGCCAGACCCGTTCGCGGGCATGGAGCGCCCGATTTTTCTCAATGTCGGACGCGTTGCTGTTGAGAAAAACATTGAAGCCTTTGTGGAGCTGGACCTGCCGGGCACCAAGGTCGTGGTCGGTGATGGCCCTCAGAAGGAAGAACTCNA
Organism: Ponticaulis sp.; assembly: GCA_002699325.1. Taxonomy (GTDB): domain Bacteria; phylum Pseudomonadota; class Alphaproteobacteria; order Caulobacterales; family Hyphomonadaceae; genus Ponticaulis. Next base: position 18,619 of record PABS01000091.1, on the reverse strand, counting down.
AAAGAAGTATAAGAAGGTCAAATTCCTCGGTGCGAAGTTCGGCGACGAGCTTGCCTCATGTTTTGCGCATGCAGATGTCTTCGTCTTCCCAAGCCTGACGGACACATTCGGCCTCGTGATCCTTGAAGCCATGGCCGCCGGAACGCCGGTTGCAGGGTATAATGTTCCCGGCCCGAAAGATCTGATCCCGGGCAGTGGTGCTGGGGCCATAGCCGATGATCTGAAAGAGGCGGCGCTTGAATGTCTCAAGCTCGACCGGGAAACGTGCCGCACCTATGCTGAAGGCTATTCGTGGACGGCATGTGCTGAGACCTTTGTGACCAATCTCGAGCCTCTGCCCGTACCCGAACGTCGACGCTTCTGGCGTCGTCTCAGAAAGATCAGGCGTCGGCAGGAACGCGATCAGGAAAGCGTTCTGTAACCACCAGCGGGGGGAGAAGTGAGCGAGCAGAAGCCAAGTTCCGCACCGGATATGCCGGCCCCGGGAACGGGTGTTGGCCACAAATGGTATGAAGATGTTCTGGCCGTCATTTTTGGTGCGCTGTTCATTGGAATGGGCGTGGTCTTCTTCGTGGAGGCTCGACTGCTCACGGGCGGGGTGTCTGGCTTTGCGCTTGTCCTCTCTTATGTAACACCCTTTGATTTTGGCACGTATTTCTTCTTCCTCAACATGCCGTTCTATGCCCTGGCCATCTTACGTATCGGCTGGCGATTTACGGTGAAAACAGTTGCGGCCGTCGCGATCGTATCGGTGTTTCCGGATCTCATCCCGCATGTCTTTGCCATTCAGGACCTGAACCCCTTTTTCGGCGCCGTGTTTGCNGGCGCGCTTGTGGCGATGGGCATGATTATTCTGTTCCGTCACGGCAGCGGAATTGGTGGGGTCAGCATTCTTGCGCATTTCCTTCAGGAGAAGGGCATTATGCGCGCTGGCTGGTTTCTTCTCATGATCGATCTCACCATTCTGCTGATCGGAGCTTTCATTCTTCCGGTGACAAATCTCCTGGCCTCTGTTGTCGGTGCGCTGGTGATGAATGTCGTGGTTGCCATCAATCATCGCCCGGGACGNTATTTCGGAGGGTGAAATGGCAGCGTTCCGATATGCGGCACACACAGACGTGAACTGACAGCTTCACCAACAAGCGTGATTTTCTGCCCTCAATTCGATACAGTCCGAGCAGACTTCGAAACAGAAGCATCCTTGAGGGAGGAATATATGAGTTTGAAATTGTCTGCTGTGTGCTGTGCAGCTCTTGCCTTCGCTATGCCAGCCATGGCCGCCAGCCATAACGAGGCCAAGCCAAACCCGGAAGTCGTTTACTCTGCGACCCAGCCCGTCGATACGGCCGTTGTTCAAACACCCAAAGGCACGCTGGTCGGTGAAAAAGTGGGTGACGTGAATGTTTTTCGCGGTGTCCCATTTGCGAAACCGCCTGTCGGTGACCTGCGCTGGAAACCGCCACAGCCCGTCGAAGCCTGGGATGGAATCAAAACTGCAATAGAGTATCAGGCGCCATGCCAGCAGCCGCAATTGCAGGACCCTTCCGAACCGAATGGTGGTGGCGTTCAGGGCGTCAAATCAGAAGACTGCCTGTACCTTCAGGTGTACGCGCCCGCCGAAGCCGAGAAAGCGCCAGTCGTTTTGTGGATGCATGGCGGGGCATTCTTTCTTGGTGCCGGGCACCTCGGCTCATATGTCGGCATGGAGAACGCGAAAAAAGGCGTGATCACGGTTCCGATGAATTATCGTCTCGGACCGTTTGGTTATTTCGCGCATCCGAGCATCACAGCTGAAGGCGACGGGACCGGATCCTATGGTGATATGGATGCTGTTGCGGCGCTCGAATGGATCAAGGAAAACATCGAATCCTTCGGTGGGGATCCGAATAACGTCACCATTGCAGGACAATCCGCTGGCGGTTTCCTCGTGATGAATCTGCTCTCGACGCCATCCGCTGAGGGCCTGTTTCAGAAAGCGGTTGTTCAGTCTGGCGCCGGCCTGACGGACGGAAGAAAGCTTGAGGCAGCAGAGAAGTCTGTCATGGAAGGGCTGCCGAACATTGGTTTGCCTGAAGATGCCACGGCAGAACAGCTGCGCGGCGTGTCTGCTCAGACCCTGGTCTATGATCCGGTCTTCCGCTCAGGCATTCGCGGTGTTGTTGATGGCAAATTCTTTACGACAACGACCAAGGCTGCGATGGAAGCAGGCACCGAGTTTGACGTTCCGGTTCTTCTGGGGTCGAACATGGGCGAAGGCGGCTTCAACCGTGCCAAACTGGTCGCGCAGATGGCGGGCGATGAGGGGGCAGGCGCGTTCCTCTATAACTTCCAGCATCAGGCCGCGGAGCGGGATGCAAGCTGGAAAAATGGCCCAATCCACTCTGCCGAACTGATGTATACATTCGACACACTCGACACGTCTTCGTGGTCGGGTGGAATTTCCGACATGGAAGCTGAAAAGACCTATGCGGATATGGTCAGTTCCTGCTGGGTGGCCTTCTACAAGATGGACCCAATGGACAAAACCATCAGCTGTGCAGATGGCCTCGAATGGCCAGCCTATACGGAAGAAAACGACGCGGTGGCGATTTTCGGTGATGAAATCCGTATTGGTAATGCCTCTGAGCTACCAGACGGTCCACAAAGCTAGGTTTCAACTCCCGGACCAACGGATCGAAGCGCCCCGCTGGCTCAGCGGGGCGCTTTCGTTCAGGCTTTCAGGAAGTCTCTGGCGAGGCCGGCGAGCAGGTCAGCGCCGGTCAGCAGAACATCATCATTGAAATCATAGTGTGGATTGTGAAGCGGAGCCGCATCCTCACCAATGCCAAGCCAGATATATGCGCCGGGCACCTCTTGTAACATCACCGCGAAATCTTCTGAGGCCATGCTTGGGCGAAAGCTGGTATCGACACGTTCCGCGCCATAGAGCGCGCGCGCCGTATCTGCAGCGAAGTTCGCTTCCTTGTCTGTGTTGATTGTCGGCGGGTAGTCCCAGTCATATTGCAGTTCAGCGTCAATATGATGCGCGTTGGCAACGGCTTTGGTTGTGTGTTCGATCTCGATTTGCAAACGCTTGCGAACCGTCTCGCTGAAGCATCTGACAGTGCCGCTGAACTCAACCTCTTCCGGGATCACATTGAAGGTTTCACCACCCCGGATACGGGTCACTGAAATCACAGCTGGATCATGTGGGCTGATCTTGCGGCTGACTATGGTCTGAAGCGCCAGAATGAGCTCTGCAGCCACGGGGATAGGGTCGCGGGTCGATTCCGGCATGGCTGCATGTCCGCCCTTGCCGGTGAGCGTGATTGTGAAGGTATCATAGCTCGCCATCATCGGGCCGGGCTGTACAGCGACCCGCCCAGCGGCCAGCCCCGGCCAGTTATGAAGAGCGAATATGGCGTCGCAAGGGTGCTCGCGGAACAGACCTTCCTGGACCATGCGGCGCCCGCCGCCTTCATTCTCTTCTGCAGGTTGGAAGATGAAGTGGACGGTGCCGGAAAAATCCATGGTCTGACTGAGCGCCTCAGCCGCACCGAGCAACATGGCGGTATGTCCATCGTGACCGCAGGCATGCATTACGCCGTCATTCTTGGACTTATAGGCGTGGTTGCCCGCTTCCCGGATCGGGAGGGCATCCATATCGGCGCGCAGGCCGATAGAGCCTCCATTGCCTCTCGCCAGGGTTCCGACCACGCCAGTTCCGCCGATGGCTCGCCGCACCCTCAGACCCAGGCTTTCGAGTCGGTCTGCAACAAGTTCAGAGGTCTGGAATTCCTTGAACGCCATCTCCGGGTGAGCATGAATTTGCCGGCGTACGGCTTTCATGCGCTCAAAGCGGTCGGTGTTGGTTATGTCGTCTGCCATTCGATCTCTTTTCCGGGTTTGACAGCCTCATCTTACGACAGATTGAAAAATGAGGAGAGCGGAGACTTCATACGTCTTTTAAACTGGAGACGGAGCCGATAAGACTCAACCTCAGTGTAGAAGGGGGCAGTATGCGAATTGCGTTTGTTGGAAATCACTTCCACGAAAAAACCGGTTCATCCTCCTTCTTCAAGGACATACTGAAAGAACTGACTTCTGAGGTCGAGTTCTTCAATTCCGACAATACAGGCATTGAAACAGACTCCGACGATGTCTTTGAAAGCGTGGTGTTCGGGGCGTTTGATCTGGTCGTTTGCTGGCAGTCTGAACACTTTGCTGAGCGGCTTCTGGGGCTGGGGCAGAGACTGCTGATCGTGCCAATGTGGGATGCGGCGGCTTTACGCCAGCGTGAATACTGGCATCGTTTTCGTACGGCGACTTTCATTTCCTTCTGCCGCGAGCAGCATGAGATGCTGATCTCTGCGGGATGTCGAAGTCATTATTTCCAGTATTACACGAACCCGGAAGATTATCCGGATCTCTCAGACAAGGCAGAGCTCTACCAATCTGCATTCTTTTGGGAGCGCCGCCCTGAAGAATGGTGGAATGCGCTCGCCGTTGCCGATCTCTGCAATCAGTATTCATTGAAGCATCTGCACCTCCACGCGGTGGCGGATTATGGTGAGAGCACGGAAGAGTTAGATTTTCCGTCTGTTTCGCGAAGTGACTGGTTTGATCAGAAAAGTGATTTTCTGAAGGCAAAGGCCGAACATGGCGTTTGTTTCGTCTCCCGGACACTGGAAGGGATCGGTCATAGCTTTCTGGAGTCATTGGCGATGGGCCAGTGCGTAATTGCCCCCAATCTGCCAACAGCCAATGAATATATATCTGATCGTATAAATGGCATTATTCTGAGCCCATGGCGCACCGAGCCGCCAACCCGTGCCGAACTCCAGCGTTATGGCAAGCAGGCACGAGAGGCTTGCATGGAGGGATGGAACGCCTGGCAGGCGAGTGTGCCAGAGCTCAAGCGCATCATTCAACGCGCTGCGACCTCAGATACATCCAGAATTGGCGCAGCTACAGGCAGCGATGATGTTTTGCTCGATGGGCCGGAGGTGCTTGCAAAAGCGCCGGATGCTGATCCGGTTCTGAGCATTGTCATCACAATCAAGAATGACCGCAAAGGTCTGCGCAAAACGCTTCAAAGCATTGCAGAGCAGGGTTGTTCTGGCGGTTATGAAATCCTCATCGGCGACAGTTGCTCAGACGATGATCCGCGAGCTGTTGCAGAAGATTTTCCGGATCTTCCGATCCGGTTCGCAACGATCAATGACACGGGCGTTTATGATGGGATGAATATCTGCATCGACTTGTGCGATGGCGAATTCGTCTTTTTTCTGAATGCGGCGGATGTCTTTTATTCGGATACGGTCCTTGGCAAAGTATTAGCCTCCCTCAAACAATCCGACGCAGACCTCGTCGTGGGTGGGCATATTTACCTGGACAAGAAAACCAACACACCCTTTCGCCGCCAGGCAGGCCATTTCGATCAGATCGTCGCTCAGCTTCAGGAGGGCGCCCTCGACCATCACTGGTTCAGCGCCATTCCAAGCCACCAGTCAACGTTTACGCGTCGCTCTGCGTTTGATCGCTATCGGTATGATCTCCGCTACCGGATTGCGGCCGATCATGACTTTCTTTTGCGTCAGGTGATTGAAGACGGCGCAAAGGTCGAGGTCATGCCGGAGTTGATTTCGATTTATGAAGGCGGCGGGTTCTCCTCCAAAAATGAGCATATGTGCCAGTCAGAATGGCACCAGATCTATCACAGCTACACTCTTCAACCCTCGCATATCGATGATCATTTCGAACCGGGTTCTGACTATCGGATCGGGACATATAATGCGCAAACGCCGGTGCTTGTATGCGGCGGCTATCCACCTGAAGGGCCATATCCGGAACTGGGACTTTTCCATCGAACGCGGTGTGTGAGTACTGGCGGAATTGAGATAGCTATTCCTGCACATCATCAGACAGCCAGCTATCTGCTTCGTGGTAACAATCTTGCTGCAGACCAATATCTGAATATTACTTTTGGCGATCAGACGGCTGAGGTCACATTATCTGACCGCGGCTTTTTCTGTATACGAATTGAGTTGCCAGCGTCATTAATGATGGAGCGTCTGACCGTTATTCCAGCAGAGACCGCATCGCTGGGAGACGAAGAAGGCCGGCAGGCTGGATTTGGGTATTACGCGCTCGAGCCGGTGACGTTGGACTATCCACCTTCAGGTCGGTTAACTGCTCGCCAGATCCCGGCGCGACTGCATGATGAAAATTATGCTCTGGTGACCAATGTTACCTTCGGGCACGTCTATCCTTCGGGGAATTCTGGCGATGTCTTGCCAGCACCTTACCGGATAAGGCTCGTGGCCGAGCGTCCGGTTCCCGATTACCCGATCTATTTCAAATTCAGGTCAGTGGCGAAATCAGTCGCCCGCATCCGGCATATTCCAACAGGCCATGAGCTCCATTGTGATCTCGAAGCTGGAGAAAGCTGGGGTGGATTGCCTGCGCCTGCGCGCGGATGGTCAAAGGCTGAATATTTCGAGATCACGCCTGTGAAAGGTGCTGGTCAGATCGAAACACCGTTTCGCGTTTGCGGCCTGGCCCAGGATATCTCGAATCTTCTGACCGTAGAGCCCAACAAATATATTGGCTGTGAGGATTTTCCTTCGGTTCTGCCAGCGGGATGGGAGCCCACGAGCCATCCGCACATTACGAATGACGTCGGGCGGTCCATCATCCGCTTTGATTGTTCTGACTGGCCTCAGGATGATGTGGAAATCTGGTTCTTCATGTCGATCAAAACCGCTGATGGTCAACATGCAGAAGTTCAGATGACATGCGGTGACGGAGAAACTGTCACGCACATGGTCGGACCGAACCCGGAGCTCTACGCTGCGCGCGGACCGGAACATGATGGTGAGCTGATCGAGCTCGAACTGGTCTGGCCGGAAAGAGCGAAAATCCTTCTATTCGGTATGGAAGTTAAAGTGCCTCCGGATGCGGACTGAACCTGAGCACTGAACCCTCAATCAAATGATATCGCAGATGGCAGAACAATTATCAGCTGAACTGAAATCGTTTTTGGTGGACAGATACCCCTATTTGCTGCGGGGCGACGTGCGGCAGGTCAACAATATTCTCCTCCGCTGGCGGCTTATTACCGAGTATATCGGTCACAATGGCCTACGCTTTGGCCATTTTCTCCATATTCCGAAAACTGGCGGAACGACGCTGGCGCATGAGCTCGAAAGGGGGGCTGAAACTCAACTCATCTCAGTCGACGCGCCCTGGGACAGGTTTCTTGGCCAGCTGTCTCATTTGAAATCTGATTCATCGTGTTCTTTGATCACACGGGCGCATCACATTTTTCCTCAGGTTATCAACGCCGGGGGTGCTTCTGCAGCACGTTTTGTTTTTTCGATTTATCGAAAAAGCAGTGAGGTGCATGTTTCGAACATCAACATGATCCATAGGCGGATTCTTCGGTTTAAGGCTGATCCGGACGGGCAGCCTGCTGATGTCAGGGCGTTTTCGCTTCACTGGCTAGGATTGCTTGAGGCGGATGGCGTTGAGGTTCGGGAAACAAAGGATACGGCCATCGCGATCGCGGCGTCTGATGCTTATGTCAGTCAGATGGGAGGAATCTACGGCAGATATTTCTCCGATTGTCCTCTGGAGGAAGTGAACAAGGTTTATTTCATATCCACAGAGGAAACCGACGATATTCTTACCACTGTTCTGGGTATGGACCGACCGCCGGCGCGGAGAAATACAGCTCAGAGTGGGGCTTTGCAGGTGGAAGATCTTCGCCAAAGTGTCATTGATCGACTGGTTGGAGATGATGAGCGAATTGAGACTATGATCCAGGACCGGCTCTCCTCGCCGGAGGATTTGCGGCGTGTCTGGCAGAAAGAACTTCTGCCTATGTCAGGCTAAGCTATCTGGATGCGTTTTTGCACGGAGTTTCTGGTGCCAGTTCCACGCATCTGTGATGATCTCTGTGATGTTTCGCCGGGGCCGCCACTCGAGTTCCGTTTCGGCTTTTTCTCGGTTTGCAATCAACACGGGACTATCCCCCATCCGCCGCGGCGCTATCTGGACGTCGAATGATTTTCCGGTGACAGATTTTATCGTTTCAACCAGCTCCCTGACGCTGGTGCCATTTCCAGTTCCGAGGTTGAATGCACCTCCCAAATGTCCATCAAGAAGGCGTTCAAGTGCCTTCACATGCGCCTCGGCCAGGTCCAGAACGTGGACGTAGTCTCTGATGCACGTTCCATCGCGTGTCTCATAGTCATCGCCATTTATGCTGAAGCCCGAACGTATTCCCAGGGCATTATCGAGGGCGATTGGAATGGCGTGTGTCTCTGGCTCATGCCATTCGCCGATACGCCCTTCAGGGTCGGCGCCTGCTGCATTGAAGTATCGAAGCGCAATCGACGGATAGTTGCTGTATTGACGCAGATCGGACAAGGCCTGCTCAACGACCAGTTTCGTGCGTCCATAGGGGTTTAAGGGTGTCTGCTCATGGACTTCATCCATAGGCAGGTAGGCAGGCGTTCCATATGTTGCGCAGGTCGAAGAAAAAACCAGCGGAACGCCGTACGTCTTCGCGCATTCGATCAGGCTGATCGCGCCGGTAACATTGTTTCGATAGAACGAGATCGGATCTTTGACGGATTCGCCCACTTCGATCAGTGCCGCGAAATGCAAAACTCCGACGGGCGCGTACATCTGGAAGGCTTCGGCCAGATTTTCCGTGTCCTGAATATCGCCCTCGACAAATGGACCCCATTGGACAAAATCGCGATGGCCATTTGAAAGATTATCGTAAACGACAGGAATGTACCCGGCCCGCGCAAGCGCCAGACAGGTGTGTGAGCCCACATAGCCAGCTCCACCTGCGACAATGACATGCTTGGAAGCGGATTTCACTATTTCAGGCTCCTCTGACCTGCCGCGAAGCGCGTAACCTTAACCCGGTCGCCAAATGGTATTCAGTTAGGTGGTCCTTAGCCAAGGGATAAAAATAGGCGTATGTAAATGTCTGCGCTGAATAAGAAAGGCGCGCCACTTAATAATCGGCCGCGGCGATATTTATTGTCATGATGTCAATATGGTCTACATAGGTCACGTCTGCTCACAATGAATATTGAATAGAGTGTATCAGCTCGACTTATTTATTTATCTGTATAGGTTTTGGTCTGCCGATTCATTTTGATGGTATTTGATAAAGGTCGATATGGTTCAGGATCCGCTACGGAAATTCCCCGGCTATGCACTTCGCCGGGCGTCGAATGCCTTCCTCTCAGACCTTACGCCCCGGCTCGCTGAGCTTGATCTGAGGTTGACCGAAGCGTCTATTCTGACTGTAATTCGCGCCAATCCGAACATTACGCAGAGTGAGATTGGCAAACTCCTGAGTATCGCCAGCGCAAATGTTGCTCCGATCATCGGGCGGCTGGATGAGCGAGGTTTACTTGAACGCGTGAGGGTAGATGGCCGTTCTCACGGTCTCTGTCTGACCGATCAGGGCTCACATCTGGCAAAACAGGCTCTTGGCATTATGGAGGCTCAAGAGGTGCGACTGCTTCAACGCATCCCGCCCGAACACAGAGACGGCTTTGTTGAACTGATTAATGGGCTTTGGGATTACGAGGACTGAGCGACGAGACGCCGCTCAGTCACCCGGCAATCAGAACATATCATCCTGCAGACCGAACATTGATGCATGATCAGGAGTTGTCAGATCATCCTCTGGCATGAGCCAGGCCATGTCATAGGAAGCAGGCGCCGGGTCGCTAATGTCTGTGTGCGTAGTAAAGGCCAGGTCTGCGTCAGATGACGAAGGTGGTCCTGACTTTTCGGCCACAAAAAGGTCATTTGAAGGGCTCGGTGATCCCGCGAGTTCGTCGGCACTGTACCACTGTTCATCGCCTGTGAACCAGAAGCCGTCCACCCCTTCGAGTGTATCCACGCTGCCGTCTGGCTTCTCGACCNTAATNGTGCCATCNGCATTGCGGGTCATGGCGTAGTCAGATGAATTACCCAAATAGTCCACCTGGTCGTAGCCATCTCCCAGCCGGATCGTGTCGTTGCCTGATGTGCCGCGCACAACGTCTTCGCCCTCAAGGCTGATGATCTCATCATCTCCGCCAGTGCCGACAACATAATCGTCACCCGGGGTAATGCCGATAATATGGCTTGGTGGCGCCAGTTCCTCGGCGTCATACCAGCGCTCTTCTCCCGTAAACCAGAAACCGTCCACGCCGCTTAATACGTCGCCGGTCTCGCCGCCCGGTTTGNTCACAGAAATCGTGTCATCGTCGTTGCGAATGAAGNTGTAGTCCGAAGCAGANCCTTCATAGTCGACCTGGTCATAGCCATCGCCCAGAGTAATGNGGTCATTGCCGGCACTTCCGATGACAGTGTCTTCGCCCTCAAGGCTTTCAATCACGTCATCGCCGTTGGTCGCGTAGATGGTGTCATCGCCCGATGTAATGCCTGTGACTTCAGTCGCAGGTGTGAGTTCCGTCATGTCATACCAGCGTTCTTCATCCAGGAACCAGATGCCATCGACGCCTTCCAGCAGGTCTACACTGCCGTCAGGCTTGGTGACATAAACAGTGTCAGCAGATTGCCGCGTGAAGACATAATCAGCCGCTGAGCCTGCGTAGTCGATCTGATCGTATCCATCGCCGAGATAGATGGAGTCGTTACCGGTGGAGCCGACAACNGTATCTTCCCCCTCNAGGCTGACGATCACATCATCGCCCGCTGTGCCGTAGATGAGATCGTCGCCTGGTGTGATATCCGNATTCTGGTCATAGGGANCTAGTTCAGCTGCATCATACCAGCGNTCTTCATCGATGAACCAGAAACCGTCCACGCCTTTCAGNGTGTCNATNCCGCCACCCGGTTTGGTTACGGTAATCGAGCCATCTGCGTTGCGAACCATCTGATAGTCCGTGGACAGACCTGCGTAGTCCATTTGATCGTAAGTATCGCCAAGATCGATCTGGTCATTGCCTTTCGATCCCCGGACAACGTCCTCGCCCTGCAAGCTGACGATGACATCATTGCCGTCCGAACCAGTGATATAATCATCTCCCGGCGTTCCGGAATGCGGCACACTGTGGAATGCGCCATGCTCTTCCAGAAGAGCGTCTACGCCTTCAGTTGTGTTTCCTTCATGGCTCAAAATGCTGTAATCAGCGCCATTGTCTATGGCGAGCGCGGCTACTTTACCGGCGCCAACGGCCAGAGTTTCCGTTTCCATGCTGGCAATTGGATCCTGATAAGCTTCGTCCGCCGAGATGATTTCCCAACCGTCAGCGCGCAGCGCATCAATTGCGTCATCGATGAACATGGCCGCCACATCATTTTCGTGCAGCAGNAGNACATGAGCCGGCGAGCGGCCGAATGTGTCCTGACCAATGGCATCAAAATGATTTGCCGAGGATACGATCATGTCCACATACGCGTCGCGGACAGCGTCCATGTCGTAGCTTTCTCCCCCCATGATGGCGTCATCAAGTCGCGACTGGAGGTGCCAGTCAAATGTATCAACCGTGACATAGCCATTGGAGAGACCGCGTTCATCAAGTGCGGCACGGTAGGCGTCACGGATCTCATAGGTCGTGCCTTCATCAAGGAAGGGGAAGCGGAACCAGCTGCGGTAATTGCTGTAGTCTTCCAGAAGATCTGTGACCAGATCAACTTCGGCGAAGTANTCTTCTACCGCTGTCTCGCTAGCTGCCGGGTGNGTGTTTGTGTGGTTGGCAATCAAATGNCCGGCGTCGTTATATGCTGCAATCCGGGCTTCCGCGTTGGGCAAGCTAAAGTCACGGGCCGTTACGTAGATTGTTGCTTCAACACCGCGGCTCTCCAGGGCGTCGATCAGAACATTCGTGCGCTCAACTCCAGAAAAAAGTGTGCCGTCGCCAAGCGGCGCATCATCGAATGTCAGTGCAATTTTCTTCGTCATAGTCTGGTTCCCCGTGCCAGCCCGGGACTGATTTGTCCCAGGCGATTGGAATACGGGNNTCAGNGGGCAAATGCCGTGCCAGTTTCACCCGTCGGGCGAGTGGCNATGTGTTTCGATTTGAACATGTAAAGGAAAGCCAGGCTAGAAAACCGGGCTACCAGCCNGGCACAACANCGGACGNATACTGGACGTAGGTCGANAACGCTTCNCCGCGNGCGACCAGATATTCATCTTCGGCCTGAAGCCGTGTTTGTTCGGCCAGAACAACCGATGTGAAGTCGAGCTCTCCGGCATAGAACAGGCGTTCAGCGAGCTCCTGTGCCTCCACCGCGGCCCTCAGGGCGTCTGATCTCAGGACCATGCGATCTTGCGCGCTCTTCCATTGGGCGAGGCTCGTGTCGATTTCGAGAACGGCTGANAAGACAGTCTGTTCGTAAGCGATNAGCGNTTTTTTCAGGTCNGCATCTGCGCGATCCACATTGGCGAGCAGCCGTCCGCGGCCAATCAGCGGCGCGGCGAGGCTGGAGACAAGTGATCCTGAGACGGTGCTGAGCGCGGGAAGATCGCCAATGGACTGGCCTGAGGAGAAAATGGAAGAATTGAGCGATATGGATGGGTAAAGCGCGGCCTGCGCGGCGTCAGCCTGATAACTGGCGCTGAAAAGCGCAAACTCTGCCGCGCGAATGTCTGGCCGGTTCCGGGCGACGCGCTCCAGATCAGGTACAGGAAGCTGGCGCGGCATATTTAGCCGTAGCGGTGCAGCATCCAGCGCAGCGATGAGGTCTGCAGGCGGTATGGCGACAAGCAGTGCCAGTGCGTTGTCGCTTGCCGTCTGAAGCGCGATCAGTTCGGCTCGCTTGGCTTCAAGGACAAAGAGCTGGCTTTCAGACCGGCGCAGGTCGAGCCGCGTGCTGTAACCTTCTTCAACAAGCCGGCCGATCCGACGCGTGTTCTCTGTCAGCCGATCAATATTCTGTTCTGCCAACCGTGTTCTCACACGCAGATTATAGCTGGTGAGATAGGCCTGAAGTGTCCGGGCCACGATCAGGCGTTCGATATCCCTCTGCGTCGCCTGCGTGGCCAGAAGGCCCGCCTCGGCAGACCGGATTGTATTCCGGGCCTGCCCGAACAGGTCGATCGTCCAGTTCCCGATCAGCGAGAGTTCTGCAGAGTTTGAGGCAGTTCCCGCGAGGTCGGACGCACCAAGGTCCGGCTGGAGCGTGCCAAGGCTGCCCGCCAGATCAAGCGATGGCATGTTGGCCGACCGGGCGCTTCGGAGCAATGCTTCGGCGCGCTCAACGTCTGCGAGGGCCTTTCGCACATCAAAGGCCTGCACCTGTGCCTTCGAAATCAGCTCATTGAGCAGAGGGTCTCCAAAGACATGCCACCAAGTCTCGCTGGTGGTCGCCACATACATGTTCTGTGGGCTTGAGGTCAGGCTGGGGAGTTCAGTATTCGCGAACGTTTCAACAGCAGTCACATCCGACGGTGTGCTGGTGGGAGTCGTGCAGGCGCTCATCAGAATTGTCAGGAAGGTGAACGCACCAGAATACCGCATGTGATCAGATTCCGCCCTCGCGTCAGGCCATATACATTAAGGTAAATAAGTTAAAACCGGCTCAATGCCTGTGGGCGAATTTCCGCGCCGATCCAACCGGATATTAAGCTGAAATCACTATGGTTCATGTTCGCTGAGCGGGATGCGCGTGAACATGTTCGTCATGGGTAACAGAAAAATCAGAGGACCGTCGCCGTACTCTCATATGGGAGCACTGCTCGCGTTTTCCTTTGTGATTAACCTTCTCTACCTGATCGGCCCGATCTTCATGATGCAGGTCTATGACCGCGTCTTGCCAAGCGGAAGCGTTCCGACTCTCGTCGGACTGCTGGCAATTGCTGCGCTTTTATATCTCTTGTTTGGCGTGATGGATCACCTCCGCTCACAGCTTGTGATTTCGCGGGGCGAAGCCTTTGCCGACAGCCTCTCTGACAAGGCATTCCACGAAGCGGTCGAAGCATATGCGCTCGATCGTCCGGATGCGGAAAGACGTCAGGCAATTGAGGATGTCAGCGTTCTGCGACGCTTTATGATATCACCAGGCATGTCCGCCGTGGTCGACCTCGCTTTCATGCCGATCTTTCTGATCTTCATTTTTCTTCTGCACGCGGCGCTCGGTGTGGCCGCTGTTGCCGCTGCGGGTATTCTGATTGCCCTTGCCGTACTGAACGAACGCATCAGCCGGTCTGGCATTGCTGAAAACGAACGTCTGCGTGGGCAGGCGCACCGCTGGGTTCTGCAGGTCCAAAGACAGGCTGATCTGGTGCTTGCCAATGGCATGGTGGATGAAACCGCCAGGGTGTGGCGAGACCGCGAAACCGCAGCCAGAGAAGGNGCGCTGGATGTCGGCGTNACTTCCTCACTGTTCACATCCGGCTCCCGCACATTTCGTCTATTCGTTCAATCGCTCATCCTGGCGCTCGGCGCNTATCTGGCCATTATCGGCGAAATGTCAGCCGGNGCCATGATCGCCGCTTCNATTGTTTTTTCGAGGACGCTTGCGCCGGTTGAACAGGTTCTCGCACAGTTCGCGAACATGCTGGCGGCGCGTAATGCCTGGCAACGGATTCAAGGCTGGATCGTCAGCCGCGAACCAGAAGGCCGAATGCCGCTTCCTGCGCCCAAAGACTCGATCCGCTCAGAGATNCTCACCCTTAGNCCGCCCTCTTCAGAAGCGAATGTTCTGCGCGATGTGAAGTTTGAACTCAAAGCCGGGCAGGTGCTTGGCATTATTGGCCCGAGCGGCGGGGGNAAATCATCTCTTGCACGCGCGCTGGCGGGCGCTTGGCATCCTTCACGCGGTGAGGTTCTGCTCGATGGTGCGAGCTTGCGTGACTGGCCGCTNAATCAACTTGCCGAGGCGATCGGGTATATGCCGCAGGAGTGTGAACTTCTGGATGGAACGATCGCGCAGAATGTCAGCGGCTTTACAGCAGACACCGAGTCCGAGGCAGTTTTGGCGGCCTGTCAGCTCTCTGGCGCGCACAAAATGATNCTCGCGCTTCCGAACGGATACAATACGCTTGTTGGCCCNTCAGGGCAGCCGCTTTCAGCGGGCCAGCGACAGCGGATCAGTCTTGCTCGCGCNTTGTTCGGAAACCCATTTCTTGTCGTTCTCGACGAGCCAAACTCCAATCTTGATGATCAGGGCGAAGCAGCTCTCACCTTTGCCATCCGTCAGATGAAGTCGATGAACAAAATCGTGGTGGTTGTGGCTCACCGCCAACGGGNGCTGCAGGAAGCCACACATATGGCTTTGATTGAGGATGGCGCGCTCAAAGTCTTTGGACCGCGCGCGGCCGTTCTGAGTCATCTGTCCGGTCGCACGCCTGAGGCTGATGCAGGGCGGCTGTCGGCATGACTACAGTAATCAGCAATTTCGAGACGCGGACCAAACGCGTCGCACAGCTTGGCTTTGCAGTGTGTGCGGGCTTTCTCGGACTTTTGTTTNTATCAGCATGGTTTCTTCGCATTGACGGGGCCGTTGTTTCCCCGGCGCACGTTATCTCAATGGGGAATAATCGAATTGTTCAGCATCCGGACGGCGGCTCCATTCGCGAGCTGCTGGTGGAGAATGGAACGCAGGTTGAGGCGGGGGATGTCCTGGTTGTGCTCGACAGTCAGCCGGTCGAAGCAGACTTCAATGTTGCAACTTTCCGACAGCTTGAGTTGCGGGTGAAACTGGCNCGCCTGAAAGCTCTTCTCGAAGANGATGACGCCTTTGAGTTCAACTGGTTGCGTACCTCTGGNGGTAATNCACGTCTNGAAAAGATCATCGCCACACAAGAAAAATTGTTCAATGCCTCCCGGGAAGCTTTTTTGTCTCGCACGTCGGTTCTGAAGGACCGGATTGCCTTTTTGAGATCAGAGATTGCGGCGCTTGAGAGCCAGATGCAGACGGTAGGCCGCCAACTTGGCGTGATTGAACGTCAGCTGGCCGAGGTAACGCCGCTGGTGAAAGATCAACTGGTTGCAAAATCGCGCGAATGGCAGCTCATGCGGGACCAGATTGCCGCGCAGGAACAAATTGATTCNATGAAGGTCATCCGTGTNCGGACCGAAAGTTCTCTCAATGATGCGGAGAACGAGCTCAGCCAGCTCATNAACGNTCACCGGGAAAAGCTGACAGCAGAAATAGAGGAGACAGAAACCGAGCTTCAGTCGGTTGATCAATCNTATGCTCAGCTTTCGGATCGCCTGACACGCCTTGAGATTACGGCGCCGGTNAGCGGCCTTGTTCACAATCTGCAATTCCGGAACGANCAGGCTGTGATCCAGCCTGGACAGCCCATCATGGAAATTGTGCCCCTCAATGAAGGATATGANCTCATGGCGCGCGTCAGTCCNGCGGATATCGATCAGGTCGCGACGGGGCAGCCGGCCAGACTTCGGTTTGACGCCTTTGACAGCCGCTCCACGCCTGAGCTTTCCGGNANAGTGACGAAGATATCAGCCGACCGGCTGACTGATGACGCCACCGGGCAGGTCTATTTCGAAGTGTCGATTGACCTTGATGAGCGAGAGCTTGATCGGCTGGGTCCGGTCGATACGCTGTCTGGCATGCCGGTAACGGCCATGCTGAGAACCCGCGACCGGAGCCTTCTCAGTTATCTGGTGCAGCCCGTCGAGCAGCAGGTCGCGCGCGCTTTCCACTAGCGCGGTTCAACTTAGATTGTCTTGGCAGAGCCACTCGGGCCCAGTTCAGCGGCGAGCCACGCTTTTGCAATCTGCCAGTCTCGCCGGATTGTGCGACTGGTCACATCCAGAGCCCTGGCGGTCTCTTCTTCGGTATAGCCTGCGAAATATCGAAGAATGGTCACGCGGGCGAGTCGCGGATTNTGTTTTTCGAGCTGGTTCAGAAGGTCAGAGATGGCGACAATCTCTTCCGGGTTTTCACGAAACTCTGGCAAAACGGCTTCGATCTCGTCGATATCATCAGACGAAACCCCGCCAACGGCGTGCCGCTTTCCTGCCAGTTTAGAGCGCGCATAGTCCACCAGAACCTGACGCATTGCGAGCGCAGCTGTATTCATAAAATGGGCTTCATCCCTCCATTCCTGCTGACGGCGGAGCTTTAGCCAGCACTCATGGAGAAGGTCGGTGGTTTGCATGGTTAGCCCTGCGCCGGCTCGCCGCCGCTTGGCACGCGCCATGTGCTTGAGCGTTTCATAGTGGGCCCGAACCAGCATTTCAGCCTCGGATGTGCCCACTGAGTTGTTCGTATCCTCCGACATGCCCGCGGTCGCCATTTCCATTGAAGCCCCTTCCCCTACATCTAACGCGAATATTATGAACTTTCCAATGTAACTGATCCTGGATGAACACAGCCTGTCTGACGTAGCGTCATGCTTGATCATCGCACTCAACCCCGCTCTAAAGCTGGGAAAAACAGGGAAAGAAAAAATGACCGCCATGCGCGCACTCAACGATATTCGCCACACCTTGTTGCATTCGACAGGGGTCGGAGAATTTTTCGGCCATGAAGGCTTTCCGGAATTCGATCAGGATCTGATGAACATGATCCTCGATGAGGCCGCCAAATTGTCTGATGATATCTTCTCGCCCCTCAATCCGGTTGGCGACCGGGTGGGTAGCAAGCTCGGGGAGAACGGGGTCACCACGCCCGAAGGTTTCCGCGCAGCCTATCAGGCGTTTTCAGAAGGTGGTTGGGGCGCGCTGCCATTTCCCGAAGAATTTGGCGGCCAGGGCCTGCCGCGCACACTCGCCATCGCGGTGATGGAAATGATCATGTCGGCCAATCTGTCGCTCAGCCTGTGCCCGACGCTCACCGTCGGCGCAATTGAGGCGCTGATGACCTATGGCGATGATTTTCAGAAGTCTGTCATTCTGCCGAAGCTCGTCACTGGCGAGTGGACGGGTACGATGAACCTGACTGAGCCGCAGGCGGGCTCGGATGTCGGCGCGCTGAAAACCAAAGCCGAGCCGAATGACGACGGCTCGTATTCGATCACCGGACAGAAGATCTACATCTCCTGGGGCGAACACGACATGACGGACAACATTATCCATCTTGTGCTGGCGCGCCTGCCGGATGCGCCCGAAGGCACAAAGGGGATCTCGCTCTTTCTGGTGCCTCGGTTCATGGTGAATGAAGATGGCAGCATCGGCGAAGAGAATGCTGTGAAAGCGATTGGCGTCGAACACAAAATGGGTCTTCACGGCTCGCCGACCTGCGTCATGGAATATAGCGGCGCGAAAGGCTGGATCGTCGGTGAGCCCAATCGCGGCATGATGGCCATGTTCGTCATGATGAATAACGCCCGTCTTCAGGTTGGACTTCAGGGCACAGCGCTGTGTGAGGCAGCTTTCTGGGAAGCTCGCGATTTCGCCAATGACCGGGTTCAGGGAAAGGTAATGGGCAAACCGGCCAACACCTCCATTCTGCATCACCCGGATGTTCAGAATATGCTAATCCGCATGCGGGCTTACGCGCTGGCAGCGCGGACGCTGTCTTACGAATGCGCCAAGGCCGCTGACCTTGCCCATGTTGCAACAGACGAGGCCGTCCGGAAATCAGCGAAAGCGCGGGAGGATATTCTCACGCCGATTGCGAAATCCTGGCCAACTGACACCGCCATCGATGTCACCAGCATGGGCGTGCAGGTGCATGGCGG
>PABS01000090.1 GCA_002699325.1 Ponticaulis sp. | reverse complement strand
AAAGCGTCCAATACGGGCTTCTGGTCCCGTGTGAACTGTCTCAATTCCCCCTGGTTTCTCGAAGACGTCACGACCCTGCTCAGCGAGGTTGGCGATAAGATTGACGTTCTGATGATCCCAAAGGTCGAAGGCCCGTGGGATATTCATTATGTGGACCAGCTTCTGGCTCAGCTGGAAGCCAAGCACGACATCAAAAAGCCAATCGGCATTCACGCCATTCTGGAGACCGCCGAGGGCGTGAAAAACGTCGAGGCGATCGCGCTGGCTTCACCCCGTATGCACGGCATTTGCCTTGGCCCGGCTGACCTTGCCGCCTCCCGCAAAATGAAGACCACCCGCGTTGGCGGCGGACACCCTTTCTACCGCGTGATCGAAGATCCGGTTGAAGGCCGCGAGCGTATGAGCGCCCAGCAGGACCCGTGGCACTATACGATTGCCCGCATGGTGGACGCCTGCGCCTCAGCTGGCATCAAGGCCATGTATGGCCCGTTCGGTGACATTCAGGATCTTGATGCCTGTGAGCAGCAGTTCCGCAACGCTTTCCTGCTCGGCTGTGACGGGGCCTGGTCACTGCACCCAAATCAGATCGACATTGCCAAGAAAGTCTTCAGTCCTGACCCTGACGAGGTGAAGTTCGCCAAGCGCATTCTCGAAGCCATGCCGGATGGAACTGGTGTCGTGATGCTGGACGGTAAAATGCAGGATGACGCGACCTGGAAACAGGCGAAAGTTATCGTCGACCTCGCCAAGCTCGTGGCCGAAAAAGATCCGGAATACAAAGAGGCGTATGGGTTTTAGTCCTCCCATAGTCCTTCTCCCAGCTGGGAGAAGGATATCGACCTGATCAGTCCGGTCGATCCTGGCGAAGCAAGCACTCATTGAGCTAGTCGAAATGCTATTTGATGAATGGTACGGCGCTCGCGAGCGGAGGAAACAGCGTCGAGTCAATATCCAGACAATTGCCGATGAAAGAAGCAATTGAGATCAGGACAGACCGCTCAGCCAGCACTTCCGGCTCCACCTGAAACAGATTGATCTCCACCTCGATCCTCCCCTTTTCAAGAGGAGGAAGCGCTGTTGCGCCGTCTGTGCAATGATCCCGGTGCTGCTCTCCCCCTTAAAAAGTGGGAGCTGGAGGGGGATCAAACTGCTCAATCCACGGCTCGCCTCCGCCATTCCCCGCTTCAGGGGATGTGCTTGAGGCTATAACCGGCTAGTTTGCTCAAAGCAGTCGATTGTTATTGCTAAGCAAATTCAGGGTGCGGGTCTGCAAAGGGGTTTTAGAGTGAAACGCAAGACAACTGGTCTGGCGCTGTCGGCGCTTCTGGCATTGGCATTGTCAGGCGCAGCATCGGCGCAATTCGGCATGGATAATGGCGCGACTGAATATGCCATGTCCGAGCACACCTTCGTCGAGACACCCGAATGCGCTATTCGCGTGCAGGACTGGATCGAACCAAGAGGCTCAGGCACCGCCTTTCTTCGCGATAAATCCTATGGCCAGGAAGCGCTCTCGAAAGCCGCCATGGGCTGGTATTATGCGGGAGCTGAGTCGCTCTGGCGTGATCATGACTCGCGCAGAAAGCTCGGAGAGTGCCTGGAGCGCGGCGATTGCGGCCTGAAAAAGAATGGGCGTCTCGCGCGTCAGATCTGGAAAGAGAATCCGGATCAGTGGTCGAGAAAAGAGGTCGACCGGTTCTACGATTATTTCGAGAAGGAGCCGCCCGCCTCCCTCATCAATCTCGCCACGGATGGCATTGGCCGTTGTTTCGGGGACCATCCGGGCCAGAAGTCCATGGCAGAAGCTGGCTTTGTTCAGGCCGATCTTTCACCTGAAGCATGTCAGTTCATCAAGGATAATGAGAGCCGCTTCTTCGCCGGTCGCTTTTCCGCTTTTTTCACCTTCTACAATCCGGAGAAATTGTGTGGTTCAGGCACATGGATTCCACTGCCTGTGGCTAAGAAACTTCCGGAATTGATGGGAGATGCGCTTGAAAAGCAGCGGCTTGAGGCGGAAGCCGCAGAACGCTGGGCGAACCGATCAGTCGAGGTTCGCACTAAAGGTCTGAATGGGTGTCAGATCGCTTATGGCCTGATCATGGGCGGGCTTAACAATTCTGCGGTCGAACGTGTGCCGGATGAGGGCATCACCTGGGCGCTGCAATATGAAAAGGCGCGTATTCAGGATGAAACCTGTCCGCTTATCCCTATTGAATTGAGCAACTGGGTGCAGCGCCAGCCACTTGAAGCTTTTGAGCCTGCGTCTGACCCGTTTGAATTCTATCGCAACAACATGCCGTCAAAGACTGAGTATGATCGCTGGCCCGACTATGTGCGTACGGTGATGAAGCATTTCGAGACGCCGACCAATCCGCATCAGTCTGTTCCGGATTATGCCTGCTCTGCCTTTGGCACCTGGCTGGATAAGAAGAAATATAACAATACCAGCGAGCAGCGGCCGGACTGGCGATTCCTGTTTGATGTGCGCAAGTATTCTGGCGACCCGATGCGGTCTATTTGTGTACGCGCGCCGGCCAGTATGATCCTTGAATTCCAGCGGAACGAACTGATTGCGGCACAGAAACGGGTTATTGAAGAAGAGCAGTGGCGTCGGGACGAAGCCAAACGTCAGGCAGCTGAAGCAGAGTTTCAGGAGCTGCTCCGCTGGAAACCGAGCTATCGCCCACCGGCAACCGAGCCTCGTTGCTATCGCCGCGATGATGTCAGCGAGATCTGCTTTTATAATTAACTGGGATGGTGGTTCATTCGACCCGCCAGAAGCGAAACGCACGATAGACAAGCCTGACTTAGCTGCCGCAACGTCAGGCTTGCGGCGTGAGATGATAGGCGACTATCTGCGAGTATGAGCAACATCAAACCCACTCGCTTTTTCGATCTCGACCCGACTGAAGACCCAAACAAATGGCGTCTGCCCGTGGATATGGGGATTTCGGTGGGCCCGCCGAAACACAAATTCCTGTTTGGCGGCGTAGGGCTTGCCTCAGCCATTCGTGCACTGGAGCTGACGACAGATCGCCCTCTGATCTGGGCGACGGCGCAGTATCTCTCTTTTGCCATGCCGGGCGAGACGGTTGAGGTGGATGTCCGCGCCGCGACAGAAGGCAAGAACGTCACTCAGGCGCGTGTGCTGGGTCATGTCGGTGATCGGGAAATCTACACGGTGAACGCTGCCGTCGGTACGCGCGGCAAAGACCTTGATCATCAATGGGTGCATATGCCGGATGTTCCTGGGCCGGAAGACTGCGAGCGCCAGCCCCGCTTCCGCCCCAAGGTGGAAGACGAACCGGATGACCTGCAACAGCGCATGCATGTCCGTGTGGCCGCGGGCCGCTATGGCAAGAAACGCTCAGAGGGCGGATTGTCTGAAGATGGGCGGGCCATGCTCTGGTGTCGCCCGCTGGATGAGACAACGCCCATTGATGCCACCATGCTGGCCGTGATCGCAGATTTCGTGCCGGGCGCTACCGGCAACGCCCTTGGCATGCAGGCGGGGTCAAACTCGCTCGATAATACGCTGCGCATCCGCAAACTGGTCGAAACAGATTGGGTCCTGGCCGACATTCAGGTTCAGGGCATTCATGACGGCTTCGTCCATGGCGAGGCGCGTCTCTTCGCGCAGGATGGCACGCTCATGGCTGTTGCTTCGCAGTCCGGCATTGTCCGGATCTGGGATGGCGATAGCAAACGGTTTCGCTAGGTAACATGATTAGTGTGGGTTTATGATTAATAACGAAGCCGAGAAATCATTTAAACAACCGTAGGACGAAGCGAGTCTCTGTATAATCCACTCCAGATAACTTAATATCCGTATTACGATTGGGTTGGCTGACCGAGATTGTTCCCATGTTGAGCTTGATCATTGCTTGATTCAAATGGAACAGTCCCATTCCTTTGCCGGGGACTCCAGTTTTTTTAGCGTTTTCGCCGCGATAGCTCTTTTCAAAGATCTTTGTGGACTCAAATTCAACAAGCATTGGGCCCAACGATTCCACTTCCACAAGGATATGATTTCCCATTTCTCGTATGTCCACTGAAATTTCGCAGTCATGAGGAGAGTATTTGTAAGCATTCTCGAGTACCATGTAGGGTATAAAATCGAAAACTTCTAATGTTCTTACAATGCAGTTTTTTTGACTTTTAAATTTAAATTCAATTCGCTTTGAAGACTTAGAACCTTGATCCATTTTCTCCATCGCTTTGTAAATTTTGAAGAATTTTCCTGTTACATCGACATTATAAATACTTTCAGCAAACGCGCCGGTGTTAAACCTAAAAAATGCATCTTTCGCTGACATAATAGAAGTTAATGTATTTATTTCATTTAAATTCGAAATCAATTGCTCTGTATTGTTTATATTCCTATTATTTACTACACTTTTATGTATCAGCATGCCTATCAAATATTGAATGTCATGCGCATAACTGATGTATTCTTTTGTATTTTCCTCGGCAAACTTTTCAATTGAATCGCAGAAGCGGATTACGCTGGCTCGATCATATTCAAATATGCGGGTTTTTCCTTCTTTATCTGTATTTTTTTCGACAGAGAGAGTACAGTACAAGTATTCATTAGTCTCGATAATATCGTAATTAATGCCCTTAATCCGGTGTCGGCCCACTTTGGCTGTTTGGATCAAATCCTCCATAATTGGGAGATGAGCGGATAATGAAGGCTCTGAGTCCGGAATCGTAATGACGTTACCCGTGATTTTGCTCTTACATACGACAAGCGGAACCGTCATCTAAACACCAATCGCTATTCGGAAAATTGCACTTGAGATGAGGCCAGAGATCACGTTCTGAACCATGGGATCAGCTTCAAAGTTGTTTTTGAGTTGATCCATGTGTTTTCTTTTTTGGCTAGAAAGAGATTTAACGTAAGCTCGTTCGATTCTCGCGACATCTTCAGCGTTAACATCGCTATCGACCAGCGTCTTTCTGGTCTTTTCCCAAACAGACTTCGGATCCAATGTGACCTTGATTGCGCTATCAAGTTCTTGAAGCCAGATGTCCATTGAAACGCTCTTCGGGATGTATTTGTCTGCTCGCTGCTTCGCGAGCCGCATTGCTTTGGCTCGCCCACTCAATCCTGAGTATACGATCAAGTACTTCTGAGGATAGTTGCGTCGTATTTCGGATAGGAGTGCGGCTCCTTGTTCTTCCTTGTTTAAACCCGTCGCTACCCCATTTATGTCACATAGGACAATGTCGTACTCTTGGGTAATATCTGCACGATCAACATTTCCAATGTAGGCTACCGAATAGCCTTGATTATGTAGGTTGTTTAGAGGTTGAAATGGCTCATCATCCACTACTCCAATTCTGACTTTTCGTCTCTGTTCTAGATCAGCCTCGAAAGAGCCCCCCTTCTTCTGCCTACGTACAAATTCGTCGACCGTTCTAGGTCCAAACATCACAATACTCTCCATCCCTGAGTTAAACGCTAGGTGGCAGAATACTGATAGTCAACGGGGATTATAGTTAGTGGATGAGTTGTAGATCGAGCGCGTTAACTCTCCAATTCGTTACTGCGCTGTGACTGCGTGTTGATTGCATGTACAGCTCAAACTGTGCCAAGCCGGTCGCTCATAATTATACAAGACATAGGCCGGGGAGGGCCGTTTATGCGTCACATGAAATATGTGATCTGCGGCGCAGCCATGATTGCTGCGCTTTCGCCACTGGCAATCGGACAGACACCAGCAGATGAAGATGCAACGCTCGCAGAGCCGACGAGGCCGGCCACGGATGGCGTGCAGACCTTTTCTGCCTATTATTTTGAGCAATACAATCCGGTCACAGCGTTCGACATGGTCTCCCGCGTGCCGGGGTTTTCCATTGACAACGGCGCCAACCGACGCGGGTTCGGCGGAACGGCGGGCAATATCCTGATTGATGGTGAGCGGCCGTCTTCGAAAACCGGCAGTTCTGAGCAATTGAAGCGCGTCCCTGCCGGATCCGTTGAGCGGATCGAGCTGCTTTCAGGCACGGCTGCTAACGTGGATGTGCGCGGCCAGACCCAGCTTGTGAATGTGGTCCTGAAGGAAACAGCGGCGGGTGGAACGCCCACGACCTTTATCGCCGAGCTTCGCGATATTCAATATTCCGAACGCCTTGGCTGGACACTTCAACTGACCAAGACTCTTGCGCTGAGCGAGACGGCGGATCTGACTCTCGATTTGCAGGCGCCAAATCTGCGCGGTCGTGGTGAGGGTTTTGAGGTCAGCCGAAATGCCGATGGAGAGATTACGAGTTATCGTGAGACCTATGGCCAGCCCAATGAAATCGGTATTCAGGCATCAGCCCTTCTTGGCTGGACCCCCACAACGCGGGACAGCCTGAACTTCAATATCGAATATGAACCGGAATGGAAGACACAGGGCATTGGCGTTCTGCTCTATGATCCGCGGATGCCAGATCCGGTCTTCCGGCTCGCTGGTCGCACCGAGATTGAGAATAACCATGAGGTCGATATTGGGGGTGACTGGGAGCACAGGTTTTCAGACCGCCTGACGGCCAAGCTGATCGGTCTTTACAGCCTGTCGACTTATGATCAGANCGACGTTTACAACTCCTTCTCACCCTCGGGCCTGACCAAAGTGCAGACCATCTCGCAGGATGTCAGGTCGGGTGAGCGGGTTGGCAGGGGTTTTCTGTCCTGGCAGGTGACCGACAAACACACGCTGGACTTCGGCCTGGAAGGCGCATTCAACTATCGCGACACNACTCTTGATATCATTGACGATTTCGGCGCGGGNCCTGTNCCGGTGCCGATCGCGGTGNCTGACGCCCGCGTNGANGAGGTTCGGTTTGANCCNTTNATCACNGANATCTGGCAACTGACCGAAAAGCTCACGNTGGAAGCTGGCTTTGTNTTCGAGATNTCGCAGATCACGCAGACNGGTGATGAGGAAAAAGAGCGGGANTTCAGCTATCCCAAGCCCCGGCTTGTGGCGACCTATCAGCTCGANCCGTCCAACCAGTTCCGNGCCAGTGTNGAGCGNGANGTCTCGCAGCTCAATTTCTCGCAGTTCGCNACNGCAGTGAATGTGGTCGATGATTTCTCTGTTCGNGGCAATCCAAACCTNGAGCCNGAAAAGACCTGGAAGCTNCGCGCNGANTATGACCGTCGCTTCGGGCCGGCAGGTGCGGTCACGCTCGCCCTCTATCANGACATGGTTGAGGATGTGGAAGAGTTTGTCGTCATCGGTCGCAGNGATGCTTATGGCAATATTGGCGACGGCACACGCACAGGGGTNGAAGTGCAGGGCACTTCGCGTCTTGACGCCATTATCCCAAATTCGGAACTGCGGTATTCCGGCGAGTGGCGCACCACGAATGTCACCGATCCCATTACGGGCGTTGACCGGCGCTTTTCCGAAGACCGGGAATGGAATTATGATCTGTCTTTCCGGCAGGANCTGCCAAGCTGGCAATCAGCCTGGGGTGCGAGTGTGGAACGAACCTCTGATGAAGTGTTCTTCAAACGGCTCGAAACCATTCGCAATGTAAGGCCCGGTGAGCGCGTCAGCCTGTTCGCAGAAACAACAGCTCTCTGGGGCGTCACCATCCGGGCGGATGCGAAGAACATCTTTCATCCAGAGGAATTCCGTACACGTACCTTCTATGCTGGCGATCCGAATGATCCNTCCATCCCGCCANGGGCGACAGGCGTGATCCTTTCGACCGATCAGCGCAAACAAAAGGGCGGCCCCTTCGGCACACAGGTCTTTTCCGTTCGAGTGAGTGGAACCTTTTAGAAACGCCTACTCAGCNGGCGTTTCGGCAGCCGCTTTTGCCGCCATCTCNGCNTTGCGGCGNTCNGANGCGCGTTGTTTCACGCTTTCAGAGCGAAGCTGACCACAGGCNGCNAGAATATCGCGNCCGCGCGGTGTGCGGATCGGCGCGGAATAGCCTGCNCGGTTCAGAACTTCGGCGAAGGTCTCAATCGTTTCCCAGTCAGAGCACTCATATTGAGAGCCCGGCCATGGATTGAATGGGATAAGGTTGATCTTGGCCGGCACGCCTTTGAGCAGGCGCAACAGGTCTTTCGCCTCGGCCATGGAATCGTTGACGCCTTTCAGCATGACGTATTCGAAAGTGACCTTTTTCGAATTGCCGAGATCCGGATAGGCACGGATGGCGTNGAACAGTTCCTTGAGGTCGTATTTCTTGTTCAGCGGAACAAGCTCGTTGCGCAGATCGTCATTNGTTGCGTGCAGAGAGATGGCGAGCATGGCATTGGTGCGTCGACCCAGCTCTGGAATGAGCGGCGCAACACCTGCCGTTGAGACCGTGATCCGGCGACGGCCAAAGGAAATGCCTTCATTATGGCTGATCGTGTCGATCGCGTCGGCGACATTGTCGAGGTTATAGAGCGGCTCGCCCATACCCATGAACACAATATTGGTCAGCTTGCGGTTTTCGTTGGAGGTCGGCCACTCATCCAGCGCATCACGGGCAATCATGACCTGGCGCACGATTTCGGCAGAGGTGAGGTTGCGAACAAGCTTTTGTGTGCCGGTATGGCAGAATGAACAGTTCAGCGTACAGCCAACCTGGGATGAGACGCAGAGCGCGCCAGCCCGGCCGACATCTGGAATGAAAACCGTTTCGGCTTCAGTGTTTGGGCCGTATTCGATCAGCCATTTGCGCGTGCCATCTACCGAGACGAGCGCCTCAGTGATTTTCGGCCGCTCCAGCTCGAACCATTCGGCAAACGCCGCGCGCTGATCCTTGGCAATGTCGGTCATGCCGGAAAAGTCACGCACACCATAGTGATACACCCAGCGCCAGAGCTGACGGGCGCGCATATTCACCTTTTTCGGCTCAATGCCGCGCTCGGTCAGAATTTCGCGCAGCGTCTCAAAGCCCATGCCGGCGAGGTTCGTCGGGGGCGATACTGGCACAGCTTCTGCTGGTGCCGCGTGCGAAAGGTCGAGGCGCGTTGTCATTGTCTGGTGCTCCGGGATCGCGCCGTGTAACACAAATGGCCTGAATGGGACAATAGTTTGAGGGCAGCCGCTATGGGTGGCGCCTGGCAGCGGCTTGCGGATTATTCACTTTGTCTGGATTTTCGCGCCGGCCTATCTCAGCCAGCGCTATCCNCTTTAGCCGCAGAGAGACTTTGCCTTATCGATCGCGTTGGATGAGCCGGATAGCGAGAAATGATAGGCGACCTCGGTGTTGCGAGCTGAAACCGCTTCGATGCGCAATTCTGATCCGCGACGCAGGGCCTCAGCGATTGAATTTTCATCTTCATTCATGGCGAAGATTTCATTGCCAGCCGGATAGAGCTTCCAGCCGCGGCTCGAGACTTCGGCGCGCGCCGGGCGATCTTCGCGGAAGCTGAAATTAGTCCGCAGGCTGGCCTGTGGTTGACTTGAATTGCGGAAATACGAAACGAAGAAGACGACGTCGCCGTGATCGGCTGACTTGGGCGATTTGTCTTCGGCGCGCGTGGTTGCATAGCAAACGGGCTCGCCATTCACAGTATCTCTGTAGACCGCCCAATCGCGGTAGCCCGCGACATAGTCAAACGCGTGCGCACCCGGAACGGCGAGGGCAGAAACCAAAAGGGACAACAGTATCCGTTTCATCCTGAAACCAATCCTTCTTCAGAGCTTAACATGTACCGGCGAGTCATGACGGCTTGGTTAACTGATCGGCAAATAGACCGGTAAAACAACAAGACCAGCCTCAGTCTGACATGACTCTTCTGGAGATTCATCCGGAAATATCATTCGCCAAACGTGATTTGCGCCCCATATGTGACCTGATAGAGTTCGCTTAACGCGTAACGGAGGCGAAATCGTGCTTCAAACCGACCCTCCCAGAACTGGGCCGGATATCCCCGAGCGAGAAAAGCATGCGCTTGCCCTTGAGGCGATCGCTGAACGCAAGTGCCGTAAAGGCTTTACTGAGCTGTTCGATTTTTTCGCGCCGAGACTGAAAAGCTATCTCATGCGGCTTGGATCTGATGATATTCAGGCCGAAGAGCTGGCTCAGGAAGTCATGATCACCGTTTGGCGCAAGGCCGAACAATATGACCGCTCGCAGTCATCGCCCTCAACCTGGATTTTCCGTATCGCGCGCAACCGGCGGATCGATGCCTATCGGCGCAATAAGGTGCTTGATGTGGAAGCTGATGAGCCAGCGCTGACGCCGAGTGCTTTACCGCATCCGGAAAGCGCGCTGGAAACGCTGCAGATCGAGGTTGGCGTACGCGANGCAATGTCGGAATTACCGATTGAGCAGCGACGCCTTTTGAAGGCGGCCTTTTTTGATGGTCTGTCGCATTCCGAGATCGCAACGAAATACAAAATACCCATTGGCACGGTAAAATCGAGGATCAGGCTCGCTTTTCAGCGACTTCGCTCCAGATTAGGTGACACGATGAACCAATGGNANTGAAACTTTTTTCTAATCATTCGTCGGGAGAGATTTAGGAAAGTGTGGAGCGTGAGTGTGACAGAGGATCACGATCTGGGTGAAGACTTCTACAGCGCCTATTCAGCTGGAACGCTGGACCCTGGTCTGCGCCTTATGGTGGAGACNCAGGCCGCGTTGAGGCCGGATGTGTGCCGNGAATTACGGGCCGCAGATAGTGTGTCGGGATTTTTCCTCGAAACNGAGACGCCAGCACCCATGTCGTTNCGCGCCGTTGACCGTGCGCTGGACCGAATTGAGNCGCTGGAAAGCAATCCNGAAGCCGGNCNAAAAGCNGCNAATCTGGCCACCAAAATGGTCGATGAGCTGATCCGTNTGCCNCAACCNCTACAGGAAGTGGCTTNGCAGACNTGTGTGCATGGCGGCTGGAAGTATGCAGGCAAGGGCCTGCGNGTCCTTCAGCTGGAGGTCAGNCCGGATGTGACGACAGAACTTCTTCGGATTGAGCCCGGATGCGGCGCACCACGCCATACCCATGACGGCGCAGAGTATACACTCGTCGTTTCAGGCGGCTTTACCGATGAATACGGCTCTTATGGTCCAGGCGACGTCGCCATGGTGGGGCCTGAGCATACCCACAAACCGGTGGCTGATGAGGGCGAAGTCTGTTTTGCTCTGGCAGTCCGTGATGGCGGTCTGAAATTCGAAGGTCTTCTGGGTTTCGTCCAGAAATTCTTCGGTTAGAAGAGAGGCCACCGTCACTTTGCCGGAAAGGCCTTTCTATGCACGTCGCGACCTATCTTCTCTTTCAGGGAAATGCCGAAGAAGCGCTTCACTTCTATCAGCGTGTATTTCGTGACACTGAAATCACAGCCATTCACCATTATCCGAGAGACGCTGGCGAGATGGCAGGCAAGCTTTTGCCCTCACGGCTGCGCATCGGCGATCACCAGCTCATGCTTGCCGACAGTCCCAATCCGCATGACTTCACCTTCACGCCGTCGACCTCGATCTACATTAATTTCGAAAACGAAGAAGAGTTGATCGAGGCGCACGACATCCTTTGTGAAGATGGCGACATAATGATGCCTCTGGATGATTACGGCTTCAGCGAGATGTTTGCCTGGCTGAACGACAAGTTCGGCGTCTCCTGGCAGCTGAATCTGCCCTGATCTATTTCCGCCGTCCCTCAAGCAGGTTCAGCTCCTTGGCCGACATCGGGCGTCCCGGTGTGACTGGGCGTTCGGCGAATTTGCCCATGGAGATCATGCGGTCATACATGACCAGTGCGCCAGCGACCGACACGTTCACGCAGAACTTCATCGGTATTTTGACCACGAAAGCGCATTTCTCGATCATTTCAGGTGTCAGGCTGCCGCGCTCTCTGCCGAGTACATAGGCCGCTGCAGTGGGATGGCGGAAGCTTGGAAGTTCGATCGCGTCGTCGGTCAGTTCCACGCCGACCAGAGTGCAGCCCTTAGGCAGGGCCATGGTGTCTACGCTGTCCCACTGATAATAGGGCACATGCTCAAAGCTTTTTGAGGTGTCAGACTTGTACATGGTCTTGATCTTCTCTGCTGCGCCGACAGAAAAGACAAAGCTGGAGCCGAAGGCGTGCGATGTGCGCATCAGTGCGCCAAGATTCATCGGTTTGGAAATGCCCTCGGCACCGATCGCGAAATAGCCTCTCACCGCTTAAAACACCTTCACATCAAGTTCGTCCCTCCATGTCGCGAAACCGCGCTTCATGGAGATGGTGTTGAACGGCATGGTAACGCGCCCGAGCCGGTCTATGGCGATGAGGCCGCCCTGTCCGCCAAGATAGGAAATATCTTCCAGAACGCAGGCCGCCGCATTTGTAAGATCGCTCTTATTGTAGCGGATGCGCGCAGAAAGGTCCGCGCTGGCTGCGCATCGGATGAAGTACTCACCCTGGCCAGTGCAGGAGACGGCGACGCGCTCATCTGCCCATGTGCCGGCGCCGATCATCGGCGTGTCGCCGATGCGACCCGGTTGTTTATTGAGGAGGCCGCCGGTGGAGGTGGCCGCTGCAAGCCGGCCTTCACTGTCCAGTACAACAGCGCCGACCGTGCCGTGCTGAAGTTCGCCGGATTCCACCGCAGCCTGGACCGAGGGCTTATAGTAGCGTGAAGGGTTATGAACCCGCTCCAGGCCGCGCTTTTTCAGAAAGCGTGATGCACCTTTGCCGACAAGAAACACATGCGGAGACACATCAAGAATGGTGCGCGCACAATCAATGGGGCTGCGAAACCCACGGAGCGCGCCGACCGCACCAGCATTACGGGTGTCGCCATCCATGATGGCTGCATCAAGTTCCCATTTTCCGTCTTTATTGGGCGAGGCGCCGCGTCCGGCGATGTGGTGGCCACTTTCTTCCAATGCGCGAACAGCGGTTTGCGCAACGTCCAGCGCAGCGCCACCTTTCGCCAGCTGGCGTTTGGCTTCCTTCAGAACGCCTCGCATATGTGCGATTTCTTCTGAATAATCTTCCTTGTGGGCCGGGCCAGCACCGCCATGAATGGCGATCGCCCAAATCGGGTCAGACATATAATTCCTAGAACTCTACGGTGTTGCGTTGCACAAGCTTCACAGACGATTGGCAGTCAGCTACCGTCCGCGTCGAAAAAGGCAATAGCTAAGTCATTAGGAGAGATAGCCCATGAAAGCTGTGGTTTCAAAACAACCCGGTGGTCCAGAGACACTTGAGCTTGTTGAGCTGGAGTCACCGACCCCCGGCCCGAAGGAAGTTGTTCTTGAAGTCAAAGCCATTGGCGTGAACTTTCCTGACGTGCTGATCATTCAGGACAAATATCAGTTCAAACCTGAACGCCCGTTTTCTCCGGGGGGAGAAGTTTCAGGTATTGTGAAGTCTGTGGGGTCTGACGTGACGAACCTCAAGGCTGGTGACCGGGTCATTGGCTCATGCGGCTGGGGCGGTTATCGCGAAGAGCTGGTGATTGAGGCCGCGCGCTGTCTGCCGATCCCAGACGACATGCCATTTGACGAGGCATCTGCATTCATCCTGACCTATGGAACATCCTATTACGGGCTCAAGCGCCGCGGTGATCCGAAGCCAGGTGAAACGCTGTTTATCCTCGGGGCTGCGGGCGGTGTCGGCGTTGCCGCGATTGAGCTTGGCAAGGCCATGGGTCTTAAAGTCATTGCAGCCTGTTCGACGCAGGAAAAGGTGGATTTTTGCCTGTCTAAAGGCGCTGATGAAGGGCTGGTCTACCCGACCGGAGAGCTCAGCCGTGATCAGCAGAAAGAGCTGTCCAATCAGATCAAGGAAATCTCCGGCGGCGGTGTGGATATCATCTATGACGCGGTGGGCGGTGACTATGCCGAGCCAAGCCTGCGCGCTATGAACTGGGAAGGCCGGTATCTGGTTGTGGGTTTCCCGGCGGGTATTCCAAAAATTCCGCTCAACCTGACGCTTCTGAAGTCCTGCGATATTCGCGGTGTTTTCTGGGGCGCGTGGGTGCGCCAGTTCCCGGATCAGTACGAAACAGATGTGAAAGAGCTGTTCGGCTTTTATTCTGACGGAAAGATCAAGCCGCACGTTTCGGCAACATTTCCACTGGAGAAGGCTGGCGAGGCCATCACGCATCTGGCCGACCGAAAGGCCACAGGCAAAGTCGTGATTCTGACCTAGTCAGCCGACGCATTCAGGCAAATGCAAAAAGGGGTCTCGGAGCGTTTTGCTCTGAGACCCCTTTTTGTCTGGGAAGATCGCTTGTCTGTGATCAGGCCGTCTGGTTGGTCACCGGCGGCAGGATCATGTTCAGAAGATCATCGCTCATCTGTGACGCATGAAACCAGGCGGAATGGTTTATCATGTCATCCAGTGCTTTTTCGCCGACGGGTGCGGTTACCTCAACCTTGATCCGGGTTCCGTCGAGGTCCTGCAGGCTGACCAGCGTCAGCGCGTCGTCAGATCTTGAAACCTTGCAACGCTGAAGATCGTCCAGTGGCAGATCACCATCTGTGATCTCGCCGCCAGAGCGCTTGTTCATTGCAATAATCATGGACAAATTTGTCTCGCATAGAAGGCTGTCTGCCTTCATTTCTTCGCCTGGAATATGACTCACGCGGTCGAATTGCGACTGAAGACTCTGGTCTTGGGCCGAGGTTATATCGGCTTTCAGTGTCAGGCCACTATCAGCGCGATAGGTACAAGTGGTGTTGGATTCGCCGTCGCCTGAATGGTCAACAAGCTGCAGATCGTGAAGTGTCTCGCGGCAGACCTGATCACCGCTCATCGCTGCAGATCCGTACGCCATATCCATGAATGTTCTCGGCTTAGCATCCGCAGCTGAAGCTGGCAGCGCAACGGCCGCAAGCGCAGTGAGAGCAGTTGGGATCAGAGTTTTGGCGGACAGGGTCATGGCGGTCACTTTCTGAAATTTACCAAAAAGTAACTTGTGGACCGTGCCGATAGTTCCGCGAATCGAGTGACATTTGCAGTCTGTTGCATTCCCGCCACAGGCGAAATACCCGTCACGACGCACATCTCCTTTGACCTCTGACAGCTTATCGGCTATGAGCGCAGCGAAATTGAAGTAAGCGCGCATTCCTGCACTGGCAGGCGTGCACCCCGCCCAGCGAAGAGTCGCCCGGCGGGGCTTTTTGCTTTAATGGCAGGTCCCATATGTTTGGGATCAGCAAAAAGAGGATGAACGCATGTTTGATGCACTGACGGATAAACTGACCAATGTGTTCGACGGCCTTACAGGCCGGGGCGCATTGTCAGAAAAAGACGTCAGCGCGGCCATGCGCGAAATCCGCGTGGCCCTTCTTGAGGCTGATGTGGCGCTGCCTGTCGTGAAAGAGTTCATTGGCAAGGTGAAGGAACAGGCCGTCGGCGAGGAAGTGATCAAATCGGTCACACCGGGTCAGATGGTCATCAAGATTGTCCATGACGCACTGGTGGAAATGCTGGGCGGCGAAGAGGAAGATACGCCGAAGCTGCGCATTGATAGTCCGCCAGCTGTGATCATGATGGCGGGCCTGCAGGGCTCGGGTAAAACGACAACGACCGGTAAGCTTGCCAAGCGCCTCAAAGAAAAAGAGCGCAAGAAGGTGCTTCTGGCGTCGCTCGACGTGCGTCGCCCTGCGGCCATGGAACAGCTCGGCATTCTGGCAGAGCAGGCGGGCGTCAGTGCGCTGCCAATCGTCAAGGATCAGCTGCCGGTCGATATCGCCAAACGTGCGCTGCAGGCGGCAAAGCTTCAGGGTTTCGACGTTGTCATGCTCGATACCGCCGGTCGCACCACGCTTGATGAACAGATGATGGCCGAGGCCGAAGCCGTTGCCGATTTTGCCAAGCCTCAGGAAACCCTGCTGGTCGCCGATGCGCTCACCGGTCAGGACGCCGTTGAAACTGCTAAACGCTTTAATGAGCGACTGCCACTCACGGGCCTTGTCCTCACGCGTATGGATGGTGACGGACGTGGCGGTGCGGCGCTCTCTATGCGTGCAGTCACCGGCCTGCCGATCAAATTCCTCGGTGTGGGCGAGAAGCTCGACGGGCTTGATATCTTTTCTGCCAAGCGGATTGCCGGACGTATTCTGGGCCGCGGTGACATTGTTTCGCTGGTCGAAAAAGCCGGCGAGCAGATGGATGCCGAGAAGGCCGAACGTCTCGCCAAGAAAATGGCCAAAGGTCAGTTTGACCTGGATGACCTCGCTGGCCAGCTGAAACAGATGCAGCAAATGGGCGGCCTTGGCGGTATTATGGGCATGCTGCCCGGCGCCAAGAAGGCCAAACAGGCCATGGCTGGCATGAATGTTGATGACAAGGTTCTGAAGCGTCAGGAATCCATCATCTATTCCATGACCAAGAAGGAGCGCGCCAAGCCGGCGCTGCTCAATGCGTCACGCCGCAAACGCATCGCCGCAGGTGCCGGTGTTCATGTGTCTGAGGTCAACAAGGTGCTGAAAATGCACCAGCAGATGGCCACCATGATGAAGAAAATGGGCAAGGGCGGTATGAAGGGGCTGATGGGCGCTATGGGCGGCATGGGCGTCAATCAGGCCGATATCGCCAAAATGGCCGCTCGCAACGCACCGGGCGCGCTGACCGGCAATGGCCTTCCGGGCCTTGGCGGCGGTGGAGGTGGTGGACTTCCGGGTCTGCCAGGTGGCCTGCCCGGTCTTCATCCCGGGGATAAGAAGAAATGATTGGAGAGTATGTCGCACTGTCAGGTGTATTTGTCACCCTGATACTCGCTATTCTGCAGTTTCTCTGGAATTCCAACGTTAAAGCAGCGGAGATCAGATTCTCTTGGATCGAAAAA
The DNA here is from genome assembly GCA_002699325.1 of Ponticaulis sp. Classification (GTDB taxonomy): domain Bacteria; phylum Pseudomonadota; class Alphaproteobacteria; order Caulobacterales; family Hyphomonadaceae; genus Ponticaulis. Next base: position 8,172 of record PABS01000090.1, on the reverse strand, counting down.
TTTCAGGCACTTGCTGTCGAAGTGACAGTTTGTTGTAACCGTCTCTCAAACACAATTCGAGTCGAGAAGAACTTCATCATCGCGATTCCAAATACCGAAGAGGAATGGAAGCGTGAGGCGTACGCGAGATATTTCGAGGAAAACTTGTCTTACAGCGATGCGTTAATGGAGCGATTCCTCTCGTCCTCAGAAGAAGTAGTTTTCATGCTTTCTGGAAGAACAGATAAGCTCGCCCAACAGGTCGTCTCCGCCATGCAAAAGCTGCGAGACAGTGTCTTATCAGCTAATCCAGCCGAGACCGCAGAACGGCAACAACTGTTCAGAGGAGCTGTTTCTTCCATTCTAGAGTCCGAAAATCGGTTGGCGCGGAAGCTAATAGTATGGAGAGAGCCATGACCTCGCCTATGGATGATCTTCTGCGTCTGCGCGCCTCAATCGACAATCTCGACGCGGTGCTGCTGCACACTCTGGCCGAGCGCTTCAAGCTGACCAAACAGGTCGGCGTTCTGAAGGCGGAAACCGACCTGCCGCCGTCAGACAAGACGCGCGAGGCGGAGCAGATTTTCCGCCTTCGCAAACTGGCCGATGATGCAGGGCTGGACCCGGCCTTTGCTGAGAAATTTCTGAGTTTTATCGTGGCGGAAGTTATTCGCCACCACGAGAAAATCCGGTCGGAGAATGGTGATACATGATCCAGACCTCAACTGTCTCACCGCCCCTCCCCCTTGTGGGGAGGGGTTGGGGTGGGGGGCTAATTGCCAGGTCCCCCTCTCCCTCGATCCCTCTCCCACGAGGGGAGAGGGAGGAGAACGTTGTTATGCCTGAGAAACGCCAGAAAGATATCGCCTCTGCCAATAAGCGTGCCAAACGCCTGCGCCTGAGCATGACCCATGCCGAAAAGAAGATGTGGAAGCTTTTGAAGCAGGTGCCGGATTCGCATTTCCGTAAGCAGGTCGCGATTGGGCCCTATGTCTTCGATTTTGCGAACCACGGCGCAAAACTCATTATCGAGGTCGATAGTGGCATCCATCGGTTGCCAGAGGTTCAGGCTCGAGACGCCGATAAGGAAGCCTTTGCCAAATCGCAAGGTTATCGCGTCTTCCGTTTTACGAATGAGGATGTAATTGGCGGGCCGGATTCCGTATTTGCAAAAATTGTCGAGGCTGTTACAGCCCCCCACCCCTTTATCCCCTCCCCACCAGTGGGAGGGGAATAGACCGAGCGTTTGCTCAAACCCCGGGCTTTCCAATGTGGTTGGCCTAAACCGAAGCCATAAGATACTTAAGGAGATACACCATGGCTCTCAAAATCAGGCTCGCCCGCGGCGGCTCGAAAAAACGTCCTTTCTACCGCGTGGTCATTGCGGACTCTCGCGCACCACGCGATGGTCGCTTCATCGACAAGATCGGTAGCTATGACCCACGTCTGCCAAAAGACTCTGACAATCGCGTTCAGATCGACGGTGAAGCGGCTGCGGCATGGATCGCAAAAGGCGCCAAGCCAACAGATCGCGTTGCGCGCTTCCTGAGCCAGATCGAAGTCGACGGCAAACCAGTTTACGCCTGGGAGCATGGCAACAACCCGAACAAGGGTGAGCCAGGCACGAAGGCGAAAGAACGCGCTGAAGAGAAGAAAGAAAAAGAAGAAGCCAAGAAAGCTGCTGAAGCTGAAGCGGCCGCTGCGCCAGCTGAAGAAGAAGCTCCTGCTGAAGAGTCTTCTGAAGAAGAAAAAGCCGAGTAGAACCGGCCTGACGAGTTTTTCGTTTGGTGAAAAGCCCTCGCCTCGCGGCGGGGGCTTTTTGTTTTGGGCGGAACTATTTTCCACAACAGGCGGTTATCTCAGGTTCAGACGCAATTTCTTAAACTGCATCCATTCGGGACGACTCCCGGGAAGTGGAGATGACAAAATGAAGATAGGTAAATTCGCTTCAGCACTCATGCTCGGCGCCGCATCAACCCTGATGGCAGCCATGCCCGCAAGTGCGCAATATTTCGGATCAAATTATGGTCAGCGCGCCTCTGGCGATCTGATCCTGTATGAGCACGACAACTATCGTGGTCGCGCTTTGCCAATCGATCAGTCGGTGGCCGGTCTCGACCGGCTCGGCTTCAACGACCGTGTAAGCTCGATCGAAGTGCGACGCGGTCGGTGGGAGGTCTGTGTAGATGGGAATTTCCGCGGATCTTGCCGCATTATCGACGCCAGCATCCCTAACACCAGCTATATCCGCCTGAACGACAACATCTCATCGGTCCGTCGTGTCGATGGGTATGCTGGCGGCAATGGATACGGGCGTGATCGAGATTATGACCGCCATCGCGGATGGGATCGTGGCCGTGGTTATGGACACAACAGGCATGACAATGACCGCTGGGACCGCGGGCACCGCCGTGATCAGGGTGGCTATTACGGATCCGGCCAGGGTGCGCTCGTTCTCTATGAGCACAGCAATTATAACGGCTGGTCCGTTCCAGTGAGTTCGGACATCTATGACCTCGACCAACTGCGCATCAATAACGAAGTGAGTTCGATGCGGGTCACCTCTGGTCGCTGGCTGGTCTGTTCGGAGGTTGGTTATCGCGGTCAGTGCGAAGTCATCACTGGCTCGGTGAACTCAGCCCATGCCATTCGAATGAACGACAGAATCTCCTCGGTTCGCCGCATTGGCTAACCGACTGATCTAGAACACAATTTTAGGAAGCCCTCGCCAAATGCGAGGGCTTTTTTGTTGCCGCCTGTTATCAGCCGTTCAGCTAATCTGGTCTATGGTGTGTTAAAACTCGGGGAAGAGCGCGGAGAGAAACACATGAAATACGCGGCGACTTCAGCTCTGGCACTTGGATGTGCGCTGGCGGCTATGGGTTGTACGACAACGGCGCAAACGAGCAATGAACCAGCGACCCGTCATTATGGCGATGGCTATCGGGGATCGAACTCTCAGCTCGTTCTGTTCGATGGTGAAGATTATTATGGTGTGGCGCGCGTTATCGAAGGGCCGGAGCCTTCCCTCGATTATCTGAACTTCAATGACCGCGCAGCATCCCTCGATATCCGGGGTAGCGGTGCAGGCTGGCTCGTCTGCCGCGATATCAACTTCGAAGGCCCGTGCCTCGTTGTCCGCGAGAGCGTGGATGACCTCGATGAACTCGGTCTGGGTGACCGGATTTCCTCTGTACGGCCGGCCAGCCCGCGCAATCCTTATCCACACGGCACGCTCTTCGGGTTGAACCGTTACGGAGACGTCGTCTTCTACGAGGCCGATTTCTTCGGCAATTTGTCGGAGATGGATCCGTATGATGCCTGGGGCTATTCCGCCTATGATTATGGCTATGCCGACACATACAGGACCGGACGCTATGGTGATTACGGCCGGTATGGCCGGTACAATCCCTACAACCCGTATGATGACTATGGCTATGACGCCGGACGCGACTGGAATGGCTATCGCGGTCCGAACAATGCCGACATCGTTTTATATCGCGACATCAATTATANCGGGCCAGCCTATGGATTGAACCAGAATGCCTGGGATCTGAGCTCNCTCTACTTCAATGANGAGGTCAGCTCGATCGAGATCCGTCGGGGCAAATGGGAAATCTGCACCGATTCCAANTTCCGTGGCCGCTGCGAAATCATTGACGCGAACACCTATTCGCTCGATCTGTTGACGCTGAATGATATGATTTCATCTGTCCGCCGGGTCGGATACGGGCATGGTGGTCGCGGTCATGACCGCGATCACGACAGAGATCATGAGGGCCATCATGGCCGTGACCATGATCGGGAAGGCCATGGCCGGGGCAATCAGGGCGATATCGTCTTGTTCGAGCACGGCAACTATCAGGGGCGCTCTGTTGGCGTCAGCACGGACATTCCCAATGTCGGAACGCTCGGTCTGAATGATCGCATCAGCTCTGTTCAGATCCGCTCTGGCACATGGGAAGTCTGTGAAAATTCGAACTTTGGCGGGCGTTGCCAGATCGTTTCAGCATCTTCGGGTGATCTCGGAGCCGTGCGGATGAATGACAATATCTCTTCCATCCGACGGGTCAGCGCCGGGGATCGCAATCACAACGACGATCGCGGTAATCGAGGCCGGGAACGCGACCGAGATCATGATCGTGGGCACGATGACCGCGAAAGAGANCGAAACCAGCANCGCGACGNCNACCGTAATCGCTCAAATCANGGNCTCGTCGGTGGGCCAGAAGATAATGTGACAGGNCTTCCGCCCGGCATCCGCGCCGTACGACAGCAGCAAGGCGTGGAAAACGCGCGAGACCGCGAAGCAGAACAAGCCCGGGACCGGGAGGCTGAACGTCAGCGGATCGAACAATTAAGGGCTCAGGCTGAGCGCGAGCGTGTGGATGCTGAGGAGATCCGTCGGCGCGCCGCTGAACGCCAGGGCGTTCAGGACGCTCAAGCTGCAGTTCAGCAGCGTGAAGCTGAACAACGTCGGATAGAGTCACGCCGCCAGCAGCTGGAGGCGCAGCGAGAAAACGAGGTGCGGGCGCAGCAGGAGGCTGCGCGTCAGGCCGAGGCCCGTCGTCAGCAGATGATTGCTCAACAGCAGGAGCGCGAACGTGCAGTCCGGGAACAAGCGGCACGCGAAGCAGAGGCTCGACGCGAGGAAATGACACGTGTAGCGCCCAAGCCTCAGCCCGAACCCGTTCGTCCGCGCCGGAATGAGAGCAAGCAGGAAATGCTGATCCGCAGAAATCAGGAGCGCAAATGATCAGCGCGCTTGCTGAAACCTGTTGGGCAGAAGTAGAGGTACGGCTGGTTTAACAGAAGTCTTACTGGTCGAGGTCACATGCCGTCCAATCATGAGCTCGTGTGCGTCGGCGCCATTGCTGGCGCGCATGGCGTTCAGGGAGAAGTCCGGATCCGCAGCTTTACGCTCTTGCCCGAAGACTGCTTTGCCTATGGCCCGCTACTCGATGAGACGGGNNAGCCGCTCATCGANGCNAAGTCNGCNNGNCCNGCNAAGGCNCANTTTGTTGTTCAGGTNGANNACCCGCGCTCNCGCGAAGACTGGGAAGAGATGAAGGGCACCAAGCTCTATATTCATCGCGATGCCCTGCCGCCGCCTGAGGAAGATGAGTTCTATTATGATGACCTTCTGGGGCTACGCGTGGTTCACACCGATGGGCGCGCCCTCGGCAAAGTGAAAGCCGTACAGAATTTCGGCGCAGATGACCTTCTTGAGATTGTCGCTCCAGATGGGAAGACGGCTTATTATCTGCCATTCACGCAAGAAGCCTGCCCGGCAGTGCGCCTTGCTGAAGGTGAAATTCTTGCAGAACCGGACGAAGCNTTCCTGCCTGAAAGCCTTCAANTGGCGAGCGACTGATCAGCGCTTAAGGCGCGGATCATCGCCTTCGCGTGCGATGCCATAGCCGCCGCGACGGACAAGCCAGATCAATCCCAGAAGATCAAAAATTCCAGCAAACAGCCTGTCCAGAAATCCGTATTTGGACTGGCCATGCCAGCGCTTTCTGTCTGCGACAGGTTCTTCGATAATGTCCCAGCCGGCGCGTTTGACGAGCGCCGGTAGAAAGCGGTGCATGCTGGCAAAGAACGGCAAATCCCGGAAAGCGCGGGCGCGGAGCAGTTTGAAACCACACCCGGTATCGGTCACCTCATCTTTCAGACAGAAGCGACGGACACCATTCGCCACGCGGGACTGAAGCCATTTGAAGCCAGAGTCGTTCCGGCTCGTCCGACGACCGGCAATCAAGCCAAGCGCCGGCGGAGCTCCGTTAGCGATATGCTTGTCAAACAGCCGGCGGCAATCTGCCGGATCATTCTGTCCATCGCCATCAAGGAGCTGAACCCATTCGCCCTCGAGCTGGCGCAGGCCGGTGAAGAGCGCGGCTGATTTTCCTTTACGCTCAATATGGGTGAAAACACGGACCACATCGGGCCAACGCTGCGCCGCTGCAGAGAGATCAGCTGCTGTTGCATCATCCGAGGCGTCATTCACACAGACGACTTCATAATNGATACCATCGAGCAGGCGCGTGACCTCCTNCAGCAATGGCATCACATTCCCTTCCTCATTGTAGAAAGGGATCAGCACGCTGAGGTCTTTCGAAGTCGCCTGCAAAGGAATCAAATTTCTCCGTTGTCGGTGAATAGGGCTAGTGTAGAACGCGGGCAAAGGCGAGGGGTGTCATGGATATCTATCATGTCTGGTGTGATCTCAAACCGGGATTGTCAGATCGTGAATTTGCAGAAAACCTGAGCGGGTTTCTGAATGGTCTCAAGGCAGAGGGCCGCCTTGAAGGGTGGCGTCTGACGCGCTGCAAGCTTGGCCTGTCTCCAGATGGGATGCCCGAATTTCATATCATGATCGAAACCCGCGACCTTGCTCAACTGGACGACGCATTTCGCGTTCTGGCCCCGAAGACAGGTGAAAACCACGCCCGCCATTTTGCGGCGAATGGGATGGTTCACAACCTCAGATTTGCTTTGTACCGCGACTGGCCAGATCAGCTGTAAGCCGCCTGATCACCGATGTTTCGGGGCGCAGCCGCATTCGATTGTGAAATCAATTTTTCTAATTCAAGCCGGGTTGAAAATGGGGCTGAGTNCGGCTGAGATGTCGCTCAATATACCTGAGGATTGCCGCCCGGATGACTGAATTCACGCACCGCATCGCACAGCTCGATGATATTCCGGCGATCATGGACCTCATGGCCGCGTCGATTGAACACAATATGCGNGAGTTNCTCAGTGAGGACGAGATCGCTGCAGCACGNGAGTCCATGGGTGTCGATAAAACGCTGATCGCNGACCAGACCTACTTCGTTATTGAAACTGANGTGGNTGGGGCGCCGGTCATGGTGGCCTGCGGTGGATGGGGCAAGCGCCGAACTCTTTTTGGCGGCGACGCGACAAGCGGGCGCGATGACAGTCTGTCTGACCCGGCCATTCACGCCGCGCGCATTCGGGCCATGTACACCCATCCTGACTGGATCCGGAAAGGTCTTGGCACNCTNCTNTTNACNCTCGGNGANAATGCNGCNCGNGAAGCNGGCTTCAAAACGATTGAGCTCGGCTCCACGGTTCCCGGTNAACCGCTNTACAAGGTNCGCGGNTATGANGCCTTTCATACGGAGGAAAGGNTGGGCGCAAACGGTCGTCCNAGCACGATTATCCACATGAGAAAATCNCTGGTCTGAGCCAGATCGAGGCANGATCTTGAAAGCGGANAGAGAAGAATCCGAGCGCTGCCGNCGANAAGTCAGTCGGACCGGTCTTGAGATTTCCTGTGCTACGATCAGATAAGAAGAAGAAAATAAGAGCTTGAGGAGGGCTCCCGATGAAAGTGAATTCTCTGGTAGAAACCATTGGCGACACGCCGCACGTCCGTATCAATCGCCTGTTCGGAGACCGGGAAGTCTGGATCAAGTCGGAACGATCTAACCCAGGCGGGTCGATCAAAGACCGCATCGCGCTCTCCATGATCGAAGATGCAGAGACAAAAGGCATTCTCAAGCCAGGCGGCGTTATTATCGAGCCGACGAGCGGCAATACAGGCATCGGCCTTGCCATGGTTGCTGCCGTCAAAGGCTACCGGCTCATACTCGTTATGCCAGAGAGCATGTCGATTGAGCGGCGTCGTCTGATGCTCGCCTATGGCGCTGAGTTTGTTCTGACGCCAAAGGAAAAAGGCATGAAGGGCGCGTTGGAGAAAGCGCAGGAACTGGTGGATGAAACACCGGGCTCATGGATGCCACAGCAGTTTGAAAACCCAGCCAATATTGATGCGCACGTTCAGCGTACCGCTCAGGAAATCCTGGTCGACTTCAAAGTGACCCCGCCAGACGTGATGATTACCGGCGTAGGCACAGGAGGCCATATCACGGGCTGCGCCAAGGTTCTGAAAGAATACTGGCCCGACCTTCAGGTCTATGCCGTTGAGCCCGCTGGATCGCCAGTGATTTCAGGTGGTGATCCGGGCCCGCACCCCATTCAGGGCATCGGCGCGGGTTTCATCCCGAAGAACCTTGATACTTCGCTCCTGACAGGAGCGATCCAGGTCGATCCGGAAGACGCCAAGCACTATGCGCGTGAATGCGCACGTCTTGAAGGCATGCTGGTTGGCATTTCTTCAGGTGCCACGCTGGCAGCGATTGCGAAAAAGCTCCCTGATCTGCCCGAAGA